>NZ_JBFTHX010000042.1:0-48091 GCF_056394465.1 Variovorax sp. 10N432
CCGCCTTGGGGCGGCCCGGCGGCGGACCAGGCCCCCACGCTCCCCCACTTCGCGTGGGTCGCTGCCCCCCGAGGGGTGCGGTCCGCCTTGGGGCGGCCCGGCGGCGGACCAGGCCCCCACGCTCCCCCACTTCGYGTGGGTCGCTGCCCCCCGAGGGGGTGCGGTCCGCCTTGGGGCGGCCCGGCGGCGGACCAGGCCTTGGTTTCGGCCCGCCCACCGCCATCCGCGCCGCCCGCATCAAATAGGGCCAAAAATATCAACAATCCCGGTCCCCGGGTCGCCGACGCCGCTCACGGCTTTTGGGTACATTTTCTGCCATGACAACCACTTCCCAGCCGCTCAGCATCCAGCGGGTGCTCATCTGCGGCGCCCTCATCGTCACCCTGTCGATGGGCGTTCGCCATGGCTTCGGGCTGTGGCTGCAACCGATCACCCAGGACCAGGGCTGGACCCGCCAGGCCTTCTCGCTGGCGCTCGCGATCCAGAACCTTTCATGGGGCATCGTCGGCGTCTTCGCCGGCATGCTGGCCGACAAGTTCGGCGCGCTCAAGGTCATGGTCGCCGGTGCCGTCTTCTATGCGCTGGGGCTGGCCGGCATGGCGCTCTCGCACACGCCGCTGATGTTCGCCCTGACCGCCGGCGTCCTGATCGGCGCCGCCCAGGCCGGTACCACCTACGCGGTGATCTACGGCGTCATCGGGCGCCAGATCCCGGCCGAGCGCCGCTCCTGGGCGATGGGCGTCGCGGCCGCGGCCGGCTCCTTCGGCCAGTTCCTCATGGTGCCGGTCGAGGGCCAGCTGATCGCCCGGCTCGGCTGGCAGACCGCCCTGCTGGCGCTGGCGGCCCTGGCGCTGCTGATCATCCCGCTGGCCTTCTCCCTGCGCGAGCCGCGGCTCGCCGCCGCCAGCGGCAAGCGCGACCAGACCATCCTGCAGGCGGTGCAGGAAGCCTTCAAATACCCGAGCTTCGTGCTGCTGATGGCGGGCTACTTCGTCTGCGGCTTCCAGCTGGCGTTCATCGGCATCCACATGCCGAGCTACCTGCGCGACAAGGGGCTCTCGCCCGAGGTCGCCAGCTACGCGCTGGCCCTGATCGGCCTGTTCAACATCTTCGGCACCTACACCGCCGGCGCGCTCGGCGCCCGGCTGGCCAAGCGCAAGCTGCTGGCGGCCATCTATCTGAGCCGGGCAGCAGCCATCGCGCTGTTCCTGCTGGTGCCGCTGTCGCCGCTCACGGTCTATGTGTTCGCCGCGGCGATGGGCTTCCTGTGGCTCTCGACCGTGCCGTTGACCAGCGGCATCGTGGCCCAGATCTTCGGTGTCGCCCACCTCTCGATGCTGGGCGGCTTCGTCTTCCTGAGCCACCAGGTCGGCTCCTTCCTCGGCGTCTGGCTCGGCGGCTACCTGTACGACCGCCTGGGCAGCTACAACCTGGTCTGGTACCTCGCGATCGCGTTCGGCGTCATGGCGGCGCTGGTCAACCTGCCGGTCAAGGAAAGCGCGATCGCGCGGCCCCGGCTCCAGCCCGCCTGAGCCATGTCCAGGTCCACCCGCGATCGTCTGGTCCATGCCGCCTGGCTGGGCGCCGCTGCGCTGGCGCTGGCCGGCGTCTTCGCGCTCTATGTGCGCCCGACCTTCCTGGTCACGCTGGTCGACCAGATCTGGGCCTGCTTTTGAATCACGCCAGCCTCACCCCCTCGCCCTGGATCGTCCGCTGGTCTCACCTGCTGGCGCCCGGCGCCGGCGTGCTCGACGTGGCCTGCGGCAGCGGCCGCCACATGCGCTGGTTCGCCGAACGGGGCCATGCGGTGACCGGCGTCGACCGGTCGCCGGATGCGGTCGATGCCGCGGCGGCCTTCGGCCATGCCGTGCTGGCCGACATCGAGTCGGGGCCCTGGCCTTTCGAGGGCCAGCGCTTCGGCGCGGTGGTCGTCACCAACTACCTCTGGCGCCCGCGACTGGCGGACATCGTCGCGGCGGTCGCGCCCGGCGGCGTTTTGCTCTATGAAACCTTCGCCGCGGGCAACGAGCAGGTGGGAAAGCCCTCCCGGCCCGATTTCCTGCTCCAGCCCGGCGAATTGCCGGCCGCCTGCGCCGGGCTGCGGGTGGTGGCGTACGAGGACGGCTTCCTGTGCGATCCCGAGCGTTTCGTCCAGCGGATCGCCGCCGTCCGCCCGCAGGCCGCCTCTGCAATGCCGCCCCGACATCTCCTCCAAGCCCCCTAGCGGGGCCCGCCCGTACCGGAGGACGGGCCCAGGTCAGTAGAATGGCTGCTTTTCGGGCAACCCACAAAGAGATTCCCTTGGAGCAACTGACAGGTAGCATCGTTGCGCTCGTCACGCCGATGCATGACGACGGCAGTGTCGACTATCCCGCCCTGCGCCGGCTGATCGACTGGCACATCGACGAAGGCACCGATTGTCTCGGCGTCGTCGGCACCACCGGCGAATCGCCGACGGTCGACGTCGAAGAGCACTGCGAGATCATCCGCGTCTCGGTCGAGCAGGCGCGCGGCCGCGTGCCCGTGATGGCCGGCTGCGGCGCGAACTCCACCAAGGAAGCGATCGAGCTCGCCAAATACGCCCGCGGCGTGGGCGCCGATTGCCAGCTCCAGGTCGTGCCCTACTACAACAAGCCGACCCAGGAAGGCCAGTACCAGCACTTCAAGGCGATCGCCGAAGCGGTGGGCGACCTGCCGACGGTGCTCTACAACGTGCCCGGGCGGACCGTCGCGGACATGGCGCACGACACCGTGCTGCGTCTGGCGCAGGTGCCCGGCATCATCGGCATCAAGGAAGCCACCGGCAACATCGAACGGGCCCAGTGGCTGATCCGCGAACTGCCGAAGAATTTCGCCGTCTATTCCGGTGACGACCCGACCGCGGTCGCGCTGATGCTGTGCGGCGGCCAGGGCAACATCAGCGTCACCGCCAACGTCGCGCCGCGCAAGATGCACGAGCTGTGCGTCGCGGCGATCGCCGGCGACGTCCGGCGGGCCATGCAGATCCAGTTCGAACTGATGCCGCTGCACCGCAACCTGTTCGTCGAACCGAATCCGATTCCCGTCAAGTGGGCGATGGCACGGCTGGGGCTGTGCGGCGGCGCGCTGCGGCTGCCGCTCACCGAACTCGCCGAAGGCGGCCGGCCGGCGGTCGAAGCCGCGCTGCGCGCCAGCGGCCTGCTCAAGGATTGACCCCACCTTTACAAGCCGGCGTTCGCGGACGCCGGCAACCTTTTGCCCGGAGCCCGCTCAGAGAGAGCGGGCGCGTGCCCACCGATAGAGCTCAACATTCCAAAAGGAAGTAGACGTTGAAAACAATTTCGCGATTCGCATTGCTGGCCCTGGTCGCCGGTCTCGCCGCCTGCTCGGCCCTCGAGAGCGAAAAAATCGACTACAAGAGCGCCGGCAAGGCCCCGACGCTCGAAGTCCCGCCCGATCTCACCCAGCTGTCGCGAGACAACCGCTACGCAGTGCCGGGCGGCGCGGTCACGGCCAACGCCTACCAGGCCGGCCTGGCCAATGCGCCCGGCCTGCCGACCGCGGTCAGCTCGGTCGGCGACGTCAAGATGGAGCGCGCCGGCACGCAGCGCTGGCTGGTCATCAACCGCCCGGCCGACCAGCTCTGGGAACCGGTGCGCGACTTCTGGCAAGAAAGCGGCTTCCTGCTGACCACCGACCAGCGCAATCTCGGCATCATGGAAACCGACTGGGCCGAGAACCGCGCCAAGCTGCCGCAGGACATCATCCGCGGCACCATCGGCAAGCTCATGGACTCGCTCTACTCGACCGGTGAACTCGACCGCTTCCGCACCCGCCTCGAACGCACCCCCAACGGCACCGAGATCTTCATCAGCCACCGCGGCATGGAAGAGGTCTACAGCAGCTCGCGCAAGGACCAGACGGTCTGGCAGCCGCGCGCCAGCGACCCCGAACTCGAAGCCGAATTCCTGCGCCGCCTGATGGTCAAGCTCGGCGTCTCGCAAGAACAGTCGAAGGTCATCGCCGCCGCCGGCGCCGCGCCGCAGACCGCCAAGGTCGCCAATGTCGGCGGCCAGCCGATGGTGCAGATCAACGACAACTTCGAGCGCGCATGGCGCCGCGTCGGCCTGGCGCTCGACCGCACCGGCTTCACGGTCGAAGACCGCGACCGCACCGCCGGCACCTACTTCGTGCGCTACGTGCCGCCGAATCCGAACAAGTCGGACCCGAGCTTCTTCTCCAAGCTGTTCAGCTCGGGCAAGACCGAGGCGCCGCTCAAGTTCCGCATCCTGGTCAAGGGCCAGGGCGAAACCAGCACGGTCTCGGTGCTGAACGAAGCCGGCGCGCCGGACAGCACGGCCAATGCGCAGCGCATCGTGCAGGTCATCGCCGACGACCTGAAGTAAGCCGGACCCGATGCTGCGCTTCCGCAGTCTGGGCAGCGGCAGCACCGGCAACGCCACGCTGGTCGAGGCGACGAGCGGCGGCCGCGTCACGCGGCTGCTGATCGACTGCGGCTTCGCGCTGCGCCACCTCGACGCGCGGCTGGCCGCCGCCGGCCTCGCGGCCGCCGACATCGACGCCGTCTTCATCACCCACGAGCATGGCGACCACATCGGCTGCGCGCGGGCCTTGTCGCGCCGTGAGCGGATCCCCGTGTGGATGAGCGAAGGCACCTGGCTGGCGACCGGCGGGCACGACTACGAGGGCCTGCTGCAGCTGGCGCGCGACGGCATCGACATCGAGGTCGGCGACCTCTGCATCCAGCCCTTCACGGTGCCGCACGACGCGCGCGAGCCGCTGCAGCTGCGCTGCACCGACGGCGCGCGCCACCTCGGCGTGCTCACCGACCTCGGCCATGCCACCCCGCACGTGCTGGCCCGCCTGATGGGCCTGGATGCCCTGCTGCTGGAGTTCAACCACGACAGCGACCTGCTGGCCGGTTCCGCCTATCCGCCTTTCCTCAAGCAGCGTGTCGGCGGCAACTACGGGCATCTGTCGAACAGCGCTGCCGGCGCCATCGCGCGCGCAGTGCACCACGGTGGCCTGCGCCACCTGCTGGCGGCGCACCTGAGCGAGCAGAACAACCGGCCCGACATCGTGCGCGAGGCGATGGCGGCGGCGCTGGGCGCCAGCGCCGACGAGATGCTCACGGCCACGGCAGCCGAAGGATCGCCCTGGCTCGACCTCTGAGCCCATGAAAAAGGCCGCCCGAGGGCGGCCCGCAACGAAATGCGCCCTGCCCTCAGGGCTTGGCCGGTGGCGTCTCGGCGTTCTTCTTCGCAGCCTCGGTCGCCGCATTGGCGGCATCGAGCGCGGACTGCGCATTGGGCGCCGGTGCCGGCGCAGGTGCGGGTGCCGGCGCGGCCGGCGGCGTCACGACGACGGGTGCCGGCGCGACGACCGCGGGCGGCTCATCCTTCTTTCCGCAGGCCGTCAGCGCGGCGGCAGCCATCAGGGCAGCGATCAACAGGGACTTCTTCATTGGGGACTCCTTTGGATGAAGACAGCAAGGAAAAAATTCTAGACCTGTCCTCCGGTCCCGCGCCCCGATCCGGTGCGATTCGCGGCTTTGGCTTACAAGCCCAGCGTGCTCGCCGGAAAGGCCGGCCGCGCATGCCGCAGGCATTCGTCGATCCGCTCGCGCAGTGCGCGCCGCGCCTCGGGCGTGCGCCCGCAGGTGCCGCGCACTTGTTCGAGGTCGACGCGATGCAGGAACCAGCCCGGCGTCCAGATAGCGCTGGGCACCGGCGGCAAGCCCGGACCCTGGCAGGCCCGAGCATCGATGATGTGGCTCCACATGCGCCGCCAGTGCACGAAGCGTGCATGTTCGCGCGCGAAGATGTCGAAACGCTGCGCCAGCAAGACCATGCTTCGGCCGGCCGCGGACCACGCCTGCAGCGCCTCGACGGTGCTGCGCTCGCCCAGCGGCCAGTCGACGAAGTCGGGGTCGGACAGCACGATCTCACGCCAGTTCTGGCGCGCCGCGGCGCCGAGCGCGGCCTGCAGATGGTCATGAAAAGCTCGGCGGCCGTCGAAGGCGCCGTCGGGCAGGTCGACCGCGGTCACGTCATCCGGCATGCAGCCACCCCGCTTCGCACCAGTCGCTCAGCAGGGCCAGCGCATCGTCGCTGGCCCCGGCCAGTTCGCGCGGCCCGAGTGCACGTTGGTCCGCGAGCTTGCGCATCAGCGTGGCGTCGCGGCCGCCGGCACGAAAGCTCTCGCCGTTGATGTAGAGGTGGCGCGCGTCGTAGAGCATGCGGGTGCGGCGATCCAGCATGACGGCGTTCCACTGCCCGGGCGCCTCGCCGGCATCGAACCAGACCGTCGGCTTCGGCTCGGTCATCGACTCGCCGAGCGCGCGGTCGATCACCTCGCCGTCGCGCACCGCGGCCAGCACCGCTTCGCGCGCAAAGGCCTGCAGCGCCGGCGGCATCGCGGCCGGGTTCGCGAGCGCGTCCTGCGTGGGGTCGCGGTAGTGCACGGCGGCCCTCGCCGGTTCGTCCTGGAGCGCGTCGGCATGGGCCTCGGCGATGCGCGCCAACAGGTCGGCCCCGAGCGGAGCGGCAGCCGGCGAGCGCAGGCCGATCGAGCAGGTCATGCAGTCGTCGCCGACCGCCACGCCGTCGTGCGCATAGCGCGGCGGCAGGTAGAGCATGTCGCCGGGCTCGAGCACGAAGCTCTGCTCGGCCTCGAAGTTCGAGAGGATCTTGAGCGGCACGCCGGGCTGCAGGCTCAAGTCGCGCTGTTTGCCGATCGACCAGCGGCGGCGCCCCTGAGCCTGGAGCAGGAACACGTCGTAGCTGTCGAAATGCGGACCGACGCCTCCGCCGTCGCTGGCGTAGCTGATCATCAGATCGTCGAGCCGGGCGTCGGGCACGAAACGGAACTGTTGCAACAGATCGTGAACCCCCTGATCATGCAGGTCGACGCCTTGCACCAGCAGGGTCCAGCCGGGTTGGTGCAGGCCCGGTAGCGCACGGCGCGCGAAGGGCCCGTGTTTCAGGGCCCAGCCGGACTTGCGATGGCGGACCAGGCGCGACTCGACCTCGTCGCGCGCCGCCAGGTCGAACAGCGCGGGCCGTGCGATCGGTGGCACCATGCCGGGCACGGCCTGGCGAACGAGCAGCGGCTTCTTCTGCCAGTGGCGTCGCATGAACTGGCGGGCGCTGAGGCCGCCGAGCAGAGGCAGGGGTAGATCAATCTCCATGGGAGAATTGTCCAATGGAAATCACTGAACAATGCGTGGTGGGACTGACCTGGACGCTGAAAGATACGCTGGGCGAAGTCCTTGACGTGCTAGACGACCCGGTGGAGTTCCTGGTCGGCGGCGGCGACCTCTTCGATGCCATCGAAGCCGCCCTGCTCGGCCACGAACCCGGCGCCCGGGTGCAATTGCAGCTCGAACCCGAACAGGCCTTCGGGGACTTCAACGACCAGTTGCTGTTCCTCGAGCCGCGCTCGCTGTTCCCGCCCGAAACCGAAGAAGGCATGACCTTCGACGGCGCGGCGCTGCCCAAGGGCGTCAACCCCGACATGCCCAAGGACGTGCTCTACACCGTGAGCGAGATCTACCCCGAGCACCTGGTGCTGGACGGCAACCATCCGCTGGCCGGCATCGCGATACGGCTCGACATGACCGTGAAATCGGTGCGCGACGCCACCGAGGACGAGGTCGGCCGCGGCACCGCAGGCACCGGCTTCTTCAAGATCCCGCCCTCCGCTCCGGGCAACGACCTGCTCCACTGAAGCTGTTTGCGGACGACAAAAAGCCGGGCATGCCCGGCTTTCTGCTTGGTCGCGCGGTCGCTCAGAAGCGGGAGATCTGGCCGTTGTCGATCCGCACGCGGTCGCCGATGCGCAGGTCGCCCGGGCTCGGCACGTCGAAGGCGCGGTAGCCGCCGTTGTCGGTCTGGACCGAGACACGATAGCTCTGGTAGGCGCGCGGCGCTCTGTTGTTCGACTCGACCGCATTGCCGATCAGGGCACCGCCCACGGCACCGGCAATGGTCGCGGCGGTGTTGCCGCGGCCGCTGCCGACCTGGTGGCCGAGCACGCCGCCGACCACGCCACCGGCCACCGCGCCGACGCCGCTCGGGGCCGCGCCCGCACTCTGGCTTTGGACGACCTCGATGTTGGCAACCCGGCCGTATTCCACATAGGGACCCTGCTGCACCGGCTGCGGCGCCTGATAGGGGTAGCTGGAGGTCTGGTAGACCGGCGCCGGCGCGACGCAGGCGGTCAAGGTGGCGAGTGCCAGCATCGAAGCGCTGACGGAAATGAATCGAAATGGGATCTTCATGATGTTGTGCTCCTCAAGCAAATCTATCTGTTCAACGCGGCACAGGCGCGCCGGATGACCTGAAACCGATCGTCGCCGATTGGAGCGCCGCGGCCATGGCCGGTTCCGGTCTTTACGTGTGAGCAACAAATGCCAATCGTTGAAGGCGCCGCCCTACAAGGCGGTGCAGGCGTCAATGCTTGCCGGTCGAACCGTAGCCGCCCTCGCCCCGCTCGCTGGGCGCGAACTCGGCCACCACCTCGAACGTCGCCTGCACCACCGGCACGATCACCAGTTGCGCCAGCCGTTCCATGGGCTGCAGCACGAAGGGCGTGTCGCTGCGGTTCCAGGCGCTGATCTTCAGCTCGCCCTGGTAGTCGCTGTCGATCAGGCCGACCAGGTTGCCGAGCACGATGCCGTGCTTGTGGCCCAAGCCCGAGCGCGGCAGGATCAGCGCCGCGAAACCCGGGTCGGCCAGGTGGATGGCGATGCCGGTGCCCACCAGTTGCCAGCCATTGGGCTCCAGCGTGACCGGCGCGTCGAGGCAGGCCCGCAGGTCCAGCCCGGCGCTGCCGGGGGTGGCGTAGGCGGGCAGTTGGTCCTGCATGCGGGGATCGAGGATGCGAACGTCGACTTTCAATTCGTGTGACCTGTTGCATGAGATGAAAACGAGCCGGCTCAACGCGAGCCGGCGGAAGGAAGGCGGGCCGCGATCTCGGCCACCAGGTCGCGCGCCAGCGTCAGCTTGGGGGCGCGCGGCAGTTCGCGCACACCCTGGGCGTCGACCAGCAGCAGGCTGTTGTCGTCCTGGCCGAAGGTGAGCGGGCCGATGTTGCCGACCAAGAGCGGGATGCCCTTGCGTTCGCGCTTGGCCTTGGCATGGGCCTCGAGATTCTCGCTCTCGGCGGCGAAGCCGACGCAGAACAGCTGGCCGGCCTTGGCGCGTGCGCCCTGGGCCACGGTCAGCAGGATGTCGTCGTTCTCGACGAAATGCAGCACCGGCGGCTTGCCGCTGCCGTCCTTCTTGATCTTCTGCGCGCTGTGCGACGCCGGGCGCCAGTCGGCGACCGCCGCGGTGGCGACGAAGACCGAAGCCGATTGCGTGGCCTGCAGCGTGGCGTCGAGCATGTCTCGGGCCGATTGAACGTCGACCCGGCGCACGCCGCGCGGCGTCGGCAGGTGCACCGGGCCAGCCACCAGCGTGACCTCGGCGCCGGCATCGTGCGCGGCCCGGGCGATGGCGAAGCCCATCTTCCCGGACGAATGGTTGGTGATGCCGCGGATCGGATCGAGCGCCTCGAAGGTCGGCCCGGCGGTGACCACGACCTGCTGGCCGGCCAGCACCTTGGGCTGGAATTGCGAGATCACTTCCTCGAGCAACTGCTGTGCCTCCAGCATGCGGCCGTCGCCGGTCTCGCCGCAGGCCTGCCAGCCGTTGCCGACGCCGAGCACGCGCGCGCCGTCTGCATCGACTTGGCGCAGATTGCGCTGGGTCGCGGGATGAACCCACATCTCCCGGTTCATGGCCGGAGCGATCAAGAGCGGCACCCGCTCGGCCGGCCGTGCGAGGCACAGCAGGCTCAGCAGTTCGTCCGAGCGCCCCTGCACCAGGCGGGCGATGAAATCGGCACTGGCGGGCGCCAGCAGGATCGCATCGGCCTCGCGGCTCAGGTTGATGTGCGGCATGTTGTTGGGTTCGCGCGCATCCCACTGCGAGCCGTAGACCGGGCGCCCCGAGAGCGCCTGCATCGTGACCGGCGTGATGAACTGCTCCGCCGCCTCGGTCATGACCACCTGCACCGTGGCGCCGGCCTTGACCAGCAGCCGGCACAACTCGGCCGACTTGTAGCAGGCGATGCCCCCCGTGAGCCCCAGAACGATGTGTTTTCCGCCAAGTTCTTCCATGGCCGGCAGTGTATCTGTCGCCCCCTGGCTGCGTCACTGCGTGACTTGCTGCCCCCCAAGGGGGTCGGCCGCTTGGGGCGGCCCTGCGCCGGCCGGGGGCACGGGGCGCCACCTATAATCCCTATTTCCCACTTCCCGGATCTGCGTCCGGAACTGGCATGACCAAATTCGTCTTCGTCACCGGCGGTGTGGTGTCTTCCCTGGGCAAGGGAATCGCCTCCGCCTCGCTCGCCGCCATCCTTGAATCGCGCGGCCTCAAAGTCACCCTCATCAAGCTCGATCCGTACATCAATGTCGACCCCGGCACGATGTCGCCGTTCCAGCATGGCGAGGTGTTCGTCACCGACGACGGCGCCGAAACCGACCTCGACCTCGGCCACTACGAGCGCTTCATCACGACGCGCATGCGCCGTGCCAACAATTTCACCACCGGCCAGATCTACAAGTCCGTGCTCGAGAAAGAGCGCCGCGGCGACTACCTCGGCAAGACGGTGCAGGTGATCCCGCACATCACCAACGAGATCCAGGAGTACGTCAAGCGCGGTGCCGGCATCGGCACCGCCCACGAGGTCGACGTCGCGATCGTCGAGATCGGCGGCACGGTCGGCGACATCGAGTCGCTGCCCTTCCTCGAGGCGGTGCGCCAGATGAGCCTGCGCATGGGCCCGAACAACTCGGCCTTCGTGCACCTGAGCTACGTGCCGTGGATCGCCGCGGCCGGCGAGCTCAAGACCAAGCCGACCCAGCACACGGCCAAGGAGCTGCGTGCCATCGGCATCCAGGCCGACGCCCTGCTGTGCCGCGCCGACCGCCCGATCCCCGACGACGAGCGGGCCAAGATCTCGCTGTTCTCGAACGTGCCCGAATGGGGCGTGATCTCGATGTGGGACGTCGACACCATCTACAAGGTGCCGCGCATGCTGCACGAGCAGGGCCTCGACGGGCTCATCTGCGACAAGCTGCGCATCAACACGCCGCCGGCCAAGCTCAAGCGCTGGGACGACCTGGTCTACGAGGTCGAGCACCCGAAGAAGGAAGTCACCATCGCGATGGTCGGCAAGTACGTCGACCTGTCGGACAGCTACAAGTCGCTCAACGAGGCGCTGCGCCACGCCGGCATGAAGAACCATGCCCGCGTCAAGATCGACTACATCGACTCCGAGACCATCACGCCGCAAGACGTGGCCCGGCTCGGCAAGTACGACGCCATCCTGGTGCCGGGCGGTTTCGGCCAGCGCGGCGTCGAGGGCAAGATCGCTGCCGCCCGCTTCGCCCGCGAGACCAAAGTGCCCTACCTGGGCATCTGCCTGGGCATGCAGGTCGCGACCATCGAATACGCACGCAACGTGGCCGGACTCAAGGGCGCCAACAGCACCGAATTCGACCCCGAGACCCCGACCCCCGTGATCGCCCTGATCACCGAGTGGAAGGACAACGACGGCACGGTCAAGACCCGCGACGAGAAGTCCGACCTGGGCGGCACCATGCGCCTGGGCGCGCAGAGCTCCGATGTCGCGCCCGGCACGCTGGCCCACAGCATCTACGGCGACGTCGTGACCGAGCGCCACCGCCATCGCTACGAGGCCAACGTCAACTACCTGGACGAGCTGCGTCGCGCCGGCCTGGTGATCTCGGCGCTGACCCAGCGCGAGCACCTGACCGAGATCGTCGAGTTGCCGAACGACGTGCACCCCTGGTTCATGGGCGTGCAGTTCCACCCCGAGTTCAAGTCCACGCCCTGGGGCGGTCATCCGTTGTTCAATGCATTCATCGCCGCGGCGCTCGAGCATCAAGGCGCGGACAAGAAGGCACTGAAGGTGGTCGCATGAGCGCAGCGCAGGGCCGCCCCAAGCAAGCTCGCACCCCCTCGGGGGGCAGCGCAGTACACGAAGTGACCAGCGAGGGGGTCGTATGAAACTCTGCGGATTCGACATCGGGTTGGACAAGCCCTTCTTCCTGATCGCGGGACCCTGCGTCGTCGAGTCCGAGCAGCTTCAGATGGATACGGCCGGCACGCTCAAGGAGATCACCGCCGCGCTCGGCATCCCGTTCATCTTCAAGAGCAGCTTCGACAAGGCCAACCGCTCGTCGGGCACCAGCTTCCGCGGCCCGGGCCGCGACAAGGGCCTCGAGATCCTGGCCAAGGTCAAGCGCGAACTCGGCCTGCCGGTGCTGACCGACGTCCACACCGAAGAAGACATCACGGCGGCGGCGAAGGTGGTCGATGTGCTGCAGACGCCGGCCTTCCTGTGCCGCCAGACCGACTTCATCCGCGCAGTGGCGCAGTCGGGCAAGCCGGTCAACATCAAGAAGGGCCAGTTCCTCGCGCCGCACGACATGAAGAATGTCATCGACAAGGCGCGCGCGGCCGCCAAGGAAAAGGGCCTGCCCGAAGACAGCTTCACGGCCTGCGAACGCGGCGCCAGCTTCGGCTACAACAACCTGGTGTCGGACATGCGCTCGCTGGCGATCATGCGCGAGACCGGCGCCCCGGTGGTGTTCGATGCCACGCACTCGGTGCAGCTGCCGGGCGGCCAGGGCACCAGCTCGGGCGGCCAGCGCGAGATGGTGCCTGTGCTGTCGCGGGCCGCGGTCGCGGTCGGCGTCGCGGGACTCTTCATGGAGACCCATCCGGATCCCGCCAAGGCGCTGAGCGACGGCCCCAACGCCGTGCCGCTCAAGCACATGAAGGCGCTGCTCGAGACGCTGCTGGCGCTCGACCGCGTCACCAAGAAAAACGCATTCCTGGAGGACATCTTCCAACAATGAGCAGTGCTTACATCATCGCCAACGTCGAGGTGACCAACCCGACGCAATACGAGGACTACAAGAAGTGGTCCTCCGAAGCCATGAAGGTCCATGGCGCCGAAGTCTGCGTGCGCGGCGGCCAGGTCGAGGTGCTCGAGGGCGACTGGCATCCCGAGCGCATCGTGATCCTCAAGTTTCCGAGCGTCGAGCAAGCGAAGAAATTCAACGACTCGCCCGAGTACGGCAAGGCGCGCGCGGCGCGTCAGGGCGCGGCGATCATGCGCATGATCGTCGTCCAAGGTATCTGAACCTAGAGAAAGAGCAAAGATGAGTGCAATCGTAGACATCGTCGGGCGCGAAATCCTCGACAGCCGCGGCAACCCCACCGTCGAATGCGACGTGCTGCTCGAATCGGGCACCATGGGCCGCGCGGCCGTGCCCTCGGGCGCATCGACCGGCTCGCGCGAAGCGATCGAGCTGCGCGACGGCGACAAGGGCCGCTACCTGGGCAAGGGCGTCCTCAAGGCGGTCGAGAACATCAACACCGAGATCTCCGAGTCGGTGCTCGGCCTGGACGCCAGCGAGCAGGCCTTCCTGGACCGCACGCTGCTCGACCTCGACGGCACCGAGAACAAGGCCCGCCTGGGCGCCAACGCCACCCTCGCGGTGTCGATGGCCGTGGCCCGCGCCGCGGCCGAAGAATCCGGCCTGCCGCTGTACCGCTATTTCGGCGGCATGGGCGGCATGCAGCTGCCGGTGCCGATGATGAACGTCATCAACGGCGGCGCCCACGCCAACAACAGCCTCGACCTGCAGGAGTTCATGATCATCCCCGTGGGCGCCAAGAGCTTCCGCGAATCGGTGCGCTATGGCGCCGAGGTGTTCCATGCGCTCAAGAAGATCCTCGGCGACCGCGGCATCAGCACGGCGGTCGGCGACGAAGGCGGCTTCGCCCCCAGCGTCGAAAGCCACGAGGCGGCCATCCAGCTGATCCTCGAGGCCATCGACAAGGCCGGCTATGTGGCCGGCGAGCAAATCGCCCTGGGCCTCGACTGCGCGGCCAGCGAGTTCTACAAGGACGGCAAGTACGTGCTGGCCGGCGAGAACCTCAGCCTCACGGCCGAGAGCTGGACCGACATGCTCGCAAGCTGGGTCGACAAGTACCCGATCATCAGCATCGAAGACGGCATGCACGAAGGCGACTGGGACGGCTGGAAGCACCTGACCGAGCGCCTCGGCAAGCGCGTGCAGCTGGTCGGCGACGACCTGTTCGTCACCAACACCAAGATCCTGCAAGAGGGCATCGACAAGGGCATCGCCAACTCGATCCTGATCAAGATCAACCAGATCGGCACCCTGACCGAGACCTTCGCCGCGATCGAGATGGCCAAGCGCGCCGGCTACACCGCCGTCATCAGCCACCGCTCGGGCGAGACCGAGGACAGCACCATCGCCGACATCGCGGTGGGCACCAATGCCGGCCAGATCAAGACCGGCTCGCTGTCGCGTTCGGACCGCATCGCCAAGTACAACCAGCTGCTGCGCATCGAGGAAGACCTCGGTGATGTCGCTTCGTACCCGGGCCGCGGCGCCTTCTACAACCTGCGCTGATCCTCCGGCGGACCGGCGCCATGCGCTCACGCATCGTACCGATCATCCTGGTCCTGCTGCTGCTGATCCTTCAGTGGCAGCTCTGGACCGGGCGCGGCAGCGTGCGCGACGTGGCGCAGCTGCAAGAGAAGCTGGCCGACCAGAAGGAGGCCAACGCCAAGGCGGCGATCAACAACGAGCGGCTCTCCGCCGAGGTCAACGACCTCAAGGAAGGGCTCGAGATGGTCGAGGAGCGGGCCCGCCAGGAGCTCGGCATGGTCAAGCCCAACGAAGTGTTCGTACAGATCACGCACTGAGGGCCGGCGCGGCCGACCGCATGACGCCCAACCTCCCCGCAGGCAGCACGATCGCCCTGATCGGCGCCGACGGCACCGGCAAGACAGCGCTGGCGGATGCGCTCGCGCAACGGCTGCGACAGCGAGGCATCGCGGTCGTCGACGGCCCGTCGATCCCCATGGCGCTGCCGCGCGGTTGCGCCTTCACGCTGCTGATGGGGCTGGATCTCCCTGTGGCCGACGCCGAAACCCTGCAGCGACGGGAGCAGGCGGACGCGCTGCTGCGCGCTGCGCTGGCCGCGGCCCGACTGCCTTTCGCCGTCGTTCACGGCCGCGGGCCCGAGCGCCTCGCCAGCGCCCTTCGGGCGCTCGGCCTCGGCAGCGCGGAGCCAAGCCGCAGCGCGGCCGCCTGGTCGTGCGAAAAGTGCTCCGACCCGGCGTGCGAGCATCGGCTGTTCACCGACCTGCTTCGCCGGCGGGCCGAAGCCGGCACCGATTCATGAAGACAACGGGGAAGACGCAATGAGTGACAAGATCCTGGTGTTCTACGGCTCGTACCGTTCGGACCGGATGGGCATCCGCCTGGCCGACTACCTGGTCGCCGGCCTCCGGGCGCGGGGCGCCGAGGCCGAACTGGTCGACGCCATGCAAGTCGGTCTGCCCATGCTCGACCGCATGTACAAGGAATACCCGAAAGGCAGCGCGCCGGCGCCCATGGAGGCCCTGGCCGAAAAGATCCGCAATGCCGACGCCTTCGTCTTCGTGACCGGCGAATACAACTGGGGCCCGCAACCCGGCCTCAAGAACCTGACGGACCACTTCCTCGAAGAGTGGTTCTGGCGCCCGGCCGCGGTCGCCAGCTATTCGGCCGGGCGCTTCTCGGGCGTTCGCTCGGGCACCGTGTGGCATTCGATCCTGTCCGAGATGGGCATGGTCGTCGTGTCGAGCACCCTCGCGGTCGGTCCGATCTCGCAGACGCTCGATGCCGACGCCAGGCCGACCGGCGGCGCGGGCGAAGCGCTCGATCGGTCGTTCGTGCGTTTCGCCGACGACCTGGCGTGGTGGACCGAGGCGGCGCGCGCGCAGCGGGCGAAGAAGGCGCCGCCGTACTAGCTGCCACCGGCCGCTGCAGCCGCTCCCGCACGTGACAGGATGTCAACGCTGTCCACCGGGGCCGCCGCCGGGACGTTAGGACTAACATGGGCGTTTTCGCGCCCCTTCCGGAGACTTCCTTGATCTTTCATCGCGCCGCATTCGCCAACCGGGTCGCTTCGGCCGCCGTCGTGGCCGCCGCCCTGTCGCTGGCCGCGGCCGCCCATGCCGAAGTCAATTTTTCGATCGGCGTCGGCGGCCCCGTCTATGAACAACCGGCGCCGGTCTACGTGAATCCGCCGCCGGTCTACTACCAGCCCGCCCCGCCCGTGTACTACCAGCCCGCGCCGCCGGTGTATTACCAGCCGGCGCCCCCGGCGTACTACCAGCCGCCGCCGCCGGCCTACTACCGCCCGGCGCAGCCCTACTATCCGCCGGCGTCCGCGGGACGTCCGAGGCTCAGCGACATGCAGCAGCGCGCGCTGGACAACTGCAGCCTGCTGGCCCCGCGCGAGCAGGGAAGGTGCCGGGCCACGGTCCTGTCGACCACCCGCTAGCGCCCTACTGAACCACCGCGCTTCCCGGCATCTGGTCGCCCGGCGCCGTGAAGATCTGCGCCGCATCGACCGCGTCGAAGCGGTACTGCTTGCCGCAGAAGTCGCATCCGACCTCGATCTCGCCGCGCTCGGCCAGGATGCCCTCGGCCTCCTCGATGCCGAGCCCGCGGATCATGTTGGCGACCCGCCCACGGCCGCAGGTGCAGGCGAAATGCGGTCCCAGCAGGCCGGCCTGCGGTTCGAAGCGCAGCAGTTTTTCTTCCCAGAACAGCCGCCGCAGGATGGTGTCGACATCGAGCGTGAGCAGTTCTTCGCGGGTCAGGCTGGACGCCAGGATCGAGATCCGGTTGTAGTCCTCGTTGCGCCCGATCTGGTCCTCGTTGGCCTGGTCGTGGTCGCTGGCCGAAGTGCCTTCGAGATTGCCCTCGCCCTTGACCGGCAGGCGCTGGATGAGCAAGCCCGCGGCCACCTTGTCGTCAGCGGCCAGCACCAGCGTGGTGTCGAGCTGCTCGCTTTGCAGCATGTAGTGCTGCAGCACCTCGCTCAGGCGCCCGAGCTTCTCGCCCTGGTCGCCGAACAGCGGCACCACGCCCTGGTAGGGGGTGGCGCCCGGCAGCTTGTCCTTGGGGTCCAGCGTGATCGCGCAGCGCCCCTTATTGCTGGCGTTCACCATCTCGGGCAGCCGGGCATCGGCCGGCAGGTCGCCGACCACCTTGGCGGTGGCGCGCAGGCTCAGGTCGGGCTTGGCCTCGGCCACCGCGATCTTGACCGGGCCGTCGCCGAAGATCTGCAGGATCAGCGCCCCGTTGAACTTGATGTTGGACTGCATCAGCGCAGCCGCCGCCGTCATCTCGCCCAGCAGTTCGGCCACCGGCGGCGGATAGGCGCCGGTGGTGGTGTTCGACGCCCGCCGCGCCAGGATTTCCTGCCAGGCGTCGGTCAGGCGGACGATCATGCCGCGCACCGGCATGCCGTCGAACAGGAACTTGTGCAACTCAGACATTGCGTGACACCCCCATGCGCCTTCGGCGCTCCCCCTCAAGGGGGCGCACCCAGTGGCCCGGCGAAGCCGGTTCCACGGGTGCCCTGGCCAGGGAAACGGGGAAGGAACAGGGAGTGAGCTTCATTCAGGCGATCTTCTTCAGGCCCTTCGCGAAGCGATGGGCGTTTTCAACATAGTGCTCGGCGCTCTGCCGCAGCTTGGCGGCGGCCGCATCGTCGAGCGTGCGAACCACCTTGGCCGGCGAGCCGATGATCAGCGAGTTGTCCGGAAACTCCTTGCCCTCGGTCACAACGCTGCCGGCGCCAACGATCGAATTGCGGCCGATCTTCGCGTTATTCAAGACCACCGCCTGGATCCCGATCAGCGAGTTGTCGCCGACGGTGCAGCCGTGCAGCATGACCTGGTGCCCCACCGTCACGTTGTCGCCGATGGTCAGCGGGCAGCCGACGTCGGCATGCAGCACCGACAGGTCCTGGATGTTGCTGTTGCGCCCGATGCTGAGCACCTCGGTGTCGCCACGTATCACGGCGCCGAACCAGACGCTGGCGTTCTCGGCCAGCTTGACGTTGCCGATGACCTGGGCGCTGTCGGCGACCCAGGCGCCGTCGGCCAGTTGCGGCGCCACGCCGTCGAGTTCGTAGAGGGCCATCGCGAGTGTCTCCAAATGAACGAAAACTAGAATTGTAGGGATGCATCCCCGTCTTGGCGCCCTGGCCGCGCTGCGCCTCACCGATCCAGAAGCCAAGGTGGCAGCCACGCGCGCGACCTTCGCCGGCCTCGGCGCGCAGCCGCTGGATCTGCGAGCGCTGCGCACCGGCAACGACGAGGGCGGCGTGCCCGGGCGGCCCGAGCGCCCGCTGCGAGTCTCGGCCACCGCGGTCGGGAAGCGCTCGCCGTTCACGCCCGAGGGGCGCGCCGCGCTGATCCATTCGATCTGCCACATCGAATTCAATGCGATCAACCTGGCGCTCGATGCGGCCTGGCGCTTCGACGGCATGCCCGAGGATTTCTACCGCGACTGGCTGCGCGTGGCCGACGAGGAGGCGCAGCACTTCACGCTGCTGCATGACCACCTGCAGGCGATGGGCCACCGCTACGGCGACTTCACCGGCCACGACGGGCTGTGGTCCATGTGCGAGAAAACCAGCGACGACATCGTGGCCCGGATGGCGCTCGTGCCGCGAACGCTCGAAGCGCGCGGCCTCGATGCCACGCCGCTGATCCAGGCCAAGCTGCGTCGCGTGAACACACCCGACGCGCTGGCGGCCTGCGCCATCCTCGACATCATCCTGCGCGACGAGATCGGCCACGTGGCGGTCGGCAATCGCTGGTACCGCTGGCTCTGCGAGCGCGACGGGCTCGATCCGATCGCGCACTACCGCGCGCTGTATCGCCGCCACGAGGCGCCGCGCCTGAAGGCACCCTTCAATCTCGAGGCCCGGGCCCTCGCGGGGTTCAGCGACGAAGAACTCGGCGCGCTTCAGCAGCCTTGAAGGCGCTCAGGCCGGCCGCCGCGACACCACCAGCTTGGGCGAGAAGCGCTGCACCACTTCGCCCCGCTGGTTGAGGGTGTCGCAGCGCATCTGCACCATGCCGCGCTCGGGCTTCGAGCGCGATGGCGTCACCTCGACCACTTCGCTTTCGACATGCAGCACGTCACCCGGCCGGGTCGGCCGCGGCCAGCTCAGTTCGCCGCCCGAGCCGATCACGCCGTCGGCCAGCGGGATGCCGCTGTCGACCAGCAGCCGCATCGTGATCGCGGCCGTGTGCCAGCCACTGGCCGCCAAGCCCTGGAAGAAGGTGCGCTTGGCCGCCTCGGGGTCCAGGTGGAAGGGCTGCGGGTCGAAGCGGGTCGCGAAGTCGATGATCTGCGCCTCGTCCAGCGCATGCTCGCCGCTGGTGAAGCGGTCGCCGGGCTTCAGGTCTTCGAGGTACAGCTTCGGGGCGTCGGTGGCGGGCATGTCGGTCTCCAATGTCGTTGCAGCGGCCGGTGTTCAGACCCGTTCGAGCACGGTCGCGATGCCCTGCCCGCCGCCGATGCACTGGGTGGCCAGCGCATAGCGGCCATTTTCACGCACCAGCAGCGATGCCGCCTTGCCGGTGATCCGGGCGCCGGTGGCACCCAGCGGATGGCCGATCGAGAGGCCGCCGCCGTCGAGGTTGACCTTGGCCGGGTCGAGCCCGAGATCGCGGATGCAGGCCAGCGCCTGGGACGAGAAGGCCTCGTTGATCTCGATCACGTCGAGGTCCGCCACCGCGAGACCGGCGCGCGCCAGCGCCTTGCGCGTGGCCGGGATGGGGCCGATGCCCATCACCGCCGGATCGACGCCGACCGACGCGAACGACCGGATCCGCGCCAGCGCCTGCAGGCCATGCCGGGCGGCGAAGGTGTCGCTCGTGACCAGCACCACGGCGGCGCCATCGGTCAGCGGCGACGAGGTGCCGGCCGTGACCACGCCGTCGGGCCGGAACGCCGGACGCAAGGCAGCCAGCGCCTCGGCCGAGGTCGTGGGCCGGATGCAGCCGTCGACCGTGACGCTGTCGCCGTTCGGCAGGGCGATGGCGACGATTTCGCCGGCCAGCCGGCCCTGCTCGCGCGCCTCGGCAGCCTTGCGGTGCGACTGCACAGCCAGCGCCTCCTGGTCGCCACGGCTCACGTTCCAGCGCTGTGCCACGTTCTCGGCGGTCTCGCCCATCGAGATATAGGCGTCGCTGCCGGCCAGCAGTTCGGGGTTGGGCGAGAAGTTGAAGCCGCCCTGGGGCACCATCGTCATCGATTCGACCCCGACGCACAGGAAGGCGTCGCCCATGCCGGCCTCGATCTGCGCGGCCGCGATGTGCACCGCCTGCATCGACGAGCCGCAGAAGCGGTTGACCGTCATGCCGCCGACTTCGTGCGGCAAGCCGGCCAGCAGTCCGACGATGCGCGCCAGGTTGTTGCCCTGGGCCGCTTCGGGGTAGGCACAGCCGAGGATCACGTCCTCGATCAGCGCCGGGTCGAGATCGGTGCGCGCGAGCAGGCCGCCCACCACCTGCGCGGCCAGGGTGTCGGGCCGGACCTCCGCCAGCGCACCCTTGCGGGCGAAATGAAAGGGGGAACGGGCATATCCGGCGATGACGGCTTTCATGGACTTTTCTCCGATTTACTACCAACCAATAGGTAGTTTTGATTGACAAAAAAGAGGCACGCCTGGCGTGCCGCGACCCACGCTCGCGGCTCAGGCCGCCAGCAGTGACACCCTCAGTTGCTCGATGGCCTCGTCGAATTCGTCGACCCGCCCGGTCATGCGCGCCGAGAGCAGCGCCCCCTGGCAGACGGCGAACACGTAGGCCGCCGACGCCGCCGCGCGGCCGCCCGGCGACAAGGCACCCAGCACGCCGCTGAGCCACAGGATCTGCGTGCCGCGCAAGTCGCGCACGGCGCCCCGCAGTTCCTCGTCGATGCAGTCCCAGCCCGGCGCCAACGCGCCCGCCGGGCAGACACTCTCGCCGGCGCGCAGGCCGTTGCGGTACATCCGGAAGTAGGCCTCCAGCGCAGCCTGCGGCGTGCGCGGCTTGGCGGCCGTCCAATCCTTGAAGGCCTGGGTCGCGGTGCGCAGCACCTCGACGCCGAGCGCCTCCTTGGTCGGGAAGTGGTGATACAGGCTCGCCTTGCGGATGCCAACCTGGTCGGCCACGTCCTGGAAGCTGAAGCCGAGGTAGGAACGGGTCTGGATCAGCTCCCGCGCGACCTGCAGGATCTGCTCGCGGGTGGTGGCACCGGCCAGGGTATTTGCTGCGATCATCTACCTACTATAAGGTAGGCGATCCAGGAAATCAAGCCGCGCCGGGAAAGGCTCAGTCCGACCGGATGCCCGCCGCCTTCACGATCTTGCCGTTGTTCGCGTACTCGCTCGCGATCTCGTCGGCGAAGGTGTCGGCCCGGCCACCGGTCGGCACGTTGTCGGTCGCCAGCAGCTTGGCGCGCAGGTCGGGGCTGGCCAGTGCCTTGTTGATCTCGACGTTGTACTTCTCGATCAGGATGGCCGGCGTGCCGGCCGGCGCGAAGACACCGAACTGCGACGACAGGTTGGCCGCCGGATAGCCCAGTTCGGCCAGCGTCGCGACCTTCGGCAGGGTCTCGAGGCGCGCCGGGGCGCCGACCGCCAGCGGCCGCAGCCTGCCGGTCTGGATCTGCGCCGAGACGGTCGGCCCGGCATTGGTCGACAGCACCTCGAACTGGCCGCCGAGCGCGTCGTTGAGCTGTTGGCCGCCGCCCTTGTACGGGATGTGGGTGATGTCGACCTGGGCCGCCGCGCGCAGCTGTTCGAGCACGATGTGGCCGAGCGATGCCTGTCCGGACGTGGCCCAGCGAACCGCACCCGGACGCGCCCGGGCGTCGTCGAGCAGGCTGCGCAAGTCGCGCATGCCGGTCGCCGGCGTGGCCAGCAGCAGCACCGGCGAATACATCACGCTGGCGACCGGCGCGATGTCCTTGATCGGGTCGAAGGGCGAGCGGCCCAGGTGCGGGTTCAGCACCAGCGGGCTGATCGCCGAAAAGCCCAAGGTGGCGCCATCGGGTGCCGCCTTGGCGACCGCGTCCATGCCGATCG
Organism: Variovorax sp. 10N432; assembly: GCF_056394465.1. Classification (NCBI taxonomy): domain Bacteria; kingdom Pseudomonadati; phylum Pseudomonadota; class Betaproteobacteria; order Burkholderiales; family Comamonadaceae; genus Variovorax; species Variovorax sp. 10N432. The sequence continues at coordinate 22,044 of NZ_JBFTHX010000042.1, forward strand.
TGCCGCTGGCGCCGGCCTTGTTCTCGACCACCAGCGTGCTGCCGAGCTGGGCCGCCAGCTTGTCGGCCAGCGCCCGCGCGACCACGTCGCTGACGCCGCCCGAGGGATAGGCGACCACCAGCCGGATGGTCTTGGGAACCACCTGAGCCGGCGCGGCGACCGAGGCCAGCATCAGGCCCAGCGCCGCGACGAGCGCTGCAGGACGCAACTTCAGAGACATCGTGAAAACTCCTGGATTCATCCTGCGCATTGTCGTTTCAGCCTCGCGGGTGGTGCCGGGCGTGCATCTGCTTGAGCCGCTCGCGCGCCACGTGGGTGTAGATGGTGGTGGTCGAGATGTCGGCATGGCCCAGCAGCAGCTGGACCGCGCGCAGGTCGGCGCCATGGTTCAGCAGGTGGGTGGCGAAGGCATGCCGCAGCGTGTGGGGCGACAGCGGCACGTGGATGCCGGCCGCCAGGGTGTACTTCTTGACGATGATCCAAAACATCACGCGCGTCATGCCGGCGCCGCGGGCGGTCACGAACAGATCGGGCGTCTGCTGACCGTCGAGGATCAGCGGCCGGGCATCGTGCAGGTAGCGCTCGATCCAGCGTCTCGCCTCGCCGCCGAAGGGCACCAGCCGCTCCTTGCTGCCCTTGCCGAGCACCCGGATCACGCCGTCGTTGAGACTCAGCTCGAACACCCTGAGGGACACCAGCTCGCTGACCCGCAGGCCGCTCGCATACATCAGCTCGAGCATCGCGCGGTCGCGCAGGCCCAGCGGCGTGTCGATCTCTGGCGCGGCCAGCAGGTCGTCGACCTGCTTCTCCGACAGGGTCTTGATCGCCCGCGGCATCTGCCGGGCCGGCGCCAGCCGCAGGCTCGGGTCGGCCGCGATGCGGTGCTCGCGCAGGGCCCATCGGTAGTAGCGCTTGAACACCGTGAGCCGACGGTTGGCCGAGGTCGCCTTGCCCCGGTCGGACAGGCGCGCGCCCATGTAGGCCTGGAGGTCGCTTTCCAATGCCGCGTTCAGCGGCTTGCCGCGCTGGGCATGCAGCCAGTGGGCGAACAGCGCGAGATCGCGCCGGTAGGCGGCCAGCGTGTTCTTCGACAGGCCGTCCTCGAGCCACAGCGCGTCGACGAAGTCGTCGATCTCGGGGGTCTCCGGGGGTGCTTCGATGGCCTCGCTCATGGCGTGCAAGATAACAAAAAAGAAAAAGCCGCCCGGATGCCGGGCGGCTTTGGCCTGAATGCAGCGAAATCAGTCGAGTTGCAGCTTTTGCTTGACGACGACCTGCTTGTAGACCTCGTATTCGGCCTTGATCTGGGCCGCGAACTGCTCGGGCGTGTTGGCCACGATCAGCGAGCCGGTGTCCTCGATGCGCTTGCGCACGGCCGGGTCCTCGACCGACTTCTTGACGCCGGCGTTGATCTTGTCGACCACCTCCTTCGGCAGGCCCTTGGGGCCCAGGATGCCGTAGTAGGCCATGCGGTTGACCGGCTCCAGGCCGACTTCCTTGAAGGTCGGCACGTTCGGCAGCGCGGCCAGGCGCTGCGGTGCCGACACCACGATCGGCACCAGCTTGCCGCTCTGGATGAACGGCAGCGCCGACGGGATGTTGTCGAACATGATCGCCACCTGCCCGGCCACCACGTCGTTCAGCGCCGGGCCGGCGCCGCGGTAGGGAATGTGCGTGACGTAGGTGTTGGTCAGGCTCTTGTAGAGCTCCATGAGCAGGTGGCCGATGCCGCCCGTGCCCGAGGACGCGTAGGAATACTTGCCGGGATTCTTCTTGAGTTCGGCCACGAACTCGGCGTAGTTCTTGGCCGGGAAGCTCGGGTGCACCGCGATGATGTTCGGCGTCGCCGCGATGTTGACGATCGGCGTGAAGTCGTTGATCGGGTCGTAAGGCGTCTTCGGGTTGATGGCCGGGTTGGCGGCGGTGCTGGACACCGTGGCCACGCCGAGCTTGTAGCCGTCCGGGGCGGCCCGCGCCGTTTCGGTGGCGCCCACGATGCCGCCGCCGCCGGCTTTGTTGATCACGATCACGCTCTGGCCGAGCGCCTTGCCGAGCGGCTCGGAAATGACGCGCGCCACGATGTCCGTGGTGCCGCCCGGTGCGAACGGCACCTGCAGTTCGATCGGCCGGGTCGGGTAGCCCTGCGCCCAGCTGGAACCGGCGAGCGCGAACAGCGCGGCAGCGCCTGCGAGCGCGCTCCATTGACGACGTTGCATTGAATAGCCTCCTCGGGCCGAGAAACGAAAAGGCGGATGCTAACGGGTGACGGCCGCCGCCCACCCCGTGGATAACCCATGGACGACACGGATATCCTCGAAGCGGTGAACTATGCCCAGCTCCTCTTCCCCGACTTCTCCCTCATCGCCTGTGGCTGGCTGCTGTGCCGCTACACCCCCCTTGACCGCCGCGTCTGGGACCAGGTCGAAAGCCTGGTCTACTACTTTCTTTTTCCGGTGCTGCTTTTCCACTCGATCGTGCGCAGCCCGCTCGACTTCGGCGCCACCTCGAACCTGCTGACCGCGGGCGTGGGCGTCGGCCTGTGTGGGATCGCGCTTTCCTATGCCCTGCCCTTCCTGCCCGGCATCGGCGCCCATATCGACCGCCGCGACCATGCCGCCAGCGCGCAGATCGCCTTCCGCTTCAATTCCTTCATCTGCCTCGCCCTGGCCGACCGGATCGCGGGGCCCGAGGGCCTGCTGATGATCGCGGTGCTGATCGGCGTCTGCGTGCCGATGTTCAACATCGCGGCGGTCTGGCCGATGACGCGGCACGCCCAGACCGGCCTGGCGCGCCAGCTGCTGCGCAACCCGCTGATCATCGCCACCGTCACCGGGCTCATCGCCAACCTGCTGGGGCTGGGCGTGCCGACCTGGCTCGAGCCGACGCTGTCGCGCATCGGCGCGGCCTCGCTGGCGCTGGGCCTGATGGCCGCCGGCGCCGGCATGCAGTTCGCGACGATCGCGCGCGGCAAGGTGCTGGCGCTGTCGGTGCTGACGATCCGGCACCTGCTGCTGCCCTTGATCGGCTGGTGGCTCGCGGTGGTGCTCAAGCTTCATCCGGCCCAGGCCGCGGTGCTGCTGACCTTCTCGGCCGTGCCGACCGCCTCGAGCGCCTATGTGCTGGCGGCGCGCATGGGCTACAACGGCCCCTACGTCGCCGGGCTGGTGACGCTGTCCACCTTGCTGGGCGTGGCCAGCCTGCCATTCGCGCTGGGGCTGATCCGCTAGGACCCGCTACGATGCAGCGATGCGCTACCCGCTCCTGGCCGTCCTTGCCGCATCGTCGCTGACGATAGCGGTCCAGGCGCAGGAGTACACCCGCTACCAGGGCAGCTGGAGCGGGCCCTTCCTGTTCTACGTGGCGCAGCAGGACACCGGCACCCAGGGATCGCCCGAGGTCTTCGCGGGCACGCTGCAGATCGAGATCGACGGCGCGGTGCGCGGCGCGGTGCCCGACGCGGCCTGCACCCTGGCGGGTTCGAGCATGGACTACATCACGCCGGCCAATGCCTCGATCGACCTGGTGGCGAGCGGCTGCCGCGATGCGCGGTTCAACGGCCACTTCGTCGGCAAGCTGATCCTCAACCCGCAGCTGAAGTACGCCTCGATCCGGCTCAGCTCGATGCGTTCGCTGGACGCCGGCACCGCCCAGATCTCGGCCATCATCCGGCACTGACCGCCAGCGCCCACGCCACGTGTTCTCGGACCAGCGCGCTGGCATCATCGCTGCGGCTGGCCAGCGCGGCACGGGCGCCCGCGTCGCCGGCACGCAATGCGTTGCCGAGCGCCACCGCCACGTTGCGCAGCCAGCGCTCGTGGCCGATGCGGCGGATCGGACTGCCTTCGGTGAAGCGCAGGAAATCGGCCTCGGTCCAGGCGAACAGCTCGGCCAGCTGCCGGCCGGTGAGGCCGTCGCGGGCATCGAAATCGGGCAAGGCGCTCTTCTTTGCGAACTTGTTCCAGGGGCAGGCCAGCTGGCAGTCGTCGCAGCCGTAGATGCGGTTGCCGATCAGCGGCCGCAGCTCGAGCGGAATCGGCCCGGCATGCTCGATCGTCAGGTAGGAGATGCAGCGCCGGGCGTCGAGCCGGTGCGGCGCGACGATCGCGCGGGTCGGGCAGATGTCGATGCAGGCGCTGCAGCTGCCGCAGTGCGGCGTCACCGGCTCGCTCGGCGGCAGCGCCATGTCGACGTAGATCTCGCCGAGGAAGAACATCGAGCCGGCCTCGCGGTCGAGCACCAGCGTGTGCTTGCCGCGCCAGCCCTGGCCGCTGCGCGAGGCCAGCTCGGCCTCGAGCACCGGTGCCGAATCGGTGAAGGCGCGGTGGCCGAAGGGCCCGACCTCGTCGGCGATGCGCTCGGCCAGCTTCGCCAGCCGCGAGCGCAGCACCTTGTGGTAATCGCGGCCGCGGGCATAGAGCGAGACGATGCCTTCGGCGGGCCGCGCGAGCCGCGCGAATTCGATCGCCTGCCAGTCGTCCGGCGTCGCGCGCGGCAGGTAGTCCATGCGCGCCGTGATGACCGAGACCGTGCCCGGCACCAGCTCGGCCGGCCGCGCGCGGCGCGTGCCGTGGGCGGCCATGTAGTGCATGTCGCCGTGGAAGCCTTCGGCCAGCCATTGCATCAATCCGGCCTCGGCGCTCGACAGGTCGACACCGGCGATGCCGATTTGGGAGAATCCGAGCTCCCGGGCCAAGGCCTGAATCCTGTTGACGATTTGATGGCTGCCGATCACCTGCCGATTGTAGAAACGCACAGCGCGACCCAGGTCTGGCGCACCGAGGCCGACACCGAGGCCCTGGCGCTGGCGCTGGCGCGCTCGCCTGCGCTGCGCGACGCCTTCGTCTCGCTGCAGGGCGACCTCGGCGCCGGCAAGACCACCTTCGTGCGCCACCTGCTGCGCGCGCTCGGCATCGCCGGGCGCATCAAGAGCCCGACCTACGCGGTGGTGGAGCCACACGAGGCACCCGATGGCCTAGCGATCTTCCATTTCGACTTCTATCGCTTCAGCGATCCGCGCGAATGGGAGGACGCCGGTTTCCGTGACATCTTCGCGGGCCCGGGCCTCAAGCTGGCCGAATGGCCCGAAAACGCGGCCGGGCGCATTCCTCTTGCGGACCTCGCTATTAAAATCGAAGCAATGACCGACGACACCCGCACCGTGACACTGCGCGCCCACACCGAGCGAGGCACGCGCCTGCTCGCGGCCACTGCATGAAGGCGAGCGGACTGAAGCGGCGCGTGCTGCTGCAAGGCGGCAGCGTGGCGCTGCTGCTGGGCCTGCACGAGATCGCCCGCGGTGCCACCATCATGGCGGTGCGGGTATGGCCCGCGGCCGACTACACCCGCGTCACGATCGAATCCGACGGCCGCCTCAGTTCGCAGCAGCTGGTGGTCGGCAGCCCGCCGCGGCTGGCGGTCGACATCACCGGCATCGAGCTCAATCCGGCCCTGCGCGAGCTGGTCGGCAAGATCAAGCCCGACGACCCCTTCATCAACGGCCTGCGCGTCGGCCAGTTCGCGCCCGGCGTGGTGCGCATCGTCTTCGACCTCAAGCAGGCGGTGGCGCCGCAGGTGTTCTCGCTGGCGCCGGTGGCAGCCTACCGCGACCGGCTGGTGCTCGACCTGTATCCGCAGCAGGCGACCGACCCGCTCGAGTCGCTGATCGCCGAACGCATGCGCGAGGCGCCCAAGGCGGCGCCCCCCGACGCGGCGACGGCATCGTCGCCGCCGCCCGCCGCCGGCCCGGTCGACCCGCTGGGCGACCTGATGGCCCAGCAGGCCGCGCGGCCGCCCTCGCGCGGCGCGCCGCAGGGTTCGCCGCCGCAGGTGTCGGTCTCGCAGGCCAATCGCCCCTCGGCCCCGGTCGGCCCGATGCCGATGCCGATGCCGCCCCTGGCCAGCGCGCCGCCGCCGGCCGAGCCAGCGACCCGGGGCGCGACCGCCAGCCAGACCGATCGCATCATCATCGTCGCGCTCGATCCGGGCCACGGTGGCGAAGACCCCGGCGCCATCGGCTCCAACGGCACGCGCGAGAAAGACATCGTGCTGCAGATCGCGCACCGGCTGCGGGCCCRAATCAACGCCAGCAGCGTCAACGGCAATCCGATGCGCGCCTTCCTCACCCGCGATGCCGACTTCTTCGTGCCGCTGGGCGTGCGCGTGCAGAAGGCGCGGCGGGTGCAGGCCGACCTCTTCGTCAGCATCCATGCCGATGCCTTCACCACGCCCGACGCGCGCGGCGCCAGCGTGTTCGCGCTGAGCCAGGGCGGCGCGTCGAGCAGCGCCGCGCGCTGGCTCGCCAACAAGGAGAACCAGGCCGACAAGGTCGGCGGCGTCAACGTCGGCAACCACGAGGTGCAGGTGCAGCGCGCGCTGCTCGACATGAGCACCACGGCGCAGATCAACGACAGCCTCAAGCTCGGCGGCGCGATGATCGGCGAGATCAAGGGCATCGGCGCACGGCTGCACAAGGGGCAGGTCGAGCAGGCCGGCTTCGCGGTGCTCAAGGCGCCCGACATCCCGAGCGTGCTGGTCGAGACCGCGTTCATCAGCAATCCCGAAGAAGAAGCCAAGCTGCGCAGCACCGCCTACCAGGAAGAGCTGGCCGATGCGCTGATGCGCGGCATCCAGCGCTACTTCGCGCAGAACCCGCCGCTGGCGCGCAGCCGGCAGCTGTAGCGCGGGCGCGCTTACTCGGCCTCGATCCCGGCCGCCTTGACGATGCGGCCCCACTTCTGAGATTCGGCGGCCTGAAACTTCGCCAGCTCCTCGGGCGAGCTGGTGAAGACCTCGGTGCCGGTGGGTTCGTAGAACGCGGTCTTCGCGGCCTCGCTCCTTGCGGCCTTCACCAGCAGTTCATTGAGGCGCTTGACCACCGCGGGCGGGGTCTTCGCCGGGGCGTAGGCCGCGAACCAATAGCCCATCTCGTAGCCCTTCACGCCGGCCTCGGCGATGGTCGGCACATCGGGCGCCAGCGGCGAACGCTTGGCGCCCGAGACGCCGAGCGCGCGCAGCTTGCCGGCCTTGACCTGCGGCAGGCCGGTGGCGGTGTCGGTGATCATCATGTGGATCTGGCCGCCCAGCAGGTCTGTCACGGCCAGCGTGTTGCTCTTGTAGGGCACGTGCAGCAGCTGGATGCCGGCCATCTGCTGCAGCAGCTCGCCGGCCATGCGGCTCGACGAACTGCCGCTGCCGAAGCTGTACTTGCCCGGGTCCTTCTTCGCCAGCGCGATGAACTCGGCGACGCTCTTGGCCGGAAACGAGGGATTGACCACCATGATCTGCCCGCCCTTGCCGAGCGCGGCGACCGGCGCGTAGTCCTTCACCGGGTCGTAGGGCAGCTTCTTGAACAGGTGCTCGTTGGCCGCGTGGGTGGTGTTGGTGGTGATCAGCACGGTGTAGCCGTCGGCCGGGGCCTTGGCGACCTGCTGCGAGGCGATGAAGCCGCTGGCGCCGGCCTTGTTGTCGATCACCACCGGCTGCTTGGTCTCTGCCGTGATGCCGTTGCCCAGCGCGCGCGCGATCTGATCGGTCGCGGTGCCGGCAGCGAACGGAACCACGAAGGTGATGGCCTTGTCGGGGAAGGCCTGGGCCTGGCCCAGCATGGGCGCAAGGGCCAGGGCGGCGGCGACCAGCACGGTTGGTTTGAGGCTTTTCATTGTCTGTCTCCGGGAAGTTGGAATGGTTCGAAAGCGAGAAGAATCAGTCACTCAGGGCGGCGCCTGGCCGACAAGCTCCCGGGCCAGCGACGGCGGCACCTCGATCGGCATGTCGAGCAGCAGGAAGGACAGCGCCTTGCCGTGCGTGTCGAGGTTCAGCGCATCGTTGACGCCGCCGTCGAGCACGCCGTCGAGAACGAAGTTCATCGCCTGCAGCTTCGGCAGCAGGAAGCGCTGGACCCGGCTCGGCGAGCGATGGCGGAAGCAGGCCGCCACGCGCTCCGGCGTCAGCTGCGCCACCAGCAGCGGATACAGCGAGGGGTGCCAGGCGATGACGCTGATGTTGGAGCGGTCGCCCTTGTCGCCGGTGCGGCCGTGGGCGGCCCGGTAGAGCGGGACCGTGATGTCGTGGCTCATTGTGCTGGCTCCTCGAGCATTTCAAAACCCACCGGCACCGCCTCCCGCGGCAGCAGGCACGAGAGCGTGTTGAGCCGCGGCGTGAGCGTGGTGCGGACACCGCCGCCGCCGGCCGGCCCGCAGGTGTAGAGCGCCATGACCTCGCGCCCCAGCCGCTCGGCCTGGGCCCGCTCGGCATGGGTCGCGGCGACGCGCAGGCGGATGTCGCGCAAGCCCGAATCCGCGGTGGCGGCGAGCGCATGGCCGGCGTCGTCGCCCAGGATGCTGAGCGCGCCGATCAGGTCGACGCGCAACGCGAGGCCGTCGAGCCGCTGCCTCAGCACATCGGCCGCGAGCCGGGCGCGCGCCTCGGCGCGCGGGCCGGCATAGGAGATCTCGCCCTCGGCCAGCCAGCCGCCCTCATGGCAGACATTGACCTTGTAGTGGCTCGGCCGCGCATGGCCGCGCACGCCGCGCAGCGCCACCCGGTCGGGTCCCACCGCCTCGACTTCGGCTTCGGCGATGTCGGCCACGACGTCGGGTGTCAGGTAGCCGGCGGGATCGTGCACCTCGTAGAGCAACTGCTCCTTCACGGTGGCCTCGGTCACGAGGCCGCCGGTGCCACCCGCCTTGCCGATGACGCAGCGGCCGTCGGCATCGATCTCGGCGATCGGGAAGCCGACCTGCGCCAGGCCCGGCACGTCCTTGTAGCCCGGATCGGCGAAGTAGCCGCCGCACACCTGCGCGCCGCATTCCAGCAGATGGCCCGCCATCGTGGCGCGGCCGAGCTTGTCCCACTCGTCGCTGCGCCAGCCGAAGTGGGACATCGCCGGACCGACCGCGAGCGATGGATCGGCCACCCGGCCGCAGACCACCACCTGCGCCCCCGCGTCGAGCGCGGCGGCGATCGGCTCGGCACCGATGTAGGCGTTGGCACTGACCAGCCGGATGCCGTCCATGCGGTCGCCGAACTCACGCCGCAGCAGCGCGAGCTGCGCGGGCGCCGAGAGGTCGTCGCCCTGCACCACCGCGATCCTTGGCGGCGCGATGCCGAGCTCGCGCGCCAGCCGGGCGATGTGGCGGGCCGCGGCGCGCGGATGGGCGGCGCCGAAATTGCTCACGATGCGGATGCCATGCGCGAGGCAGCGCGCCAGCACCGGGCGCAGCATGGCGTCGAGCAGGGGCTCGTAGCCGGCCTCGGGGTCGGCGCGGCGCCGCAGCTGCGCCAGCGCCAGCGTGCGCTCGGCCAGGGTTTCGAAGATCAGGAAGGCGCGCTGGCCGGCGGGGCCTTGCGCCAACCGCGCGATCAGCGTGTCGACGACCGGGCCGGCCGCGTCGGTGCGGTCGCCGGAGAAGCCGGCTGCACAGCCGATCAGGAGCGCGGGGTGGTCGATGCGGTTCATGGTGGTCGCACTTTAGTCCTGACAAAATCATCCGTGAAATCGAAAGTTCGGATAGATTCATCCAGGATTCAAATGAAACACCCGGACCTCTCCAGCCGACAGCTGCGCGCCTTCCTGACACTGGCCGACCAGCGCAATTTCACCCGTGCCGCCCAGGCCAGCCATTTGTCGCAGCCCGCCTTCAGCACCTTGATCCGCACGCTCGAAGAGGCGCTGGGCACCCGGCTGTTCGACCGCGACACGCGCAGCGTGCAGCTGACGCCCGAAGGCCGGCTGTTCGAAGGCCCGGCGCGGCGCCTGCTGGACGACATGGGCAGCGCGCTGGCCGACCTGGCCGACCACGTCGAACGACGCACGGGCCGGGTGCGGGTGGCGGCCCTGCCCTCGCTCGCGGCGGGCTGGCTGCCGGCGATCTTCAAGGAGTTCCAGCAGCGCTGGCCCGGCATCACGCTGGAACTCGACGACGCGCTGTCCGACGCCTGCATCGCGCTGCTGCGCGGCGGCCGGGTCGATTTCGCGCTTGCCGCCTCGGACGCGGGCACCGCATCGGCCAGCGACCTGGTGGCGCGCCGGCTCTGCAGCGATCGCTTCCACCTGGTCTGCCGCGCCGACCATCCGCTGGCCACCGAGCCGCGCCTGACCCTGAAGAAGCTCGCGCCCTGGCCCTTCATCCAGATGACGCGCAACAGCAGCGTGCGCCAGTCGATCGACGCGGTGCTGCACCCACTGCGGCTCAACGCCACCTTCGAGGTCGAGCATCTCGCGACCGTGATGGGGCTGGTCGAGGCCGGCCTGGGCATCAGCGCGGTGCCGGCGCTGACGCTGTTCCATTTCCGGCGCGAGACCCTGGCCACGCGGCCGCTGGTCCATGCGGCGCTGCAGCGCACGGTCCACATCGTGCGGCGGCGTGAAGGCAGCCTTTCGGTGGCGGCGCAGGCCCTGCACGACCTGATCGTCGCGCGGCTGGGCGGCCTCAAGCCCGGCTGAAGGGGCGCTTGTCGCGCACGTGGCGACCGCACATTCGGGCAAGACACCGGGGCCGGCTCCTACATGCGCAGCGCCGTTTCCTCGAACAATGAATCCACCCAATCACTGAAAGGTGGACATCATGAAGACGAGACTCTGGATCGTGGCCGCAGCGGCCACCGGCATCATGACCCTGGCCGGCTGCGCCGGCGGCCCCAACCAGCAACTCGGCACCGCGGGCGGCGCGGTCGGTGGCGCCTTGGTCGGCAATGCAATCGGCGGCAACACCGCGGCCACGGTCGGTGGCGCGGCGGTCGGCGGCCTGATCGGCAACCAGGTCGGCAAGAGCGTCGACGAGCGCAACTACCAGCGCCGCTACTACCCGCAGAACAGCTACTACCCGAACAACGGCCCAAGCTACTGAGCCGCCCGATCCTGGTGAACGAAAGGCGCGCCCACGGGTGCGCTTTTTCATGCGCCGTCAACGGCACGTATAAACGCGGCATGAGACAACTGACATCGCTTTTCAGCGTCGCCGCGGCGCTCGTGCTCGGTGCATGCGGATCGCCCGCACGCGCTCCGGCAACCTCAGGCATCGCCGCGCCGTCGAGCACCGCCTGCCCTGCCGGCATGCCTGCCAATACACGCTGCTACAGCGGGCAGGACAGCGCCGGTGCCTTCTTCTGGGTCGCGATCCCCGCCGACTGGAACCGCGTGCTCGTGATGCACGCGCATGGCGGCCCCGAGCTCGGCGCACCGACGCTGGAGCGTGCCACCGAGGACCTGCAGCGCTGGGCCGTCACGGTCAAGGCCGGCTATGCCTGGGCCGGCTCGACCTACCGCCGCGGCGGCTACGGCGTCACGATGGCGGCCGAGGACACCGAGCGCCTGCGCGCCTGGTTCGTGCAGAACTTCGGCACCCCGCGGCGCACCATTCTCCACGGCCAGAGCTATGGCGCCGGCGTTGCCACCAAGGCGGCCGAGCTCTATGCCCGGGTCGACAGCGGCAAGGGCCCGTACGACGGCCTGCTGCTGACCAGCGGCGTGCTGGGCGGCGGCACCCAGGCCTACGACTACCGGCTCGACCTGCGCGTGGTCTATCAATACGTCTGCAACAACCATCCGTTGCCGACCGAGCCCGCCTACCCGCTCTGGCAAGGCCTGCCGCGCGACTCGACATTGGGCCGCGCCGAACTGGCGCGGCGCATCGACGCCTGCACCGGCGTGCGCAAGCCCGCCACCGAGCGCAGCGCGCAGCAAAGTGCCAACCTGCAGGCGATCCTCTCCACCGTCAAGATCCCGGAGCGCTCGCTGGTCGCCAACATGAACTGGTCGACCTTCCTGTTCCGCGACCTGGTGCAGGAGCGGCTCGACGGCGGCAATCCCTTCGGCAACATCGGCGCCGTCTACAGCGGCTCGCGCGACGACCCACTGCTCAACACCGCGGTGCTGCGCTATCGGGCCGACCCGGCGGCAGTGGCCAGGCTGGCGGCCGACAGCGACCCGACCGGCCGGGTCGACATTCCGACCTTGAGCCTGCATGCCATCGACGACCCGACGGCGTTCGTGGAACTCGAATCGGCCTACCGCACGGTACGCGAACGCGCCGGCACGGCCGACTTGCTGGTACAGACCTTCAGCCGCGAATCGGAGCACAGCTATCTGAGCGATGCCGAATACCCGGCGCTGTTCGCTGCGCTGCTCGACTGGATCGACCACGGCACGAAGCCGACGCCGGCCGACGTCGCGGCCCGCTGCACGAGCTTCGAGCCGGCCTTCGGCAAGGGTTGCCGCATCGATCCGGCTTACGCGCCGCAGCCGCTGTCGGCGCGCGTGCCGGCGCGCCAGCGGCCGTAGCGAGACTTCAGCGGACGGCCGAAGTGCGGCGGGCGCGCCAGGCGCCGAACAGCGCGATCAGCCCCGGCACCAGGATCAGCGCCCAGATGACCTTCTCCAGGTTGTCCTTGACGATCGGAAGGTTGCCGAAGAAGAAGCCGATGGTGCACAGGCCCACCACCCACAGCAGCGCACCCGCGATGTTGAACAAGGTGAACTTGGTGCGCGTCATGTCGGCCACCCCCGCCACGAAGGGCGCGAAAGTGCGGATGAAGGGCAGGAAGCGGGCCGCGATGATGGTCACGCCGCCGTAGCGCTCATAGAACGCGTGCGCCTGGTCGAAGGCCCGGCGGTTGAAGAAGCGCGAGCTCTCCCACTGGAACACCTTGGGCCCGAAGAAGCGACCGATGCTGAAGTTGCACTGGTCGCCCAGGATCGCCGCCGCCAGCAGGATCGGCACCGCCAAGCCGAAGCTCATCAGGCCCGCGCCGCACAGCGCACCGACGATGAACAGCAGCGAATCGCCGGGCAGGAAGGGCATCACCACCAGCCCGGTCTCGACGAACACGATCAGGAACAGCAGCGCGTAGACCCAGGTGCCGTAGGCGATGACGAAGGCTTCGAGATGTTTGTCGACATGCAGGATGAAGTCGATGAGAAAGCTGATGATTTCCATGGCGCGCATTATCCCGGTGCGGCGCGACAGGCCCTTCTAGAATATCCCCGTGAGTGCTCTCCCCTCTTCCCTCGCCCCCGCCGAGCGGCGCCCGATCCGCGAACTCCCCGACGAACTGATCAGCCAGATCGCGGCCGGTGAAGTGGTCGAGCGGCCGGCCTCCGTGGTGCGCGAACTGCTCGACAACGCGCTCGATGCCGGGGCCCGGCAGATCACGGTGCGGCTCTCGGCGGGCGGCGTGCGGCTGATTTCGGTCGAGGACGATGGCCTCGGCCTGCCGCGCGAAGAGTTGCCGCTGGCGCTGCGCCGCCACGCCACCAGCAAGATCGCCAGCCTGAACGACCTCGAGACCGTCGGCACGATGGGCTTTCGCGGCGAGGCGCTGGCCGCCATCAACGCGATCGCCGAGCTCAGCGTGCTGTCGCGCTTCAGCGGTGCCGACGGTGCCTTCGCGCTCGACGGCCGCACCGGCGAACTGCGCCCGGTGGCACGCGCCACGGGCACCACGGTCGAGGTCCGCGAATTGTTCTTCGCCACGCCGGCACGGCGCAAGTTCCTGAAGACCGATGCCACCGAACTGGCCCACTGCATCGAGGCGGTCCGTCGCCACGCGCTGGCACGCCCGGAGGTGGGCTTCTCGATCTGGCACGACGGCCGCCTGGTCGAGCAGTGGCGCGCCGCCACCGGGCGCGACCAGCGCCTGGCCGACACGCTCGGCGACGACTTCGTGAAGCACAGCGTCGTGGTCGAGCGCGAAGGCGGCCCGGTGCGGGTCAGCGGCCGCGCCGGCATTCCGGACGCGGCCCGCTCGCGCGCCGACCAGCAGTTCTTCTACGTCAACGGCCGCTTCGTGCGCGACAAGGTGCTGGCCCACGCGGTGCGCAGCGCCTACGAGGACGTGCTGCACGGCCAGCGCCAGCCGGTCTACGCGCTGTACCTCGAGATCGACCCGGCGCGGGTCGACGTCAACGTCCACCCGACCAAGATCGAGGTGCGCTTCCGCGACGGCCGCGAGGTGCACCAGGCGGTGCGCCACGCGATCGAGGACGCCCTGGCCGCACCGCGGGCCGGCGACGCGGTGGCGGCACCGGCCGAGCCGTTCTTCAAGCCCCGGCTGGCGCCGGCCTCGGCGTCGTGGACGCAGCCCGGCATGCAGTTCGGTGCCGAACGCGGGCTGGGCGACGCGGCGGCGATGTGGCCGGCCGAGCGGCGCGAAACACCCGCCGCGTTTCCGCAACCCGTTGTCGCCTCGGAGCGCGCTCCCGAGCTGGCGGCGCAGCCTGCAGGCGCCCAGCCTCGGTCCGAACCCGCCAGCGCCGAAGCCTGGCCCCTGGGCCGCGCCCTGGCCCAGTTGCAGGGCATCTACATCCTGGCCGAGAACAGCCAGGGGCTGGTCATCATCGACATGCACGCCGCCCACGAGCGCATCGTGTACGAGCGCCTGAAGACCCAGCTCGACGGCGCGGCCATCAGCAGCCAGCCGCTGCTCATCCCCGCCACTTTCGCCGCCACCCCTCAGGAAGTGGCGACCGCCGAGGCCTGCGTGGCGGTGCTGCCCGCACTCGGACTCGAGATCACGCCGTTCTCGCCGCGCACCCTGGCGGTGCGCGCCGTGCCTGGCACCCTCGCCGACGGCGACCCGGTCGAGCTGGCGCGCAGCGTGCTGGCCGAACTGGCGCTCCACGACGCCAGCACCGTGGTCCAGCGGGCCCAGAACGAGTTGCTGTCCACCATGGCCTGCCACGGCGCGGTGCGCGCCAACCGCAAGCTGACGCTCGACGAAATGAACGCGCTGCTGCGCCAGATGGAGGCCACCGAGCGCTCCGACCAGTGCAACCACGGCCGGCCGACCTGGCGCCAGTTGTCGGTCCGCGAGCTCGACGCGCTCTTCCTGCGCGGGCGCTGAGCAAGCTTTTCCTCCGCTTACATTTCGCGGAAACAAGTCGGAAAGCAGCCAAAAGCGTTACAAATACTAGGGTTTACCGGGTCATCGACCCGGTCGGCACGACCGTTGCATAGGGTCTGTTGTTGAACTTTCGGGCTCACCGCCTGTCCTTCAGCCTTCTATGAAATCCTGGTCACTCGTCGCCTCCGCCACTGCCCTGGTCGCCCTGCTGGCCGGCGGCTGTTCGACCCTCGACGAGCGCCAGCGCGAATGGATCTTCCAGCCGAGCGACCGCAGCTGGGGCAATTCGGAAGCCATGAGCCAGGGCATGGACGACGTCTGGATCGATTTCAAGTCGTCGCTCACCGGCGAGCCAGCGCGCCTGCATGGCCTGTGGCTGGGCGGCGCGCCGGAATCGGCCGACACGCCGGTGCTGCTCTACCTGCACGGCGCACGCTACAACGTCGCCGGCTCGGCGCCGCGCATGCGCCGCATGCACGAACTGGGCTTCTCGGTGCTGGCCATCGACTACCGCGGCTTCGGCAAGAGTTCCGCCGGCCTGCCCTCGGAGGACTCGGCGCGCGAGGATGCGCTGGCGGCATGGACCTGGCTCGCCGCCCACCATCCGAAGCAGCGGCGCTACATCTTCGGCCACTCGCTCGGCGGCGCCATCGGCATCGACCTGGCCTCGCGCGTGAACGACGAGAGCGGCACCATCGTCGAAAGCACCTTCACCTCGATCGCCGACGTGGCCAGCAGCTTCAAGTGGGGCTGGCTGCCCGTCAGGCCCTTCATCACCCAGCGCTTCGAGGCCATCAGCAAGGTCAAGGACATCGGCGCCCCGCTGCTGGTGGTGCACGGCGCGGCCGACAGCCTGATCAACCCGACCCTGGGCCGCAAGCTCTACGACGCCGCGACCGTGCCGAAGATGTTCGTGCTGGTCGAGGGCGGCTCGCACCACAACGCCAATTCGATCGGCCAGGCGCAATACCGCGCGGCCCTGTCTCAGCTCTTTCGCATGAAGGAGCCCCCGACCGAGACGGCCGTCCAGGGCGGCGAAACGCCGATGCCGCCGGCGGCGCTGCCGTCGCCGCCGACACCCACGCCCGCGGAAACCACCGCGCTGCGCCCGCACCCACCCACGCCGGCGATCTGAGCCGCCTCGGCGGCGCGTTTGTTAACCTCGGGCGCATGCCGCCTCCTGCCGCCACGGCCCTTCCCCGCACCGCTCCGTCCAACTCGGGCGCCCTGCGCTACGTGGCGCTCGCCGGACCGACCGCCGCGGGCAAGACCGCGGCCGCCCTGGCGATCGCGCGCCGGCGGCCGGTCGAGATCGTCAGCGTCGACTCGGCGCTGGTCTACCGCGGGATGGACATCGGCACCGCCAAGCCCAGCGCGGCCGAGCGGGCCGAGGTGCCGCACCACCTGATCGACATCCGCGACCCGCGCGAGGCCTACAGCGCGGCCGCCTTCGTCGCCGACGCCCGGCGCCTGATCGCGGATATCTCGGCGCGCGGCAAGCTGGCGCTGCTGGTGGGCGGCACGATGCTCTACTTCAAGGCGCTCGCCGACGGCCTCGACGCCATGCCCGCGGCCGACCCGGCGCTGCGGCGGCAGCTCGAGGCCGAGGCCGCAACGCTGGGCTGGCCCGCGATGCACGCGCGGCTGGCCGAGGTCGACGCGGTCACGGCAGCGCGGCTGTCGCCCAACGACGGCCAGCGCATACAGCGCGCGCTCGAGGTCTGGCATGCGAGCGGCCGAGCGCTCGCTAGCTTTCATGCCGCGACGCAGTCCGGCGGCGGAACGCCGGCCACCGCCCTGTTCTCGCTCGAGCCCACCGAGCGCGCCTGGCTGAATGCGCGCATCGAGGCCCGCTTCGACGCCATGCTCTCCGACGGCTTCATCGCGGAGGTGCAGGCGCTGCGCGCCCGCGGCGACCTGGTGGCCGACCTGCCGTCGATGCGCTGCGTGGGCTATCGCCAGACCTGGGAAGCGCTCGACGGCGCGTGGCCGATCACCGAACTGCGCGAGCGCGGCATCGCCGCCACACGCCAGCTCGCCAAGCGCCAGATGACCTGGCTGCGCAGCATGCCGGGGCGCCATGTGATTGCGGCCGAGGCACCGGATGCGATCGCGCAGGTGGTCCGCCAGGTGCTCGAGATCGCATGACGCTGCGCATCACCGACCTGGGCAAGCGCTATGCAGAGACGCCGGTGTTCGAGCACGTCACGCTCGAGGTCGCCGACGGCGAGTTCGTGGCGATCGTCGGCGAGTCGGGCGTCGGCAAGTCGACCCTGCTCAACTGCATGGCCGGCCTCGACAGCTGGGACGCCGGCCGCGTGGTTCACGACGGCACCGACATCGGCACGCTCGACGCCGATGCGCGCGCGCTCTGGCGGCGCCGGCATGTCGGCTTCGTGTTCCAGGCCTTCCATGTGCTGCCGCACCTGGACGTGGCGCAGAACGTCGCGCTGCCGCTGATGCTGCTGGGGCGCAATGACCCGCCGCGGGTGGCCGGCATGCTCGACGCCGTCGGCCTCGCCGGCCTCGGCCCGCGCCTGCCGCAGCAATTGAGCGGCGGCCAGCTGCAGCGGGTCGCGATCGCCCGCGCCTTGATCCATGCGCCCGCGCTGCTGCTGGCCGACGAGCCCACCGGCAACCTCGACCCGGGCACCGCGGCGCGGGTGATGGACGTGCTGCTGGCCCAGACGCGCGCCCAGGGCGCGTCGCTGGTGCTGGTGACCCACTCCGAAACCGCGGCGGCGCGCGCCGACCGGGTGCTGCACCTCAGCGCTGAGGGAATTCGGATCTAGGCGTGTCCAACCTGGCTGCCGGCGAGCAGCGCCGCGTAGCGAGCCAGATCGACATTGCCCCCGCTCACGATCACGCCGACCCGCTGTCCGCGGATCGCCTCGCCGGCTGCACAGGCTGCCGCGAAGGCCAGGCAGCCGGTCGGCTCCACCACCATCTTCATGCGCTCGGCAAAGAAGCGCATGCCGTCCACCAGCTGCGCGTCGCTGACCGTGAAGATGTCCGTGACGTCGCGCCGGATGATGCCGAAGGTGTATTCGCCCAGGTGCTGGGTCTGGGCGCCGTCGGCGATGGTCTTCGGGGTCTCGATGTGGACGATGCGGCCAGCCCGCAGCGACTGCTGGCCGTCGTTGCCGGTCTCGGGCTCGACGCCGTAGACCTTGCAGCCGGGCGCCAGCGCGCGCGCCGACAGCGCCGAGCCGCTGGTCAGGCCGCCGCCGCCCAGGCAGACGTAGAGCGCATCGAGCGCACCGACCTCCTCGATCAGTTCCTTGGCCGCCGTGCCCTGGCCGGCGATCACGTCGGGGTGGTCGTAGGGCGGGATCAGCGTCATGCCGCGCTCCTCGGCCAGCCGGCGGGTCAGGGCCTCGCGGTCTTCGGTGAAGCGGTCGTACTGCACCACCTCCGCGCCGTACTCGCGGGTCGCGGCGAGCTTGGCGGCGGGAGCGTCGTTCGGCATCACGATCACCGCCGGCATGCCCAGCAGGCGGGCCGACAGCGCCACCGCCTGCGCATGGTTGCCGGACGAAAACGCGATGGCGCCGGCGCGGCGCTGCGCCGCATCGAACTTGGCAAGGGCATTGAACGCGCCGCGAAACTTGAAGGCGCCCATGCGCTGGAAGTTCTCGCACTTGAAGAAAAACTGCGCGCCCCAGCGCGCGTCGGCGGTGGCGGAGCGCAGCACCGGCGTGCGGTGCGCCTGCCCTTCGAGCCGCGCGGCCGCGGCGATCACGTCGTCGTAGGTCGGGAGTGTGTGCATGGCGGCGAGCTTACTGCGGCGGCGGCGGAAAAAAACGCGTCGCCTGCCGCACACTGTCGAAACGCGCCCCGCTGCGCCGTCATTGCAGTGAGCGATCCTGCTCTTGCATCTTTMCCGGAGGTTCCATGCAATACATGCTGATGTTCTACCAACCCCAGTCCGAGTTCGACCAGCGCGACGAGGCGGCGGCCCAGGCTTACCGTGCCGGCTGGATGGACTACGTGGGCGCGATCCGCCAGGCCGGCGTGGTGCAGAACGGCCACGGCCTGCACCCGCCGCTGACCGGCACCACGCTGCGCGTGCGCGGCGACAAGCGCCAGGTGCAGGACGGCCCCTTCGCCGACAGCAAGGAGCAGCTCGGCGGCTACTTCGTGATCGACGTCCCCGACCTCGACGCAGCCCTCGAATGGGCCGCGCGCGCGCCCTGCGCGAGCACCGGCGGCGTCGAGGTGCGCCCGGTGTTCACGGCCCCGACGATGTGACGGACGACCCGCTGCACGCAGCGCACGCGGCCGCCGAAGGCGCGGCCCGCCGGTCCTATGGCCGGCTGGTCGCCATCCTGTCGGCGCGCACCCGTGACATCGCGGCCTCGGAAGACGCGCTCGCCGATGCCTTCGCGCGGGCGCTCGAACGCTGGCCGGTCGACGGCGTGCCGGCGCAGCCGGAGGCCTGGCTGCTGCAGGTGGCGCGCCACCGGACGCTCGACGCCTGGCGGCATAGCCGGGTGCAGGACGAGGCCGCGCAGACCCTGCTGCTGCTGGCCGACGAGGTCGGCGACGACCCGGCCTTCAGCGAGACGGTGCCCGACGAACGGCTGCGCCTGTTCTTCGTCTGCGCCCATCCGGCCATCGATGCCGCGGCGCGCGCCCCGCTGATGCTGCAGACCGTGCTCGGGCTCGACGCCGCCCGCATGGCCGGCGCCTTCCTCAGTGCGCCGGCGACGCTGGGCCAGCGCCTGGTGCGGGCCAAGGCGCGCGTGCGGGCGGCCGGCATCCCCTTCGAATTCCCGCGCGCGCCCGACCTGCCGCAACGTCTTCAGGACGTGCTCGACGGCATCTACGCGGCCTACGGCACCGGCTGGGACGACGTCGACGGCGCCGATGCCTCGCAGCGCGGCCTCACGGCCGAGGCGATCGAACTCGGCCGCATCCTCTGCGGCCTGATGCCGGCCGAAGCCGAGCCACTGGGCCTGCTGGCCCTCATGCTGTTCTGCGAAAGCCGCGCCGCCGCCCGGCGCAGCGCCGACGGCGTCTACGTGCCGCTGGACGCGCAGGACATCGCGCGCTGGAACCTGCCGCTGCGCGACCAGGCCGAGCAGGCGCTGCGGCAGGCCGCCGCCCTCGGCGCCTTCGGCCCCTACCAGATCGAGGCCGCGATCCAGTCGGCTCACTGCGCGCGCCGCCTCGGTGCGCAGGTCCCCCCCGATGCCCTGGTGGCGCTCTACGACGGCCTGCTCGCCCTGCGCCCCAACACCGGCGCCCGGGTCAGCCGGGCCTGCGCGGTGGCCGAGGCCCGGGGGCCGGCCGCGGGCCTGCGCGAGCTCGATGCCATGCCGGCCGCCGAGATCGCGAGCTACCAGCCCTTCTGGGCCGCGCGCGCCCACCTGCTGGGCCACGACGGCCAGGCCGCCGAGGCGCGCCTGGCCTATGCCCGTGCGGCCGGGCTGAGCGCCAGCCCCGCCGTGCGGGCCTGGCTGGCCGCCGCGTCGGAGCGGCTCTGACTTCGCCCAGCCGGCGCATCGCGCAGAATGAGCCGCGATGAAGGCCTTGCTGCTCACCTTCTCCTGGCAGGAGCTGCGCCACCACCCGTGGCGCAACGCGGCCGCGGTCGTCGCCGTCATGCTGGGCGTCGCGCTGGCCTTCTCGGTGCAGCTGATCAATGCCTCGGCGCTCGATGAATTCTCGAGTGCGGTGCGCTCGGTCAACGGCCAGCCCGATCTCGAATTGCGCGCCGCCCAGGGCAGCTTCGACGAAGCCCTGCTCGGGCAGGTCGCGCGGCATCCGCAGGTCGCGCTGGCGAGCCCGGTGCTCGAGCTGCCCAGCGTCGCCCAGGTCGGCGATCGCCGGCTGCCGCTGCGGGTCGTCGGCATCGACGCGCTGGCACTGCCGACCATCGCACCGGCCCTGATGCCAAGGCTGGCCGACGGCGCCGACCGGTTCTCGCTGTTCGCGCCCGGCCAGGTGTTTCTCAACGCCGCCGCGCGCAAGGCCATCGGCGACCAGGCCACCCAGCTGCAGCTGCGCGCCGGCACCCAATGGCACCCACTCCAGATCGCCGGCCAGGTTGCGGCCGGCGGCCCCGCGCTGGCCGTGATGGACATCGGCGCCGCGCAGGACCTGTTCGGCCGCGGCGGCCAGCTCACGCGCATCGACCTGCGGTTGGCACCGGGCACCGGGCACGCGGACTTCATCCGTTCGCTGCGGCAGTCGCCGGGCTGGCCAAGCGGCATCCAGGTCGCCGAACCGGGCGATGCCGCCGAACGCGTGAGCAACCTGTCGCGCGCCTACCGCGTCAACCTCACGGTGCTGGCCCTGGTGGCCCTGTTCACCGGCGCCTTCCTCGTGTTCTCGGTGCTCGCGCTCAGCGTCGCCAAGCGCGCGCAGCAGTTCGCGCTGCTCGGCGTGCTGGGCCTGACGCCGCGCGAGCGGCTGCGGCTGGTGCTGGCCGAATCGCTGGTGCTCGGGCTGATCGGCAGTGCGGCCGGCATCGCCCTCGGCGCGACCTTGGCCGAGCTGGCGCTCAAGCTGCTGGGCGGCGACCTGGGCGGCGGCTATTTCGATGGCGTCGCGCCGACCCTGCGATGGAGCGCGCCCGCGGCGCTGACCTACGGCGCACTGGGCGTGCTGGCGGCGGGCGTCGGCGGCTGGTGGCCGGCGCGCGCCGCCCAGGCGCTGCCCGAGGCGCAGACGCTCAAGGGCCTGGGCACCGCGGCGGCAGGCGGCGGGACGCACCGTGTCGCACTGCTGCTGATCGCCGCCGGCGGCGCGCTGGCCATGGCACCGGCGATCCACGGCATTCCGATCGCGGCCTATCTGTCGGTCGGCTTCCTGCTGGTCGGCGGCATCACGGCGCTGCCATGGCTGATCGCTTGTGTCTACGACCGCCTTGCGCCTTTGGCCGCGAATCGTTTACTGCCGCTGCTGGCGATCGAGCGCGCCCGCCGCATGCGCGGCACCGCCGCGGTGGCGGTCAGCGGCGTGGTCGCGAGCCTGAGCCTGGCGGTGGCCCTGACCGTGATGGTCGCGAGCTTCCGGGACTCGGTCACGCGCTGGCTCGATGTCGTGCTGCCGGCCGACCTGTACCTGCGCAGCGCCGCCGGGCCCGGCGGCGAGCCGGCCCTGTTCCCGCAGGCCTTCGTTCAGGCGCTGGCGCAACTGCCCGGCGTGGCCCGCACCGGCACGCTGCGCACGCGGCCCCTGCTGATCGATCCGTCGCGGCCCGCGGTGACGCTGATCGCGCGCAGCCTCGACACCGAGGTCGGGCGCTCGATGCCGCTGCTCGGCGCCGCCCTGCCGGTGCCCGCCGGGCAGACCGGCATCTACGTCAGCGAGGCGATGGTCGAGCTCTACGGCGCCCGGCCCGGCGCCGCCTTCGAGCCGCTGGCGCGCGCCTGGGGCCCGGTGCCCGGCGGCCGGCCACCGGTCTTCTTCGTTGCCGGCATCTGGCGCGACTACGTGCGGCAGTTCGGCGCCATCACCATGGACGCCCGCGACTTCGAGCGCCTGACCGGCGACGCCGGCGCCAGCGACGTCGCGCTGTGGCTGGCGCCCGGCGCGGCCGAGGGCCCGGTGCAGCAGGCGGTGCAGGCGCTGGCCGCCCGCGAGGCGGCGGCGGCCGAACCGGTCGAGATCTCGTCGGTGGCCCAGATCCGCGCCACCTCGCTGCGCATCTTCGACCGCAGCTTCGCGGTCACCTACTGGCTGCAGGCGGTCGCTATCGCGATCGGCCTGTTCGGCATCGCGGCCAGCTTCAGCGCCCAGGTGCTGGCGCGGCGCAAAGAATTCGGCCTGCTCGTGCACCTGGGCTTCACGCGGGCCCAGGTACTGGCGATCGTGGCCGGCGAAGGCGCGGCCTGGACCGCGATCGGCGCGGTCGCAGGCTTGCTGCTCGGGCTGGCGGTGTCGGTGGTTCTGGTTCACGTGGTCAACCCGCAGAGCTTCCACTGGACCATGGACCTGCTGCTGCCCTGGGCCCGGCTGGCCGCGCTGTGCGCCGCGGTGGTCGCCGCCGGCACGGTCACGGCCTGGCTGGCCGGCCGCGCCGCCGCTGGACGCGATGCGGTGCTGGCGGTCAAGGAGGACTGGTGAGCCGGTCCCCGATGCGTCCGGGCGGCGCCGCCGGGTGGTCGCGCCGCGCCCTGCTGCTCTCGGCGCTCGCGGCCCCCATGGCCTGGGCGCTGCCGGCGCGCACGCTGCAGTTCCCGCGCGACTACGGCAGCCACCCCGAGCTGCGCACCGAGTGGTGGTACATCACCGGCCATGCCCGCGCCGGTGCGCGCGAATTCGGCTTCCAGCTGACCTTCTTCCGCTCGCGAATCGATGCGACCCAAGCCATGCGTTCCGCCTTCGCGGCGAAGCAGTTGATCTTCGCGCACGCGGCCATCACCGATCTCGATGGCCGCAAGCTGTGGCACGACCAGCGCATCGCACGCGAAGGCTTCGGCATCGCCTCCGCTTCCGAAGCCGACACCGACCTGCGCCTGCGCGACTGGTCCTTGCAGCGCGACGGCGGCGGCTATGCGGCGCGGCTGCCGGCCACCGGCTTCGCGATCGACCTGCGCTTCGCGCCGACCCAGCCGGTGCTGCTGCAGGGCAGCGCCGGCTTGTCGCGCAAGGGGCCCGAGCCCGAACAGGCGAGCTACTACTACAGCGAGCCGCAACTCGCGGCCACGGGCAGCCTGACGGTGCAAGGGAAGCGCTTCGAGGTCCAGGGCCGCGCCTGGCTGGACCATGAATGGAGCGAGGCACTGATGCATCCCGAGGCCACGGGCTGGGACTGGATCGGGATGAACCTCTTCGACGGCGGCGCGTTGACCGCATTCCGCCTGCGGCGGCGCGACGGATCAGCCCTGTGGCACGGCGGCTCGCTGCGTACGGCCGACGGACGGCTGCAGGTGTTCGGGCCCGACGCGCTGCGCTTCGAGCCGCTGCACCGCTGGACCAGCCCGCGCACCCGCGCGGTCTATCCGACGCAATGGCGCATCCACACGCCGGCCGGTGTCTTCACGGTGCGCGCGCTGCTCGACGACCAGGAGCTCGACGGCCAGGGCTCGACCGGGACGGTGTACTGGGAAGGACTGAGCGAACTGCTCGATGCGGACGGCAAGCCGGTGGGGCGCGGCTACCTGGAGCTCACCGGGTATGCGCAGGCGTTGAAGCTCTGAGTTGTCAAGGCTTGGGGTGGGCTCACGGCGGTGGTTCTTCCTCGGCAGCACCCCACGGCGCTACCCGTGCCGAGGGCACCGGGTGGCCCCCGCAGCGAAGTAAAGGAGGAGCCGAAGGCGGGGGACATGAGCGAAGGGGGCCACCCGGTGCCCTCGGCACGCGCCCCAGACCACTGAACGGCGACCGCTCGGTCTGGCGCGACCACCTGGGGGTCTGATTCAGCCCTTCGCCACCCCGCGCCGCCGATCGATGAAGGCGATGATCTCGCCCATGATCCCGCGCCGGAAGGCCAGCACGCAGATCACGAAGATCAGGCCCGTGACCATGGTCACCGACTCGCCCAGCGTGTTGAACCAGTCGATGGTCGTGATGCGCGCCAGCAGGTGGCCCAGCTCGCCGATCTTGTTCTCGAGCAGCACCACCACCGCCGAGCCGACAAGCGGCCCCGACAAGGTGCCGAGGCCGCCGACCAAGGTCATCAGGATGACCTGGCCAGAGGCGCTCCAGTGCACGTCCGACAAGGTCGCGAAACCCAGCACCAGCGTCTTGAGCGAACCGGCGAGCCCCGACAGCGCGGCCGAGATCACGAAGGCCAGCAGCTTGAAGCGGCTGACGTCATAGCCCAGCGAGAGCGCGCGCGGCTCGTTCTCCTTGATGCCCTTCAGCACTTGGCCGAAAGGCGAATGGATGGTGCGCACGATCAGCAGGAAGGCGGCCACCACGATCACCAGCGTGACGTAGTACATCGTGAGGTCGTTCTGCARGTCGACCAGWCCGAAGAGCTTGCCGCGCGGCACGCCCTGCAGGCCGTCCTCGCCGCCGGTGAACTTGGCCTGCAGCGCGACGAAGAACACCATCTGCGCCAGCGCCAGCGTGATCATCGCGAAGTAGATGCCCTGGCGKCGGATCGCCAGCAGGCCGAAGATCCAGCCCAGGAAGGCGCCGGCCGCGGTGCCGGCGACGAGGCCGAGTTCGGGCGTCAGGCCCCAGACCTTCATCGCATGGCCGGCCACGTAGGCCGAGCCGCCGAGAAAGGCCGCATGGCCGAAGGACAGCAGGCCGGTGTAGCCCAGCAGCAGGTTGAAGGCCGAGGCGAACAGCGCGAAGCACATCAGCTTCATCACGAACACCGGATAGGCGCCGRCRAARGGTGCGAGRACGAGKGCGACGAGCAGCAGCAGGTAGATGACTGTGGAGAGCTTTTTCATGGGGCTGCCGTCTTACTTCTCTTTGCCGAAGAGACCGGCCGGGCGGATGAGCAGCACGATGACCATGATCACGAAGACCACGGTGGAGGATGCCTCGGGGTAGAACACTTTGGTCAGGCCTTCGATCACGCCGAGCCCGAGCCCGGTCAGGATGGCGCCCATGATCGAGCCCATGCCGCCGATCACCACCACCGCGAACACCACGATGATGAGGTTCTGCCCCATCAGCGGCGAGACCTGGATCACCGGCGCCGCGAGCACGCCCGCGAAGGCGGCCAGCGCCACGCCGAAGCCGTAGGTCAGCGTGATCATCAGCGGCACGTTGACCCCGAAGGCCTCGACCAGCCGCGGGTTCTCGGTGCCGGCGCGCAGGTAGGCGCCGAGCCGGGTCTTCTCGATCACGAACCAGGTCGCGAAGCAGACCGTCAACGAGGCCACCACCACCCAGGCCCGGTAGTTGGGCAGGATCATGAAGCCGAGGTCGGTGGCGCTGGCCAGCGCGTCGGGCGTGTCGTAGGCCAGGCCCGAAACACCGTAGATCGAGCGGAACACGCCTTCGATCAGCAGCGTGAGGCCGAGCGTCAGCAAGAGGCCATAGAGGTGGTCGAGCTTGTAGATCCAGCGCAGCAGCAGCCGCTCGATGACGATGCCGAACAACCCGACGATGACCGGCGCCACCGCCAGCATGACCCAGTAGTTGACGTCGAAATAGTTCATCGCCATCCAGGTCAGCACCGCGCCCAGCATGAACAGCGCGCCGTGCGCGAAGTTGATGACGTTGAGCAGGCCGAAGATCACTGCGAGCCCGAGGCTCAGGATCGCGTAGAACGACCCGTTGACCAGCCC
>NZ_JBFTHX010000043.1:0-47571 GCF_056394465.1 Variovorax sp. 10N432
ATCGTCAACACCGAATCGTCAACACCGATCAAGGTAGCCAGTTCAGCAGCTGCGATTTTGTCGCCGAGGTGAAGCGCATAGGCGCGCGCCAGAGCATGGACGGCAAGGGCTGTTGGCGGGACAACGTCTTCGTCGAGCGGCTGTGGAAGAGCGTGAAATACGAGGACGTGTACCTGAAGGCCTACGACAGTGTCAGTGCCGCAAGGTTGAACTTGGCCGCTTACTTCGATTTCTACAACGCGCGGCGGCCCCATCAATCGCACGACGGATGCACTCCAGACATGGTCTACTTCGCCACGCTACCCGCAATGAAGGAGGCTGCCTGATGGGTCGAACCATGAGTACATGGCTCAACCAGGGCGCCTCCGGCGGCCTGGCAGGGGCCTGAAGATTGAAAGAATCAAACCGCAGCCAATCCACTTAACTCAGGTCGATGCGTGTTCAGACGACCGGAGCCGGCTCTCAGAACGGGTTGACGAGCATCTGTTCTTCACGCATCACGGCGGAGAACGCCAGGCTTCCGGTGCTGTCGTGTGCCCCATTGTCCGTGAACTTGGCAAAGTAGGCTCGAGCAGGGTCGATCGAATTCCTGCAGACCGCAACGAGGTGAACCCTCA
This sequence comes from Variovorax sp. 10N432, assembly GCF_056394465.1. Lineage (NCBI taxonomy): Bacteria > Pseudomonadati > Pseudomonadota > Betaproteobacteria > Burkholderiales > Comamonadaceae > Variovorax > Variovorax sp. 10N432. Next base: position 618 of record NZ_JBFTHX010000043.1, read on the forward strand.
GCTCGGGATCGTCGAGTGCAAATGGAAAGGGCTGGCTGCACTTGCGGTCCAGGAACAGTTCGCTGCGCCCCGACCTGATGTACCTTTCTGCGCCTCGGAGTTGGTCGAGCGATCCAAGAACTGACTGGCGCAACCATCGCCCCCAGTTGACCTTGATGTCGCCCGTGCTCGGGAACTTGATGTCCTTTTCAGAAAAGAGAATGACGTCTTTGCCGAACACGACGATGAGGTCGACTACCTCATGCTTTATGGTCCTCCCGCCCTTGACCATCCTTCGATGAACGGACGGGTAGGACCACAAGCCGAAGAACGCCATATCAGCGAGCTTCGTGAGCTCGCGCTCGCCTGGGGTGCTTGCCGCGTCGGTTCATGGGACTGATATGTTGCAGATGAAATGTTCGCACAGAAGGTTGATGCGAAGCAGAAATGCAGGGGGTGGACGATCAAGGCCAGCAAGACTTTTCAACCCTTCTACCTTTGCAGTGACCTCCGTGATTCACGTTCAAACCATGGATTCGATCCCCGCTCGCGAAACTGTTTCACCGTTCGCGACGTTGCTGTCACCGGCGCTGATCCTGATTCTGGCCGGCGGTGCTGGCGCCGTGGTGGCGGCGCTCTACTACAGCCAGCCGATGCTCGGCATCCTGGGGCCCGACATCGGGTCCTCGGCTCGGGCTGTCGGGCTGATGCCCACGCTCACGCAGATGGGCTACGTCCTGGGCATCATCTATCTCGCGCCGCTTGGCGACCGCTTCGACGGGCGCCGAATCGTCCTGCCCAATGCGGTGCTCTTCACGAGCATGTTCATCGGCATGGCGGTCGGCTCGGCACTGGGTGCCCTCTTGCTCGCGCGATGGGGGTGGATCGCGGTCACCGCGCTGTCCATGATCGCGGCCTCGGCCGCGCTGGCGCTGCGCTGCTGGCCGCAAACGAAGCCGGGGAGCCTGGCGTCATGAACGATTCGGGAATCCGCAAATACGAACACCCGGCCGGCGGCTGGGACGCGCTGGGTGCCGTCGCCAAGGCCATCCACGGCCAGATGAACACGATCTCGGGCACCCGCATCATGCTCCGGAACAACCAGCCCGACGGCTTCGATTGCCCGGGCTGCGCCTGGCCCGACCCGAAGCACACCTCGGCCTTCGAGTTCTGCGAGAACGGCGCCAAGGCGGTCACCTGGGAGGCGACGCGCAAGCGGGCGACGCCCGAGGTGTTCGAGCGCCACACCGTCACCGAACTGCTGGCCTGGAACGACCACGACATCGAGGATCTCGGTCGGCTCACGCACCCGATGGCCTACGACGCGGCCAGCGACCGCTACGTCGCGATCGGCTGGGACGAAGCGAACGCGCGGATCGCCGCCGTGCTGAAGGCACTGCCGGACCCCGGCATGGCGGAGTTCTACACCTCGGGCCGGGCGTCGAACGAGGCGGCGTTCCTCTACCAGCTCTTCGTGCGCGCCTACGGCACCAACAACTTTCCGGACTGCTCGAACATGTGCCATGAGGCGACCAGCGTCGGGCTGCCACTTTCGATCGGCATCGGCAAGGGCACGGTGTCGCTGGAAGACTTCGACCATGCCGACCTGATCATCTCGATGGGTCACAACCCGGGCACCAACCACCCGCGGATGATGACGACGCTGCATGCCGCGGCCGGGCGCGGGGCGCCGATCGTGGTCTTCAATCCGCTGCGCGAGCGAGCGCTGGAGCGCTTCGCGGCACCGCAGGATCCGATCGAGATGGCCAGCTTCGGTTCGACCGACATCGCCAGCGACTACCTCCAGGTGAAGGTGGGCGGCGATGCAGCGGCGCTCAAGGGCGTGATGAAGGGCGTGCTCGAGATCGATGCTGAGGATCTCGCCGCAGGCGGGCCCGGCGTGCTCGACCGCGCCTTCATCGCCGAGCACACGCAGGGCTTCGAGGCGCTGGTCGAGGACCTTCAGACGACCGCCTGGCATGAGGTGGAGCAGGCTTCGGGCCTGGACCGCGAGGCGCTGCGAAACGTGGCCCGCCTCTACTGCAATGCCAAGGCGGCGATCATCGTCTTCGGCATGGGGATCACGCAGCACCGCCTGGGCACCGACAACGTCCAGCAGATCTCCAACCTGCTGATGCTCCGGGGCAACTACGGCCGGCCCGGTGCCGGCATCTGCCCGGTACGGGGCCACTCCAACGTGCAGGGCAATCGCACCGTGGGCATCGACGAGAAGGCCCCGCTGGCGCTGCGCCAGGGCATCGAACGGGTCTACGGCTTCACGCCACCCGCCGAGCGCGGGCACGACGCCGCCGAGGCGATCGAGGCCATCGCGCAAGGACGATCGAAGTTCCTGATGTGCCTGGGCGGGAACCTCGCGGTGGCGATGGCCGACCCGACGCGGACCTTCGCGGCGATGCGCGGCCTGGAGCTGGGGGTGCACGTCGCCACCAAGCCCAATCGCTCGCACCTGCTGGTGGGCAGGCAGAGCATCCTGCTGCCTTGCCTCGGGCGCACCGAGCTCGACCTGCAGGCCGGCGGCGTGCAGTCGATCACGGTCGAGGATTCGATGTCGATGGTCCATGCGTCGACCGGCCGGCTGCCGCCGCCGTCGGACCAGGTGCGCTCCGAACCGGCGATCGTCGCCGGCATCGCGAAGGCGGTGCTCGCGGGCCGGCATGGCATCGACTGGGATGGCATGGTCACCGACTATGGCCGCATTCGCGACGGCATCGAGAGCGTGCTGGCCGGCTTCGAGGAGTACAACCTGCGGATCCGGCAGCCGGGCGGCTTCCGGCTGCCGATCGGGCCGGCCGAACGCCGCTGGCACACCGCGTCGGGCAAGGCGCAGTTCATTGTGATGCCCGGCGTCCGGGAAGATCCCCGCGCCGCGGGCGCCGGGGTGCTCACCCTGACCACGCTGCGCAGCCACGACCAGTACAACACGACGATCTATGGCTTCGACGACCGCTACCGCGGAATCTTCGGACGCCGGGACGTGGTCTTTCTGCATGCCGACGATCTGGCGGCGCAAGGCATCGCCGCCGGCGATCGCGTCGACCTCGAGGCGGTGCCCTTCGATGGCGAGGCAGCGGCGCCGGGGGCGGTGCTCAGGAACCTGACGGCGGTGGCGTACGACATCCCGAGGGGCTCGGCTGGCGCCTACTATCCCGAGGCCAACGTGCTGGTGGACCTGTCGCACCGCGACCCGCGGAGCGGAACGCCTTCCTACAAGTCGGTGCCGGTGCGGCTGCGGCCAGCGCGCCCGACGCCGGGATCGGTGTCATGAACGCGATCCCGCTTCCCCTGTCGCGTCACACCGTGCATGTGATGGGCCACGACGCCTGCCAGGACACGCTGGCCGCGGAGGTGCCGGTGTCGCTGGTCTTCAACGGCATCGCGCACGCGGTGATGATGGCCACGCCGCAGGACCTCGAGGCCTTCGCACTCGGCTTCGCGTTGAGCGAGGGCATCCTCGACGATGTCCGTGATTGCTTCGACATCGAAGTGCAGCAGGTGCCCGCATGCCGGGCCGGGCTGCCCGCCGAGGTCGACGCGATGCAGGTCGAGCTGACCGTTTCCGCGCGCAGCTTCGATCGGCTCAAGCGTCGCCGTCGCCACATGGCGGGGCAGACGGGCTGCGGTGTCTGCGGGGTCGAGAGCTTCGCGGGCCTCGATCTCGATCTCGCGCCGCGGGCGGCGCCGGGCTGGATCGACAGGGTGGATGCGCCGAGGGTGCTGCGTGCGCTCGATGCGCTGCCGGCGCGTCAGTTGCTGAATGCGCAGGCGGGCGCGATCCATGCGGCCGGCTGGGCGACCCTCGACGGCAGCCTGCTCGACGTGATGGAAGACGTGGGCCGGCACAACGCACTTGACAAACTGCTTGGCACGCTCGCCACGAGCGGGCGACTCATGCAGCCGGGCTTCGTCGTCATGACAAGCCGCGGCAGCCACGAGCTGGTGCGCAAATGCGCGCGCCTGGGCATCGCGGCGCTTTGCACCGTGTCGGCGCCGACCGCGATGGGCGTGCGGATGGCACATCTCGCTGGTGTTCGCCTGTGGGGCTTGTGCCGTGCGCCGCGTGCCGTGCTGTACGCCGCAGGCGTTCGGGCTTGAATAGGCAGACGTAGAGGAAAATCGGTCCGCCCTACAGAATCGTATCCTAGCAGAGGTCGAGCCCGACGCGATCAACACCGCCAGCCCCGACCTTCAGGGGGGGCACCCTTCGATGATTGACTGCGAGATGGCATGAAAGTGCGCCCTCGAATGCTACCTTGGCATCTTCGGGTGTAGGGACGGGCTAATCCGCTCAACCCGTTGTTGCCGCGCTGCTCCTTGTCTCAACGCCACCTGCCGCTGACAGCGCCTGACTGGACCGAACGCGTCGACGTGTCGAGCGAGGTGCTGTATGCGCCGTCCCAACCGCGTTTGTCCCGCACCGATGGCGTTGTCTGATCCACAGACCGACACGCCGAGAATGTCGCATTCGTCAGTCCGACGGTCGCCATCGATGGACACGCGAAGAGGATCATGGAGACAAGCACCCGAGCCTGGCAACCCGACGGTGGAGGACGGCGGCGAGTCCATGCATGCAAGCCCGTGCTGAGGGGCATCGCGATCTCGACGCCGCCTTGCAAGGTCGGCGGATGTCATCCCAGCCAGGGCCTCCACGATCGCCCCACGTGGAGCCCTCCGGGCCAGTGGTGTTGCGCCTGGGTGTTCAGCCCTGGATGAACGCCAGCAGGTCCGCGCTCACCTCGTTCTTGTGCGTCGTGCACATGCCGTGCGGCGCGCCGTTGTAAATCTTCAGCGTGGCGCCTTTCACCAGCTTGGCCGACAGCAGCGCCGAATCCGCGATCGGCACGATCTGGTCGTCGTCGCCGTGCAGGATCAGCGTCGGCACGTCGAACTTCTTCAGATCCTCGGTCAGGTCGGTCTCCGAGAAAGCCTTGACGCAGAAGTACGAGGCCGGCATGCCGGCGGCCATGCCCTGCAGCCAGAATGATTCGCGCACCCCTTCGGACACCTTCGCGCCGGGCCGGTTGTAGCCGTAGAAGGGCATGCTCAGGTCCTTCCAGAACTGCGAACGGTCGGCCAGCACGCCGGCGCGGATGCCGTCGAAGGCTTCGAGCGGGGTGCCGCCCGGATTGGCCTCGGTCTTGACCATCAGCGGCGGCACGGCGCCAATCAGCACCGCCTTGGCGACCCGTCCGGTGCCATGGCGTCCGATGTAGCGGGCAACCTCGCCGCCGCCGGTCGAGTGGCCGACATGGATCGCGTCCTTCAGGTCGAGCTGCTGCACCAGTGCCGCAAGGTCGTCGGCATAGGTGTCCATGTCGTTGCCCTGCCAGGGCTGGCTGGATCGACCGTGGCCGCGGCGATCGTGCGCGATGCAGCGAAAGCCCTGCGAGGCGAGCGCGAACATCTGGTCTTCGAAGGCGTCCGAGGACAGGGGCCAGCCATGGCTGAAGACGACCGGCTGGCCGCTGCCCCAGTCCTTGTAGAAGATCTCGGTGCCGTCGGTCGTGGTGATGCTGCTCATGAGAGTTCCTGTGGGTGAGTGGAGCCTCGACTGTCGGCCTCCCGCATTGCGCCAGCGTTGCAGTCCGCCGGGCCGTGTTTCACCTGCAACCGAGCGTCCGCGCCAGCGTCTCGGCCAGTTCCTGCAGGCCGAGCGGCTTGCGCAGGAGGGCGACCACGCCGGCGTCGCGCGCACGTTGCTCCAGGGCCGCGCCGACGTTGCCGCTGACCAGGATGACCGGCAATCCGGGGCGCAGTGCGAGCAGCCGCCGGGCCAGCTCGCTGCCCGGCAGGCCCGGCAGCATCTCGTCGGTGAGCACGGCATCGAATCGCTGCGGGTAGGCCACGAAGGCCTCGAGTGCGCGTTCGCTCGTGTCGAACCCGACCGGCTCGTAGCCGAGTTCGGCCAGCAGTTCCTCGGCCAGTTCGACCAGGGCGCGCTCGTCGTCGACCACCATCACGACCTGGCCGTCGCCGCGCGGCCAGGTCGGGTCCGGCCGCAGCGCCGGTGCTGCGGATTCGCCCGACACCGGCAGCCAGACCGTGACCTGCGTGCCTCGGCCGGGCTCGGTCGCGATGTCGATCGCGCCGCCCAGATCGGCCACGATGCCGTGCACCATCGAGAGCCCCAGCCCGGTGCCTTCGCCGACCTTCTTGGTCGTGAAGAAAGGATCGAAGGCGCGCTGGAGAACATCGGCCGACATGCCGTGCCCGGTGTCCGAAACCGTCAGCCGAACGCAGGGTCCGGCCGGGCGTTCGCCGTGCAGCGCAGGTCGGGCCGCCTCGGATTGCATTCGTTCGAGCCGTACCTCGATCCGGCCGGCATCGCCGATCGCCTGGGCGGCGTTGGTGCAGAGGTTCATGACCACCTGGTGCAACTGGGTGCCGTCCCCCAGCACGGCGGCGGTGCCGGCCTCCAGCCGCGCATCGATGCCGATCGCCTCCGGCAGGGTGGGACGCAGCATCGCGAGGGACTCCTCGACCACGGCCTGGATCGGGACCGGGACGCGCTCGGCGACTCCGCTGCGGCTGAAGTCCAGGATGCGGCGCACCAGCACGCGAGCCCGTGCGCCGCCCTGCATCACGCGGTCGATGTAGCGCCGCATGTCGCTGCCAGGTGCGGCATGCTGCTGGGCCATCTCGCCAAAGCCCAGGATCGCTCCGAGGATGTTGTTGAAGTCGTGCGCAATGCCGCCGGCCAGGGTGCCGAGCGACTCCAGCCGCTGGGCCTTCTGCAGCCGGGCCTGGAGCGCCGCCTTCTCGGCTTCGCCGGCCTCAAGGCGCCGCAACTGGCGCAGCAGGCCGGCGATGGTCAGCACCACCAGCGCCGTGAGCAGCAGTGTGCGGATGATGCCGCTGCGCATCTCGTCGTGCCAGGGACGCAGGGCGTGGTCCTCGTCGCGCGTCAGGGTCAGCGTGAGCGGCCGCTTGCCGACGCCCACTGCCGCCACCAGCTTGGCCCGGCCGTCGACCGGACTGACGGACCGATCGATCAACGGCGCCCCCTTGAAGGCCGTCAGCTCGGGGTAGCGCCGGTTGGCGTCCAGGCCGGCAGCCTCGGGCTGACGTACCACCAGCGTGCCATCGTCGAGCGTCAGGATCAGCGCGCCGCCTTCTCCCAGATCGATTGCCGAATAGGCGGCCTGCAACTCTTGCAGCGTGACGCTGGCGGTGACCACGCCGTCGAATGTGCCGCCGCGGGTGTTCAGCCGGCGCGACACCACCAGCGCCGGCTGCCGATCGGTCCGAGTGACCACTGGTTCGTTGATGAAGAGACCGCCCGCCGAGCGCTCGCGCTGGCTTTGGAAATAGGGGCGATCGGAGACATCGGCCAGCGCCTCCCCGGTGATCCGCGAGCGGTGGCGCTGCATGCCCTGGGCGTCGACCAGGGTCAGCACACTGACCTGCGACACCCCGACCACGCGCGACGCCAGCGCCGTGGCGACGGCGTCCGCGGGCAGGCCGCGGCCGGTGGTCTCCCACCATTCGCCGGTGTCGCGCAGCAGGACGTCGACGGCCTGCAGGGTCCTGGCGCCTTGCTCGGCCAGGGCCTTGGCCAAGTTGCCGAGTTCGCGCTCGTTGGCGATCGTGATCTGCTGGTGCAGCCGCCAGCCATCGTAGATCGCCGAGCTGGTGAAGGCGGCGATCAGGACCACGCCCGCAGCAATGATCCGCTGCCTCAGGCGCTCACCCGACGTCATGCGGCTAGAGGGCGGCCGCAACGGCGCCGACCAATTCTTCGCGGGTGCAGGGCTTGGCGAGCAGGCGGTCGACGCCCAGGGCCTGGGCGATGTCCGAATCGCGTCCCAAGCTGCGGCCCAGCCGGGTCGAGATACCGATCACGCACGCATGCGGATGGGCCGCATGCACGGCCTGCACCGTCTCGGCGGTCCCGGGGCCCGGCGCGCGTGGGTGCGGCAGATCGAGGATGACCAGGTCGACCTTGTCGTCGGGGGCGGGGTCGTGCCTCGGCAGCGAGCGGACCTCGTGTCCCTCGCTGGCCAGCCACTCGGAGATCAGCATGCGCATAGCGCTATCTTCCTCGATAACAATGATCTTCGACATCGATTCCGTCCTTGTCCTTTGACGGGGCGGCATGGCGCCCCTCTGGCTGCTATTGGCACCGATGCGGGTGCCTGCGTGATGTCAGAATCGGGGCGAACGATTTCACTTGTAATCCGGCGGTAGGCTCTCGTAGGATCGTTTGCACTACGCTCGAAGCGTCATGAACATTGCATCCCCCCACATCCTTGTCGTCGATGATGATCCGGCACTGCGCGAGCTGATGTCGGCTTACCTCTCGGAGAACGAATTCCAGGTGACTGCGGTGGCAAGCGGCGCCGAGATGAACGCGGTTCTCCAGGACCACGTGATCGACCTGGTTATGCTCGACCTGCGCCTGGGCCGCGAGGACGGAATGCAGCTGGCGCGCGGCCTGCGCGACACCAGCGAGGTGCCGGTCATCATCGTGACCGGCAAGCAGGACGAGGCCGATCGGGTGATGGGCCTGGAGATCGCCGCCGACGACTACGTCACCAAGCCTTTCAGCAACCGTGAGATGTTGGCGCGTATCCGAGCGGTGTTGCGGCGCTATCAGGCAAGGACCGATGCCGCCCCGACAGGCCGCAGCACCAAGCGCCGGGCCTTTCGCTTCGCGGGCTGGGAGCTCAACCTGCTGGCACGCCGGCTGACCTCGCCCGAGGGGCAGCGCGTCGAGCTCAGCAACGGCGAGTTCAACTTGCTATTGGCGCTGTGCGAGCAGCCCCAGCGCGTCCTGTCGCGCGACCAGCTGCTGGAGCTGTCGCGGCTGCATGGGGCGGAGGTCTACGACCGCTCGATCGACGTCCAGATCCTGCGGCTGCGGCGCAAGATCGAGGTCGATGCCTCGGCGCCGAAGATGATCCGCACCGAGCGCGGCGCCGGCTACGTGTTCGAACCGCAGGTGCAGGTGCTGCACTGAGCCGAGCCCTCGGCGAGGGCCCGTATCCCGCTTCCGGCTCAGGACTCGCGGCTGGTCTCGAACAGGAACCAGGCGCGCCGCTCGGCCTCGTCGATCCAGTTCTCCAGCAGGCTCGCCGTGGCGACGTCGCCGTGCGCGTCGCACATAGCATGGGCGGCGCGCATGTAGTCGGCCAGGCGCAGGTTGTCCTCGCGCAGCTCGGCCAGCATGTCGCTTGGAGTGACGAAGGGCGCATCGTTGTCCGACAGGCGCTGGTGGCGGGAGATGTCGCCGATCGAGCGCAGCGTGCTGCCGCCTAGCTTGCGGGCGCGCTCGGCCAGCGGGTCGGTTAGGGCGAAGATCTGGTCCGACTGCTCGTCGAGCATCAGGTGGTAGTCGCGAAAGTGCGGGCCGGACATGTGCCAATGGAAGTTCTTCGTCTTCAGGTACAGCGCGAAGCTGTCCGCCAGCAGGGCCGCGAGGCCGGCGCCGATGTCGCGCCGGGCCTCGGCGCCGAGGGCCGTCGGGGTGCGCAAGGGCGCCTGGCGGCGGGCGAGGGTGGATTCGAGCGTGGTGGTCATAGAGGTGGCCTCAGTGAGTTGCTTGAGGTTGCGGGAAGATTGCGTCGACTCAGTGCGCCGAGGCGACGCCGGCGCGAGCGCCTGGCTGCGCACGCATGGCGGAGAGCTCGAACGAGCCGCTGTCTTCTCCGTAGAGTGCATCCAACTGACCGCTCTTCTCGGCTGCGGCGAGTTCCGACTTGACCAGCGCGCGGGGCTCGGTCAGCGACTGGTGGCGCGACAAATAGAACGATCCGCTGTCGGAGCCGTCAAGCACCGCGAGGGTGCGGTCGGTGCGGGCCTGGGCCACCTCGGCCCTCACCCCGGTGCGCGGTTCGCTGGAATGGAACCGGGCCGACAGGTAGGCCGAACCGCTGTCTTCGCCGTCGAAGGCGGCGATCTGGCCACTGGCCTGGGCGGCACCGAGCTGGGCCTTCACCTGCGCGCGAGATAGGCTCTGGGCGGAGGCTCCGGTAGCCGACAGGGCGAGGGTTGCGGCCGCGAGGGCCATCATTGCGCTGAGCTTGGTCATGATTGTTCCTTTACACATCTGCGAGTGGAAGGGGCGCGGCCGACAGATGTGCATCGACGACCCCATGGTGAATCCCTCGACCGGACCGCCTTTGCTCTGCCTTGGCCTTGCGTTGCGATGTCCTGTCTCGGTGTCTCTACTGTCGGAGTCTGGCGTTGCCTGCCGATTGCGTGGCGTGCTGCATGGATTCGTTTGCAATGGCCGCTGTTTCAGACGCAATGGATGCAACCAAGGCCCATCGCATCAGAGGTATCTCGGGATGGGGCCGATCTGCGGCGTGGTGTCAGCGCCCAGGTCGAGGCCGACCCGATCGACGAAGCACCAGCCCCAGCCTTCCGGTGGGTCATAGCCCTCGATGATGGGATGCGCGGTGGCATGGAAATGCGCGCGCGCATGGCGGTTGGGCGACTCGTCGCAGCAGCCCACGTGGCCGCAGGTCCGGCACAGCCGGAGATGGACCCAGGTGCTGCCGGTCGCGAGGCATTCCTCGCAGCCCTTGGCGCTGGGTGTCACCTGCCGGATGCCTGCGGTGTGCGTGCATGGCTTGGTCATTTCGATGTCCTCATGAAGTGGAAAGATGCTGGTGGACGAAGGCTACCGCCATCGCGCCTTCGCCGACCGCGGACGCCACCCGCTTGACCGAACCGTGCCGCACGTCGCCGACCGCGAACGATCCCGGGACACTGGTTTCCAGATGGAAAGGCGGGCGATGAAGCTTCCAGTTCCGATAGTGGTCGGGCGTCACAAGCAAGTCGGGGCCGGTCACCAGGTAGCCCGCGGCATCGCGGACGATGGCTGTGTCGTGGGCCCAGTCGGTGTTGGGCGAGCCGCCGATGCAGACGAACACGCGCCGCGTGGGCAGTGCCTGCACTTGCCCCGTCGAGCGGTCGCGCACGGTGATGCCTTCCAGGAAGCGGTCGCCGGCCAGCGCGATCACTTCGCAACAGGTCACGACCCGGATCCCGGGCGAGTCGACGATCTTGCGCAGCAGGTAGTCCGACAAGGTGTCCGCAAGCCTTTCGCCGCGCACCAGCAGCACCACTTCGCGTGCGTACTGCGACAGGTTCATCGCCGCCTGGCCGGCCGAGTTGCCGCCGCCGACCACATAGACCGTCTCGCCTGCACACATCGGTGCCTCGCTCGATCCGGCGCCGTAGAACAGGCCGGCACCCAGCAAGCGCGCCTCGTCCGGAAGACCGAGGCGGCGCCACTCGATGCCCGTGGCGCAGATGTTGGCGCGGGCCGACAGCTGGCTGCCGTCGGCGAGGTCGACGCGGATGCCGTCGTCGACGAATATCGCGTGCGTTCCCTCGCGCAAGCGCAGGATCTCGGCACCGAAGCGCACCGCCTGCTGGCGCGCGCGCTCCGCGAGGTCGGCGCCGCTGATGCCGTGCGGAAAGCCGAGGTAGTTTTCGATCAGAGACGAACTGCCCGCCTGTCCGCCGATGGCCTGGCGCTCGACCAGCACGGTCTTCAGGCCTTCCGATGCGGCATACACCGCGGCGCTCAGACCGGCCGGCCCGGCGCCGTAGATCGATACGTCGTAGCGTGCCAGCCGCGGCCGGCTCACCCATCCGAGCCGCTGGGCGATCTCGGGCACGCTCGCCGACAGCAGGCGCGTGCCGTCGGGGAACTCGCACACGGGCAGGGCCGGATCGTCGAGCCCGCTGATGCCGGGGAGGCTGCGCGCCGACGCCTCATCGAGCTCGACCCAGTCGTAGGCGACCACGCTTCGGCTCAGGAAGTCGCGGATCTCGAAGGCCCGCGGCGAGTTCGGAGCCCCGAGCAGGCGAACCGCGGCCGAAGATGCCGGCGGCATGGGGGACGATGCCGGGCGCGTCATGAGATCCCCATGATCTGGTTGCCGATCGAAACGCCCCATGCGCCCATCGAGGCACCAGCGCTCAACTGCTCCGCTTCCCAGGCCGCGAGCCGGTTGTCGATTCGGCCGTTGCCTGGCGCCAAGGCTTTCGCGAGCGCCAGCGCGTTGGCTGCCGCCTTTGCCGTGCTGCCTGCGGTGTGCGGGCGCGGCATGAAGGCGGCGTCGCCGATCAGCACCGTGCGTCCGAACACCATGCGCGGGACCGCCAGGTCGAGAATGGCTTGAACGAAGGGTGCTTCGGTAGCGAGCACCAGTTCGCGCAGGCTCGGCGCCAGGAGTTGCCGCGCATCTCGGCGCAAGGCGGCGATCGGCGCATCCCTCGGTGCGTCGGGCGGCAAGGAAAACGCGTGTGCCACGCCGTCGCGATCCGTGAGCAGTTCGGCCAGCGGCGCGCCTGCCGGCACCTTGCGGTACCAGACCCAGTTCCAACGCCGGGCGCCTTCGGCCACGGACCCGTCTTCGCCGGGAACGCGGTATTCCAGCAAGAGATGGTCGCGCCCCTCCTGGAACACGAAGGCGCTGCCGAGTCTTGCGGCCGCAGCGCGACCCAGTGCCGCCTCGGGGACCAGGCCGCGCCAGGCCACATAGCCTGCATACGCCGGCTTGATTCCCGGCAGCAGTTGGCTGCGCACGGTGGAGCCCGCGCCGTCGGCGCCGATCAGCAGGTCGCCCCTCTCCATCCGGCCGCTCGCGAACAGCACCGTCACGCGCTCGCCCGATTCCTTGAAGCTCACCAGCCTCTCACCCGCGTGGATGCAGTGGGCCGGCAGCGCCTTTCGCATGGCGCCGTAGAGCATGTTCCACGAGGTCTGGGTCTGCGGCATGAAGGCACGGTGGACCACGCCGTCCTCGGCGTCCAGATAGATGCGGTCGCCCGATCGCACGCCCTGCGCGTCGGTGTGGCCGACGCCGGCGAAGCGGAAGGCGGCCAGCACATCGGGCTGCAGCACGATGCCGCCGCCGCGGCTGTCGAGTGCGTCCGGCGAGCGCTCGAAGACTGCGACATCCCAACCGACGGCGCGCAGGGTGGACGCCGCGAACAGGCCGCTCAGCGAGCCGCCGGCGATGATCGCGCGAGGGCGTTGCGGCGTGGTCATGTGGAAAGCCCGGCAGCGAGGGGTTGGAGGGCGTGCGGTGCGAGGTGGCGAGGCGACATCGGTGCTCCTTGTGTGCCGCGACTGGTGCGACGCTTCGACTGTCGGTGACCGGCGTTTCCGGCCGATTTCACGCGACGGGCGAGCCTTACAGATGCAAGAATCCGGCTCGCCGCGCGCTACTCCTTCATGCCTGCGAAGTCGACGATGCGCTTGTATTCCACGGCGTCCCTGGCCATCAACTGCGGCAGGTTCTCGTCGCCGCGGCCGACCACCACGCCGATGCGCTCGAGCTTCTGCCGGACCGTTGCGTCCTGCAGCGTCTCGCGCAGTGCGCGCTGCAGCCTGGCCAGCGTGTCGGGCGCCAGCCCGCGCGGCGCCATCAGCGCGTACCAGGCCACCAGGTCGTAGCCCTCGAGGGCCGGATGCTCGCCCAGCGCCGGAACGCCGGGCATCAGCGCGATGCGCCGGGCACTCGTCACCGCGATCGGGACGATGCGCCCGCCATCGATGAAGGGCTTGGCCGCGCCCGGTCCGAGGAATGCGAACTCGATCGCACCGCCCGCAAGGTCGCTGCCGATGTTGCCGGCACCGCGGTAGGGAACGTGGGTGATCGAGAGTCCGGCCTGCTTCTTCACGAGCTCGCCGGAGAAATGCAGCATCGATCCGATGCCCGAGGTGCCGTAGCTCAGCTGGCCGGGCTTCTGGCGGGCGACGGAGACGAACTGCGCCAGCGAGGTCACGCCGCTCTGCGTCGATGCGACCAGCACCAGGGGAATGCTGCCGACGTAGCCAACCGGCGACGTGGCCGAGACGCTCGATCACGTTCGCGGCGTGTTCGCCGCGCCCGCGGCCAGCAGTCTTGGCCCGCCCGATCAACATTCGGGGCCCGTTGGAGCCTGTGTCGGAACGGCCCCCAACATAGACTGGATTCAGTCGAGTTCGAGCGATAGAACGGCGTCCATCAGCCAATGCAATGCGTTGGCTGGGATGGACAGCGCTTGATCATCTTCGTACTGATCTTGGCTCGATCGCCAGCAACGCCATTGGTTCGGGCTCCCGAATCGACCTGAGCTGCAGCAGTTGATTTTCTCGGAACTGCCTACTCGCCACCCTTCTGCAAGATTCGCCTTGACCATGCCACTCCGCTCTACGGGCCCTTCAACGAACACCAACCATCGTCCAGTCACGGTCTTCGGCCCCGACTTCCCCTTCGCGTTCGACGAATGGGTCCGACACCCCGCCGGGTTGGGAGTGTTGCCGCCAGAGCATCATGGTGCCGAGGTCGCCATCGTAGGTGCCGGCATGGCTGGGATCGTGGCGGCCTATGAGCTGATGAAGCTCGGGCTCAAGCCGGTCATTTACGAGGCATCGAAGCTGGGCGGCCGCCTCCGCTCGCAGGCATTCGAAGGTGGCCAAGGCGTGATCGCCGAACTCGGCGGGATGCGCTTCCCGGTCTCAGGCACCACCTTCTACCAGTACGTCAAAGAGCTGGGCCTGGAGACGCGGCCGTTCCCGAATCCACTCACGCCAGCATCCGGAAGCACGGTGGTGGATCTCGAGGGGTTGACGCACTACGCGGAGAAGCTGTCAGATCTCCCGCCGATGTTCAGGCAGGTTGCGGATGCCTGGCGCGACGCGCTGCAGGACGGCGCGCAGTTCACCGAGATTCAGGACGCGATCCGCAAGCGGGATGTGCCGACCCTGAAGTCGCTCTGGAACCGACTGGTTCCATTGTGGGACGATCGCACGTTCTACGACTTCGTTGCCACCTCCAAGGCGTTCGCCAGCCTGTCGTTCCAGCACCGCGAGGTGTTCGGCCAGGTCGGATTCGGTACCGGTGGGTGGGACTCCGATTTCCCCAACTCGATGCTGGAGATCCTTCGCGTCGTGATGACGAACTGCGATGAAGACCAAAGACTGATCGTTGGCGGTGTGGAGCAGGTACCGCTTGGCCTCTGGCAACACGCGCCGAGCGAACTCGTCCATTGGCCCGCAGGAACCACGTTGGCCAGCCTGCACGGAGGAGCGCCGCGCGCGGGTGTGGAGGCCATTCGTCGGCGGCAGGACGGTCGCCTGGACGTGATCGATCGCTGGGGGGGGCAGCGGTCCTACGCTGCAGTCCTGGCCACATGCCAGAGCTGGCTCCTCACGACCCAGATCGAATGCGACGAATCCCTGTTCTCGCACAAGATGTGGATGGCGCTCGACCGGACGCGCTACATGCAGTCGAGCAAGACCTTCGTCATGGTCGATCGTCCCTTCTGGAAGGACAAGGATCCCGAAACGGGCCGCGATCTGATGAGCATGACACTCACGGATCGCCTCACGCGCGGAACCTACCTGTTCGACAATGGTCCCGACAAACCCGGCGTCATCTGCCTGTCCTACGCCTGGATGGGCGACGCACTGAAGATGTTGCCGCAGTCTTCGGAAAAGCGCGTCAAGCTCGCGCTGGGTGCCTTGAAAAAAATCTATCCGAAGGTGGACATCGCCAGCCACATCATCGGTGACCCGATCACGATTTCTTGGGAAGCCGACCCGCATTTCCTCGGCGCGTTCAAGGGCGCACTACCCGGCCACTACCGCTACAACCAGCGCATGTTCGCGCACTTCATGCAGGACGATATGCCGGACTCGGAGCGTGGGATTTTCATCGCAGGAGACGACGTCTCCTGGACGCCGGCATGGGTGGAAGGCGCCGTGCAAACCTCGCTCAACGCGGTGTGGGGCATTCTGCGGCACTTCGGCGGGCGTACCCACAGCTGCAACCCTGGCCCTGGTGACGTTTTCGGAGCCATCGGTCCGATGGTGCTGCCGGAATGAACGCGTTGTGTCTTGCGTTGCTCCAATGCGAGTCTGCACCGGGCGATGTCTCGATGAACCTGCAGAGGCTCGACCGGGCATGCCAGGAATCGGCCGCTGCAGGCGCGCATCTGATCGTCACGCCCGAGATGTTTCTGACCGGCTACAACATCGGGCGGTCCGCGGCCGCCGCTTTCGCGGAAGCGCCGGGTGGCGAACGCACGACGGCCGTGGGCGATCTTGCAAGGCGTCACAAGATCGCGATCGTCTTCGGCCACCCTGAGCGCGACGAAAGCGGTGGAGTCGGCAACATGGCAGTCTGCGTGGACGCCGATGGTCGGGTCGTGGGCCGCCATCAGAAGACACATCTGTTCGATGAACTCGATCGCCACATGTTCATCGCAGGCACACGCGGCGGGCGCCCATTCGATCTCCATGGCTGGAAGATCGGGATGCTGATCTGCTACGACGTCGAATTTCCTGAGAACGCACGCAGCCTCGCGCTGCAAGATGCGGACCTGATCGTCGTCCCGACGGCGAACATGAAGGGATACGATTTTGTCTCGCGGCACCTGGTGCCGACCCGCGCTTACGAGAACCAGCTGTTCATCGCCTATGCGAATTTCTGCGGACAGGAAGCCGGAATCGCCTACGACGGACTGAGCCTTGTGGTCGCACCCGATGGTACCCCGCTCGCGCAAGGTGACCGCACCCCATCGCTGGTGCTCGCGCGACTGGAGCGGGCCACCTTGGCCGCCGAGAGAAAGCGCCTTGGACATCTCGGGCTGTGCCGCGAGAAACGGGTCGGCGATCCGGATGTCGAGGACTGACGATCCGCAGCCTGGCGCCATGAGCCGCAGCCGTTCAGCCCTTGGCCGTCGGGCCCGATGCGAGCATCCGCCCGAGGCCTTCATTGCCGACGAGGGGCTGTGCCTGCTTGCGGACATCGGTGGGTGAGCGGCCATCGAGCCGGCGCATGGCATGGCTGAGCGCAGCGCCGCTGTCGAAGCCGACCCGGAACGCAATCTCGCTGATCGGCAGATCGGTTCCGCCCAGCAGCTCGCGCGCCGTCTGCAGTCGCACACGCTGCTGAAACTCCCCGACGGAAAGCCCGGTCGCAGCACGAAACAGCCGAGTGATGTGGCGCCGCGATGCACCGAAGCGCTCGCTCAGGGCGTCGAGGGGAATGTCTTCGTCCGCGTGCCGTGCGAGGTATTCCTTCAGTTCGGCCACCAGTGCCATGCCGTGCTCGGCCCTGGCGACGACCGAAAGCACCCGGCCGGAGATGACTTCCGCGACGCATTGAATGAGCAACGCGACCGCCAGCGAGCGGGCAAGCTTGGCGTGGCCATAGCTGCCGTCGTCGGCCCTGGTGGCAAGCTCCTGAAGCATACGGATGCTTGGCGTGCGCCGCATCAGCACCGCGGTACGTGTACGACGGTGAAATTCGGTCAAAGAGCCCACCTCGCTGTCGAGCCGGCTCAGCATCGAGCCCGTCACATAGAGGGCGACATGGTCGTTGACCCCCGTGCCGGCCTGGGTCATGTGGGCACGGTGGGGCGGTACGACGACGAAGCGGTCATGCGTCAGCCAGGTTCCTTCGCGGCGGTCCTCGTGCTGGAACTCCATCGTGCCGCGGCTCGGCAGGATGAACATCACGCAATCGTGCCAGTGCCAGGGCTGCGCATACGCACCGCTGCTGGCTTGCGCCGCATGCCCGTCGTCGGCGGCGATCTGCCAGCCTTCGACTGTTTCCTGGCAGAGTTGCTCAAAGGATCGCAGCATGGGCGAACGGATGCAGATGTGAGTCCTAGTAGCCGGCCGATCGTTCGACGACCCGCAGCAATGGCGCGCCCGACAGGAGTCGTTCGCAGTTCTCAGCGATCTGGTCCACGACATCCGGCAGCGGCATCACGGCGGCCATGTGGGGTGTGACCAGGATGCCGGGGTGGTCCCAGAGCACGTTGTCGGATGAAAGGGGCTCTTCGTTGAAGACATCCATCACGGCGCCTCCCAGTTGGCCGGAATCCAGGGCTGCAACGAGATCCTCCTCGTTGAGCTGCGGGCCTCGGCCGCACTGAATGAGCCTGGCGCCAGGCTTGAGGCGCGCGAACAGGCTGCGGTCGAGAATGCCCGTTGTTTCGCTCGTCAGCGGCAGCATGCACACCAGGATGTCCAACTCGCGCAGGAACGGGCCGAGGCCCGCGTCGCCTGCATGGACGTGCACCCCGTCGACGGGCTTGCCGGATCGCGACCAGCCCCGCACGTCATAGCCTCTGCGGTACAGGGTTGCGGCGATCTGCTGCCCGATCTGGCCCAGCCCCATGATGCCGACGGTCACCTGGCTCGCGCGTCGGTTCGGAGGACGTTGCCAGGTCTTCTCGCGTTGGCGGCGGGCTGCCAGATCGAACCCCCGGTGGTAGTAGAGGGTGCACCAAAGCACATATTCGTCCATCCGCCTCACCTGGTCGTCATCGAGCACCTTGCAGACGGGCACGTCGGGAAGTGTGGGGTCCGCGAGCAGGTGATCGACGCCGACGCCGATCGAGTGCGCCATGCGCACGGCGGGCAATTGGTGCCAGATGCCATGGGGCTGGTTCCAGCACACAGCCACCTGCGCTGCGCTCGCGGCCGCGTCCGTGGATTTGACGATCGACCAGTCCGGGAGCCGCTTCTCGAGCAACTCCTTGATCAACGCGCTGTTGTGCAGAAAAGGCCCTGCGAGTGCCAGCACGGGCATGGCCGTCAAGCCTCCAGCAGAGAGTCGGTGAGCAACGAAAGCCCTTCCTCGAATACCTCGTTCTCGATGGTCAAGGGAAACAGGAATCGAATCACGTTGCCATGGACGCCGCAGGTGAGCAACAGCAGTCCCTTGGCGAGGGCGAGGTCTTGAACACGCTTGACCAACTGAGGCAACGGCGCTCCGGCCTGGTCTCTGAATTCGATCCCGACCATGGCGCCCAGGCTGCGCACCTCCGAGATCGCAGGCACGCGGCCCCTGAGCGTGTCGAGCCTTTCGACGAGGCGCTTGCCGAGCACGTCGGCCCGATGGGGCAAGTCCTCTTGCGCCATGATGTCCAGGACGGCAAGCGCCGCTGCGACGGCCAGCGGATTGCCGGCGTAGGTTCCACCGAGGCCGCCGGGCGCTGCGGCGTCCATCAGCTCGGCGCGGCCTGTCAACGCGGACAGGGGAAATCCCCCCGCGAGGCTCTTGGCCATGGTCATCAGGTCGAAGTCGACGCCGTGATGCTCCAAGGCAAACATCTTGCCGGTGCGGCCGAAGCCCGTCTGCACCTCGTCGACGATCAGCAGGATGCCGTGGGCGTCGCAGAGCTCCCGGAGCTTGCGCAACAGCGCCGTCGGTGCCATGTAGAAGCCGCCTTCACCCTGCACGGGCTCCAGGATGATCGCCGCCACCCGCTGGGGATCGACGTCGGCGCTGAAGAGCCGCTGGATCGCCAGCAGGCTTTCCTCGACGCTCACGCCGAGCGCGTCGGAGGGATATGGGACATGCCACACGTCGGGGGGCATGGCTCCGAAGCCCGCCTTGTACGGATTGACCTTTCCGGTCAGTGCCATGCCCATCAGCGTGCGTCCATGAAAAGCCCCCGAGAAGGCGATGACGGCACTGCGCCCCGTCGCCGCCTTTGCGACCTTGATGGCGTTCTCCACGGCTTCCGCCCCGGTCGTGAACAACGCCGTCTTCTTCGTGAACGAACCAGGCGTCTTGACATTGAGTTTTTCACACAGCTCGACGTAGCTCTCGTAGGGCGTCACCTGAAAGCAGGTGTGGTGGAAGTCATCCAGCTGCCGCTGCACCGCGGCCAGCACGCGCGGGTGCCGATGACCCGTCGCCAGGACGGCAATGCCGCTGCCGAAATCAATGAGTCGCCGTCCGTTGACGTCCCAGATCTCTGCATTCTGGGCGCGCGCCGTGAACGATTGCGTTTGCACGCCGACGCCACGCGGACAGGCGGCCCGCCGGCGTTGTTCGAGCGCGATGTTCTTGTCGAGAGGCTTCAGCATGAAATGGTCCGGGGGTTGAGGTTGGGGCGCAAGCGCGCCGACTGCGAAGAAGCCGAATCTTTGCGTGCATATGAAAATTAGTCAATCAATTTTCACGCAAGTGAAAACATGAGGTCATTCTCACGGTCTCGGCGCACATCGAGTCCATGGAACCGACGAGGCACCAAGGTACGATGCCCCTGCTTCGCCGCACCGAGCACGCCGATCCCTCCATTCAACGACACATGAGAAAGCCCATCGCCCCAAGTACGCCGACCTCTTCGAGCCGCGCCGCGAAGGACGGCCGCATCGCGCGGTCCGCGGAGGCCGAGGCAGCCTTGCCCCCGACGCGCGAAGGTGCGGGTGCCGATTCGATGCAATGGCTCGGCCGCGAGATCAAGAGCCTGCGCAAAGCCAGGGGGCTGTCCTTGCAGAAGCTCGGCGACGCCTGTGGCAAGTCGGTCGGTTTTCTGAGCCAGGTGGAGCGTGGATTGAGCACGCCCTCCATCAGCGATCTGCAGCAGATCGCCGGCGCACTGGGCGTGCAGATCGGCTGGTTCTTTCCGGATGGCGTTGACGCCGAGCCCTCCGACGGTGGCGTCGTGGTCAGAAAGGCGCGGCGGCGTCGACTCGCGTTCGCGTCCGGGATTTCGGACTATCTCCTGTCGCCCAATCTCGATGGGCCGCTGGAGCTGCTGTGGTCGACCATGGAGCCTGGCGCGGAGAGTGGCCCTGGCTTCTACGACCATGTCGGACATGAAGGCGGCGTGGTCCTGAGTGGATCGCTCGATCTGTGGGTGGGTGAGCAACAATTCCAGCTTGCGGAAGGCGACAGCTTCAGCTTTCCGAGCAGCACGCCCCACCGCTATCGCAACCCTGGCAGCACGGTGACGGAATTGTTGTGGGTCGTGACGCCCCCGTCGTACTGACGCCCCACAACCGCTTGCGACCGCTGTTGCGGATGCTGCGCCGAACAACGCAGTGACTCGATTGGCAGTGCAGTCGTTCGAAGGGCTCTAAGGCCCGACTGAGTCCGCAGCATGTCAGCGGCCCCTGCTGTCGCAAACGGGTTGTTGGGGTGTCGCGTTTCGGTTGGCCCGAAGCGGGGTGCGCTCATAGCATGAAAGCTACTTCATGCTTAGAGAACCCACGGTGCCGCCCCAACTTGTGCAGTGTCCGAGCCATCACCCCACGCCCGAGCAGCGTTTGTGGGCAGCCGGCCATCGTTTGCCGCCCGCTCCACAGCCACGGGGCCACTACGCGCCCTTCCACCTGCGGCGCCTTCCGGACGGCAGCAGCCAGCTCACCGTCAGTGGCCAGACCTGCCGCGTCGAGGGCGTGGCAGTGGCCGGCACCTGTTCACCAGGGGATTCGCTGGAGCCCGCCCGGGCTGCCGCGGAAGTGGCGATGCTGAATGTATTGGCCGTTGTCGCCGCTGTATGCGCAGGCGCACTGCCGGCGCATCTCGACATCTCTCGCCTGCGCGGCTTCGTGCGGACCACCGCGGACTTCACGGCTCACAGCGCGGTGCTCGACGCCGCTTCGGACGTTCTGCGAACCGCCTGGCCCGATGCACCGCGGCCCGCACGGACCGCTGTCGGGGTAGCGAGTCTGCCCGATGGGGCCTTCATCGAAATCGAACTGGATGCCGTGTTGTCCATGGCGTCCAGGCCTGACCCAACGTTGGAATCATGAACGTTCACGAATACGAAAACCTCGACGGTCTGGCGCTGGCCGACCTGCTGCGGCGCGGCGAGGTCAGTCCCCTGGACCTCATGGACTGTGCGATCGGGTTGGCAGAGGCGCGCAATCCGGCGCTCAACGCCATCGTCTATCCGCGCTACGAGGAATCGCGAAGCATTGCGAGCCGCTGGGCGCTGCGCGGCCCCTTCGGCGGCATCCCGTTCCTGCTGAAGGATTCGGGCCTGGCCCATCGGCGTTTCCCGTCCAGCATTGGGTCTCGTCTGCTGAACGACACGACCTACGACTACAACGCCACGGTCGCGGACCGCTTCGAAGCGGCAGGCCTGATCCCCTTCGCGCGTACCACCGTGCCGGAGCTCTGCATGGCCGGCACGACCGAAGCCCTGCGCAACGGTGGAGCGACGCCCAACCCGTGGGACAGCACACGCTCAGCCGGTGGCTCCAGCGGCGGCGCGGCGTCCGCGGTGGCGGCGCGCATCGTGCCCGTGGCGCATGGCAGCGATGGCGGCGGTTCCATCCGCATACCGGCAGCGTGCTGCGGCGTGTTCGGCCTGAAGGCGTCGCGTGGACGTGTCACGGCGGGGCCCAGGCGCGGGGAGGGGTGGGCGGGCATGGCGTCGGACGGCGTGCTCAGCATGAGCGTGCGGGACACGGCGGCAGCGCTCGACATGATCGGGGGCTATGTGCCGGGAGCCCCCTACGCTGCGCCCCCGCAGGCGGGCGCCTACCTGGACGCGGTGCGCGAGTCGGATGTCCGTCCGCTGCGCGTCGGCATCCTGCGCCAGGGCTGGAACGGGATCGGCATTGCGCCGGAATGCAACGCCGCGGTGGACCACACGGCCGCGCTGCTCGGCGCACTGCGTCATGAAGTGTTCGAGGCCCGCCTGCCGGACATCGACTACGACGGCTTCGTCCAGGCGCACGGCAGCATCCTGGCCAGCAACATCGTGGTCTCGGTCGATGCACGCCTGAGGGCGCTTGGCCGCCCGCTGCGGGACGGCGATCTCGAGTCGGTGTTGCTCGATGGCTATCACGTCGGCCGAGGCCTGTCCGCTGCGGCGTATGTGGAGTCGGTGACCTGCCTGCACGCCGTGGGCCGCGCCTTCGCTGCCGCCATGAGCGACGTGGACGTGCTGCTCACGCCCACGCTGGCGCAGCTGCCGGCCAAGCTCGGTCATCTGGCGCTGCACTCCCCCGACGGGCTCGGCTTTCGTGCCTACCGCGAGCGTGCCGCCAGCTATTCCACCTTCCTGCCGGTGGTCAACGGCGCCGGCCTGCCGGCCGTCAGCCTCCCACTCTCGTCGACCGCACAGGGTCTGCCCGTGGCGACCCAGTTGATCGGGCATTTCGGGCGCGAGGACGTGCTGCTCACGCTCTCCGCCCAACTCGAGCGCCTGGCTCCCTGGTCTGGCAGGAAGCCCAGGTTCGCATGAGCGAGCGTGATCCCGTGCAGCTGTATCCCGACTTTTCAACCTGAAGGAACCGGTATGAACAACCTGATGATCAAGCTTGCCAGCATGGCTGCGCCCGCAAGCCTCGTGCCGGCCGTGCTGGCCCCGACACTGCTGGCCGCCGCTTTCGCCGCAGGTGCGCTGACGCCGTTGGCGAGCGCGCACGCCCAGACGACGGCCCGGATCGTCCTCCAGGCGCCATTGCGTGTGCTCGATCCCGTCTTCACCAATGCCTACATCACGCGCAACCACGCGTACATGGTCTACGAAACCCTGTTTGCCCTGGATGCCGCAGGCAAGCCTCAGCCCGCCATGGTGGAGAGCTGGAAGGAATCGCAAGACAAGCTCAGCTACACGCTGACTCTGCGCAAGGGCCTGAAGTTCCACGATGGCTCGCCCGTGACCGGCGAGGACGTCGTGGCCTCGCTCAAGCGCTGGTCCGACCGGGATGCCGTGGGCCAGCGCCTGATGGCGGTCACCGCGAAGATGGAGAGTCCGGATGCCTCCACCGTGGTGATCCAGCTCAAGCAGCCATTCGGACTGCTGTTCGAGGCCTTGGCCAAGCCGAACCTGCCAGCGCCGTTCATCATGCCCAAGCGCATCGCCTCGACCCCGGTCTCGCAGGCCATCACCGAGGTGGTCGGGTCGGGGCCCTACCGCTTTGTCGCTGCCAACTTTCAGCCCGGCGTGAAGGCCTCCTATGTGAAGTTCGCCGACTACGTTCCGCGCGCCGAGCCGTCCAGTGCCTTTGCGGGCGGCAAGGTCGCCATTGCCGACCGCATCGAGCTGATCAACATCCCCGATTCCCAGACAGCGATCAACGCCCTGCGCAACGGCGAGGTGGACTTCGTCGAGGACGTGCCACCGGATCTCATGCCGCAGCTCGAAGGTGCCAAGGGTGTTGCGCTCAAGGCGTACGGCAAGAGCACCAACATGTTCACGATGCGCATGAACTGGCTCCAGCCGCCGTTCAACAACGTGAAGGTGCGCCGCGCCGCGCTGGCTGCGCTCTACCAGACAGACTACCTCGACGCGCAGATCGGCGATGCCAAGCTGTACCAGCTGTGTGGGGCCGTGCTGTCCTGTGCGTCTCCGTATGCGTCAGAGGAGGGGGCCACTCAGACGAAGAAGCCTGATCTTGCACGCGCCAAGGCGCTGCTGAAGGAAAGTGGCTACGACGGCGCCAAGGTCGTGATCCTGCACCCGACGGACCTGGCTACCTTGGGGAGCCTGGCGTCGGTCACAGCGCAGGCCTTGAAGGAGATCGGCATGAATGTGGAGATCCAGTCGATGGACTGGGCCACGCTGCTGTCGCGCTACTCCAAGAAGGATCCCGTTGCGCAAGGGGGCTGGAGCATCTTCCAGACCGGCTTCGCCAGCCTCGATCTGATGAGCCCCCTGACCAATCCGAACCTGGACGGACGCGGAGAGACCGGCTATGTCGGCTGGGCCAAGAGCGACGAGATGGAGAAACTGCGCGGCCAGTTCGCTGAGGAGAGCGACGTCGCCAAGAAGAAGCAGATCGCCGTCGCGATCCAGAAGCTGAACTATGAGCAGGTCCTCTTCGTTCCGCTGGGGAGCTACTCCAAGTTCAAGGCCTACAACCCGGCCAAGCTGGAAGGCATGACCGACGCGCTGATTCCCCTGTTCTGGTCCGCCAAGAAGTAAGAGCGAAGGCCGCGATCAACCTACCAGGGCGAGAAAACGCATGCTCGAACTTGTACTCAAACGCTTGCTGGCCGCCATCCCAGTGATGCTCATCGTGGCCACGGTCGTCTTCCTGCTGTTGCGGCTGGCGCCGGGCGACCCCGCTCGCGTCATCGCCGGTGACATGGCGAGCGAGGAATCGATCGCCCAGATCCGCGCAGAGATGGGGCTCGACCAGTCCATTGCCACGCAGTACCTGCGATGGATGGGCGCGCTCGCCCAGGGGGATCTCGGCCACTCTATCCAGTCGAAGTTGCCGGTGACCGCGCTGATCAAGACGCGGCTGGGGCCCACGTTCGCGTTGGCCGCCTGGGCCATCGGATTGACCATCGCCCTGGCCATTCCGCTCGGGGTTCTTGCCGCCTGGCGTCACCGCAGCGTTGCTGACCGCGGCATCATGGCGGTCGCGGTGCTCGGGTTCTCCGTGCCGGTGTTCGTGGTCGGCTATGTGCTCATCCTGGTGTTCTCGGTCAAGCTGAACTGGTTGCCGGTGCAGGGCTACGCGCCGCTGGCGGACGGCCTGGTCGCGCATGTCTCGCACATGCTTCTGCCCATGTTGACGCTGTCCATGGTCTTCGTGGCACTGATCACGCGAATCACGCGTGCCAGCCTGCTCGACGTGCTCGGTGAGGACTTCGTGCGCACCGCACGCGCCAAGGGCGTGACGGAGCGCTACGTGCTATTCCGCCACGCATTGCGCAATGCGGCCATCCCGATCGTCACCATCGTGGGTGTGGCGCTCACCGCGCTGATCAGCGGTGTGGTGGTGACCGAAACCATCTTCAACATTGCCGGCGTCGGCCGCCTGATCGTCGATGCCGTGCTCGCGCGCGACTATCCCGTCGTGCAAGGCACGATCCTGTTCTTCTCGTTCATCTATGTCCTGGTCAACCTGTTGATCGACATGACCTACGTCATCCTCGATCCGCGGATCCGTTACTGAGCCGCGAACGCCCCGGAGCCACTCCATGTCATCGTCCACCGCCTCCTCCCTCTCGCTGGCCGCGCCACCCTCGCGGCTCCGCCAAGGCGCCAGCGCCATGGTCAAGGATCCCGTCATGCTGAGCTCCCTGGTGCTGCTGCTGGTGCTGGTCGCCATCTCGGTCGGCGCACCGCTGGTGGCCCAGCACGACCCGGCTGCGCTCACGCCGCGCGCGCGGCTCCAGCCATCGTCTTCGGTCTATTGGCTGGGTACGGACTCGCTGGGCCGCGACCTGCTGTCTCGGGTGCTCTACGGCGGGCGTTTGTCGATCACGCTGGCGGCACTCGTCAGCGTGATCTCGGTGCTCGTGGGTTTAGTCATCGGCCTGGCCGCGGGCTACTTCCGCAAGCTGGACGCCCCGGTCATGCGCGTGATGGATGGGGTCATGGCCGTTCCTGGTCTGCTGCTGGCCGTGGCCATGGTCTCGCTCGGCGGTGCCAACATCGTCACGATGGTGATGGCCATCGCGATTCCGGAGATTCCCCGCATCGCTCGCCTGGTGCGCGGGGTGGTGCTGTCCGTGCGCGAGGCGCCCTATGTGGAAGCCTCCCTCGGTTCCGGCACGCCGACACTGAAAGTGCTTTGGCGCCACATCATGCCGAGCACCATCAACCCGCTGGTGGTGCAAGCCACCTTTGTCTGCGCGGCGGCCATCCTGACTGAGGCCGTGCTCGGCTTCCTGGGCCTGGGCTTCCCGCCCGAGATTCCGAGCCTGGGAACCATCATCGCGGAGGGGCGGCCGTTCTTCCAACGTGCCCCCTGGATCGTGCTGTACCCAGGCGTCTTCCTCGCGCTGCTGATTCTCGCCGTCAACATGTTCGGAGACGCATTGCGCGACCGGCTCGATCCCCGCTTCGCAAGCAAGAACAAGGGCTGAAGCCATGAACACGACCACCCGCCCTCCATCCACCACTGCGGCCTTGGCCGGCCCGATCCTCGACATCCGCCATCTGAAGGTACGCCTGCCCGACGGCGGCGACCGCCGCTATGCCGTCGATGATGTCTCACTCACGGTTGCGGCCCGCGAGATCGTCTGCATCGTGGGCGAATCCGGATCCGGCAAGTCGGTGACGTCGAGCGCCATCATGGGGCTGCTGCCCAAGGGAGTCCTGACGCTCGAAAGCGGCCGGATCCTGTTGGCCGGGCGCGACATCACCCATGCGGGCCTCGACACGCTGCAGAAGCTGCGCGGCGACCGCATGGCGATGATCTTCCAGGAGCCGATGACCGCGCTCAACCCGCTGATGCGCGTGGGCGACCAGATCGCCGAGGTCTTTGAGTTCCATGCCAAGACGCTGGACCGAGAAGCCGTGCGTCAGCGCGTTCTGGCTTTGCTGGGCGACGTGCGGCTGCCCAACCCGGAGACGATCCAGCATGCGTACCCGCACCAGCTGTCCGGCGGCCAGCGCCAGCGCGTGATGATCGCCATGGCCCTGGCCATGGAGCCCGGTCTAATCATCGCCGACGAGCCCACCACGGCGCTGGACGTGACCTCGCAGGCCCAGGTGCTGCGCCTGCTCAACGAGTTGCGTGGGCGTCATGACAACGGCGTGCTGTTCATCACGCACGACTTCGACGTCGTTGCCGAGATCGCGGACCGCGTGGTGGTCATGCGGTCGGGGCGCATCGTCGAGCAGGGCACGGCCTCCGACGTGCTGAACGATCCCCAACACCCCTACACACGGCAGTTGCTCGACGCGCGTCCGCGCGGCGACTTCCGTGCCGTTGCGCTAGAGACTGCTGCGGCCCCGGCGCTCGAGGTGCGCGATCTCAGCATGCGCTTCGAAACCAAATCAATCTTCAAATCCAAACGCCGCCGTGTCGATGCGCTCGCCGGGGTCTCATTGCAACTGGAGCGCGGCGAGACACTGGGCATCGTCGGCGAATCGGGTTCGGGCAAGACCACGCTGGGCCGCTGCCTCGCGCGCTTCGCCGTGCCCACGTCGGGCGAAATCCTTATCGAGGGCGCTCCGGTCACCGGATTGACCGGAGCCGATGCGCGCAGCTACTGCAAGCGGGTGCAGATGGTGTTCCAGGACCCGTTCCGCTCGTTCAACCCGCGCCGCAGGATCGGCCTCACGCTGGCAGAGGGGCCGTTGAACTTCGGCGCGAACGCGACCGAGGTGCATGCGCGGACGCTGAAGATGCTGGAGCTAGTCAGCATGGACCCGGGTTCGCTCGACCGCTTCCCGCATGAGTTCTCAGGTGGCCAGCGCCAGCGCCTGTCCATCGCGCGTGCGCTGATGATGGAGCCCGAGATCCTGATTGCCGATGAGGCGGTCTCCGCGCTCGACGTCTCGGTGCAGGCGCAGATCCTGGACCTGCTGGAGTCGATACGTGAACGGCTGGGCGTGAGCATGGTCTTCATCACGCACGACCTGCGCGTGGCAGCGCGCCTGTGCCACCGCATCGCTGTGATGCAGCGCGGCCAGTTGGTCGAGATCGGCGCGGCGCAAGACGTGTTCCTGCGCCCCGCCAGTGACTACGCGCGCGAGTTGGTCGCCGCCATCCCCGGCCAAGCCGGTGCGCAAGGGGCCGCAGGGAAGTCGGTGATACAGGCCGAGGCCCAGAGCCAGTTCAGACCATGACCAAACGCTACAGCTATCCGCAGGTGCGGGACTCCGTCAGCGAAGCGGAATGGACGCAACGGGTGCATCTGGCAGGGTGCTATCGCCTGCTCGCACACTACCGCATGACCGACCTGATCTACACCCATGTCTCGGCGCGGGTGCCGAACACTTCGGGCGAGTTCCTCATCAATCCCTACGGCTTGATGTTCGAGGAAATCAGCGCCTCCAACTTGGTGAAGGTCGACCATGACGGGCGTGCCCTGCTGGACCCCACCGGCCTGGGTTGCAACCCGGCGGGGTTCGTGATCCACAGCTGCATTCACCGCGCCAGAACCGACCTCCACTGCGTGATCCACACGCACACGGCGGCAGGGATCGGTGTGGCGGCCCAGGACCGCGGCTTGCGCATGATCTCCCAGCACGCGATGCGCTTTCATGGCGCACTCTCGTACCACGAGTACGAGGGCGTTGCGCTGGACGCTGACGAGCAGCCTCGCTTGGTGCGCGACCTTGGCCTGTCGAACAAGGCCATGATCCTGCGCAACCACGGCCTGCTGACCGCGGGCGAGACGGTGCGCGAGGCCTTTGATCTGATGTTCTATCTGGAGAGAGCCTGCCAGGCCCAGATCGCGGCGCTGGCCGGCGGCGCTGAGGTACGGGAATGCAGCGATGCGGTGGCGGCCAAGGTCGCCAGACAGTTCTCGGAGCCGGACGGCAGCGAGTTGCATGACTGGCCCGCACTGATGCGCATGCTTGACAGGCTCGGAGAGTCCTACAGCGACTAGTGCTTCGCGCTGAGGCGGCGGCGTCAGGCCAGCTTGATCGGCTGCGGGCCAGAGGGTGTAAGCTCCGGCGCGGGCTTCGGGGGCGCTTGTCCTGTGTCGGGGGCCTCCAAGGAGAGCGACAAGGACCGGGGTGGCCCGAAAATTGCTCGCTCGGCGTCAACCAGGAGCGTCATGGCCATTCCCATCCCCCTCTCGTCGAAGTTGGCCGCCACTGCTGAACAGGGCTACTTTCTGCGGCAAAGCAGCCAGCCGAACTACCATTTCGATTGGCACATGCACGACTGCGCAATGCTGCTCTGGCCGCAGGTCGGAGCGCTCGACAGTCGCTGGATGGCTGAGCCTGAATCCGATCCACAGGCACTTCAACTGGTTCGCAACACGGCCCTGTTGTTGCCCGTTTCCGCTGCGCACAGCACGCGGTCGCCGACGCTTCGCCAACGCCACGGCGAGTTGTACCTCCGGCCCGAACTGCTCGGCAGGCGCAGTCGCTTCGGCGTGTTCCGGCTGGATGCGGCAGCGGTCGCCATACTGGACGCACTCGCCGCACCGACACTGGCGCCGGCCGGGGCAGAGCCTCTGGTTCAGGCGCTCGTGGCCCAGTTGGCGGCACGCCAGCCTTGGCAGTGGTTGAATCCGTCGCCCGCCGATCAAGCTGAGTCGGTGGCTCAGCGCATGCTGAGATGCTATGCCCGCGCGCTTGAATTGGAGAACCCCATGCCCACGGTGGACGCGGTGGCGGCTGACCTTGGTGTTTCCGTGCGCCGTCTGCAACGCGCATGCGCCGCTGAACTCGGCCGCAGTCCAGTGGCGGTACGCCGGCTTCTGTTGGCCGCCAAGGCCCGCGAACTGATCGCTCAAGGAATGGCACCCTCCACCATCAGCCCACACCTGGGCTTCACTCACAGCGGGCATCTGAATCGCCTGCTGCGCGGCATCCCTGCCTGACGCCGTGGTCATCTTGGCAGGCCGTCTGTCGTGAATGGGTTGCTGCCCTGTCGCTTTTGGGTTCGCACGAACGAGCGGCGATCCTTAGCATGCAGCGATCGTCATGTCACGTGGAACTTCCGTGTCAACTTCATCGCCACCTTTCGCACGCAAGTATGCGCGGGCCGTTGCTGCCGCAGCCCTGGCAGCCGCCAGTTTTGCTCCATTCGCGGCCATTGCGCAGAGCTGGCCCAGTCGGGCCGTCACCATCGTGGTTCCATTTCCCGCCGGAGGCGGAACGGATGTCGCCATTCGCAGCATCCAGCCTCATCTGCAAAAGGAACTGGGTCAACCCGTCGTCATCGACAACCGGGCCGGGGCTGGTGGAACCATCGGATCGGCCTACGTTGCCAAGGCCGCACCCGATGGGTACACGGCCGTGCTGGCCACCACCAGTACCCACGCAGTCAGTGTGAGCGTCTACCCGAATCTGCCTTACAACCCCGAGCGTGATTTCGTCTACGCTGGATTTGTCGCCACGTCTCCGTATGTCTTGGCGGTCCAGCCTTCCCTGCGGGTGACGGATGTCAAGGGACTGATCGCCGCCCTGAAGCAGGAACCTCAGCGCTACAGCTTCGCTTCGGTGGGCGCGGGCACCGTGTCTCATCTCCTGGGCGAGAAGTTCAAGGCCTATGCAGGCGTGCCGCTAGTGCATGTTCCCTACCGAGGCGCGGCTCCCGCCTACACCGACATGATGGGCGGCCAGGTGCAGTTGGTGTTCGACAACCCGGCGGGCCTGGTCCCCTCCATTCGCAGCGGCAAGCTGGTCGCCGTGGCGACGACCGCGCCCAATGCCCTGCTGCCCGGCGTGCCGACCTTCGCGCAGCAGGGCATCTCGAACTTCACCCAGTCGCTCTGGTACGGCGTGGCCTTCCCCAAGGGCACTCCCACGTCGGTGGTGCAGCGCTTCAATCAGGCACTGAACAAGGTTCTGGCGGATCGCGCCGTGTCGGCCGATTTCGCCGCCAAGGGCATCAATGTCCGACCCGGGACCCCCGCCGACCTGCAGGCCGCGGTGGCGGCCGACATTCCCTACTGGGGCAGCATCGCCAAGGCCGTAGGAGCAAAGATTGATTGAGCGCAGCCTCTCCTTTCCACCCGAAGTGCCGCCATCAGCGGGACAGTTGCGGCAGGTCGACGTGTTCATCGGCGGCGATGGCGGCGGCAACCCGGTGCCACTGGTCGTCGATGCTTCGACGCTGTCCTCGCAAGACATGTTGCGGATTGCTCACGCCACTGGACACGAGTCGGCCTTCGTCCTCAAGCCCTCGCATGCGGATGCCGACTGGCGCTTTCGCTTCTTCGTGCCGCAGCACGAGATGGAAATGTGCGGCCACGCGACCGTCGGCACCCTGTGGGCCATGCGTCAATGGGGCTTGTGGACATCGCGAGTGGCGCGGATTGAGACCCTGAGCGGGTTGGTCGAAGCCGAATGGGACGATGTGGAGCAACGGGTGTGGGTGTCCCAGCCATCCGTGCAGGCAGCCGTGTTGCAGGCGGAGAGTGCACGCCGGGTTGGCGTTGTCTTGGGGCTGCACGGCGACAGCATTCCAGCGATGACCAATGCCAGCACCAGCAGGGTCAAGACCCTGGTGCCCATGCCCGACGTGGCTTCGTTGCAAGCGCTTCGGCCCGATTTTGCAGCCATGGAAGCGCTGTGCGTTTCCATCGACTCCACGGGACTGTATCCCTATGCGTTGGACAAGGCGACTGCGGCGGGCCAGCCTGTCGTCGTCGCGCGTCAATTTCCCAGGGCTTCCGGATATCCGGAGGATGCCGCAACGGGCATCGCCGCGGCAGCCCTCTGGGGCTACTTGGCTGCGGAGGGACGCATCCCGATCGGCACGGCTGCCGCGCCGATCACCTGCACCGTGCGCCAGGGTGAATCGATGGGACGACCATCTGCCATCGCCGTGCGCGCGCGCTTCAACGGCGCCGGGGCGGTCGCCGGCTGTTGGCTGAGCGGAGAAGTCGGCTGGAGTCGCCTGAGACAGGAGCGCGCCGCAAACCGATAGCCGAACCTGTCCCCGAATGACATCGAGCGAGCGTCTACGCCACCGAATCGTCGCAGCGGGCATTGTGCTGGTGGCGGTCTTCGCTGGCTCAGCGATCTACGATGGCTGGCGACTGCACCAGCAAATCATGTTCGCGACCGAGCGCGAGCTCGGCAACCTGGCCAAGGCCCTCGCCGAGCAGGGCGCGCGCAACTTGCAAGCCGTGGACCTGCTGCTGCGCGATACCGGCGAATGGTGGGAGGCCGTGGGCCAGGCGTTGCCGCCAGACGCGCTCCCGGCCGCGCTCGCAGCACGGGTCTCAGGGGTGTCTCAGGTCAGCGTACTGACGCTGGTCGATCACGAGGGCATGCAGCGGCACCGCTCGCGCGTCACCGGCGAGCCGCTCGCCGATGTATCAGACCGGCCGTATTTCCAGAGCCAGCGTGAGGGTTCCGCAGAGGGGCTTTACATCAACGAACCGGTGGTTACTCGCACTGACAGGCGCCCTGCCTTGGTGGTTTCTCGGCGGCTCGCCAGGCCCGACGGCAGCTTCGATGGTGTAGTCACCGCCAGCGTGACCTTGCAGGAACTGCAGGCCGCCTACTCGGCGATCGAAATGGGAGAGGGCAGTGCTCTGTTGCTCACACTCGATGACGGCACGCTGGTCGTGCGCCAACCGGAAGACCCCGGCATTCCGGTTGGACAGCGCTTTCCGGAGCTTACGAGCTTCAAGGGCGCGCCGCTGATTGACCGCTCCGCGAGCCCGGTCGACGGCCGCGCCAAGCTGGTTGCCGCCGTGGGCGTGGGCAAGCGGCCGCTGACGCTGACCATCACGCGCGACGAGGACAACGCGCTGCAGCCCTGGTATGACGAGATGCAAAGCGCAATCATCCGAACGATGCTGCTCGCAACCTTGGTAGTGCTCGCGATTGCCGGGTTGCTGCGCCAACTGCGGCGCTTGGAAGCCGGCGAGGCCGAGAAGGCGGTGCTGCAGGCACGCCTGCAGAAGGCCCAGCGACTAGAGTCGCTGGGAACGTTGGCCGGCGGCATTGCGCACGACTTCAACAACATCCTGGGCGCGATCCTCGGTTTCGGCGAAATGGCGCAGCAGCACGCTGTGCCGGGCAGCGACATGGGCCGCTACATTGACCGCGTGATGCAGGCCGGCGCGCGCGCGCGTGTGCTGGTGCGCCGCATTCTTGAATTCAGCAGGAGCGGCGTGGCCGAGCGGGTGCCAGTGAATGTCCAGGCGGTGGTGGACGAGGCACTGTCAATGCTGCGTCCCACGTTACCCGATGCAATCCGGATCTACGCCCGGCTGGGCGCTGGCACGACTGCCGTTCTGGGCGACGGTACCCAACTGCACCAGGTGGTGATCAACCTGTGCACCAACGCTGCTCAGGCGCTCGGCGACGCCGGCACCGTCGAGGTCGAGCTCGAACGGATCACCTCGCCAACGTCCAAGCCGCTGCTGCTCGGTGAACTGGCGCCAGGCGACTACGTTCGCTTGTCGGTGTCCGACGCCGGCGCGGGCATGTCTCCAGAGGTACTGCAGCGCGCCTTTGATCCCTTCTTCACCACCAAAAGGCTGGGCGAGGGCACGGGGCTGGGGCTGTCGATGGTGCATGGGATCGTCAACGACCTGGGGGGCGCCATCGACATTGCGACCGTGGCCGAGCCCCGGCCCGGGCACGGGACGTGCGTGACGGTTTGGCTGCCGGTGTGCTGCGAGTCCGAGGCGCCGCCGACGCGCCCCGAACCGGCCTGGCAGCGGGGCAATGGACAAGTCGTAATGGTGGTGGACGACGAGCGCCCGCTGGTCGAGTTGGCCGAGGAGCTTCTGGCCGAGTTGGGCTACGAGCCGGTCGGCTTCGATTCAAGCCAGCGCGCACTCGAGGCCTTCTTGGCCGACCCGCAGCGCTTCGAGGCCGTACTCACCGACGAGACGCTTCCAGGTCTGGCCGGCAGCGAGCTCACGCTGAAACTGCTCGCAGTGCGTCCGGATCTGCCAGTGATCCTGGTCAGCGGCAACGTTGGGGCGGCGCTCGAGCAGCGTGCGCGCGACGCGGGTGTTGTCGCGCTGCTGCGCAAGCCGCTCGGCCTGCAGGAGTTGGCTGAGAGTCTCGCCCGAACGCTCAGCCGCAGCTAGAGCGGCTACTTGCAGACTGCAATGCTCCATCTGATTTAGCGGAGCGTTGCGCTGCATCGCGCCACACCGCCGCGGCAGGGCCTGGACACATTTGTAAACGACGGACCGGGCCGGCAAAGACGCTGGACGCCAATAGCACGCGATCCGAGTGAATCTGTCAACCATTGGCTCCGCAACCTCTTGCTCGGGACGCAGTGACATCGCTCAAGCCCGGCAGGCGGACATCACCATCAAGTGATCCATAGACGGCCGTCTTCATCTACGCCTCAAAAGCGACCGAGTCTTGCAGGTGAATTCGGATGACGTCGTTTTGAAACAGTTCCGACATGCGCCTTCAAGACGATGTGCTCATATGACTACGGAATCAAGCGGCCCCGATCCCACAAGCGCATTGCAAGCAGGCTTGCTGATGGCGTTCATGGGTGGCTTCCTCGACGCCTATTCCTATGTGGGATGGGACGGCGTATTCGCCGGAGCGCAAAGCGTAAACATCGTCCTGACGGCAATCGCTTCTATGAGGGCTGGAATGTCAAGGCCTTCATGGCGGTCGATCGTCAAGACTGAGCGATCGAAGGTCGGGAATCGGTGGAAGTCCGAGTCCGTGCCCGGACGAGCTTCTATCCGTGCGGGTCCATGAACCCGACACCTCATGCTGAATGCGCGTCAGACGCGCTGGCGGGTTCCCGCTTTGCGAGGCGCCCCATCTGCAGCACCGGTCACGACAGAGACGTGACCCTGCGATTGCACGGGCGCTTCGACCTTCGATCATGAAGTTCATCTGGCTCAACAAGTGATTTGGCGCCAGGGCATCAGGTTTGGACGACCTTCATTTGCGCACCGGCCGGTATCTCGCCGTCTTGCAGGAAGTGCCACAGGGCAATGGCCAGACGCCTTGCCAGGGCCACGATACCCACCCGTCGCATGCGTGCGCCTTCGCCCGCGAAGCGCTTGTTGAACCAGCGGGCGATCGCACTGCCTGGCTGCAAGCGCAACCAGCCCCACGCCAGTTCCACCAGCAGAGTTCGGGCCCTTCGGTTGCCAGCCTTGCTGATGCCCTGTTCGACCTGGCTGTCGCCACTGGCATACGGTGTGGGTGCCAGGCCCAGGCAGCCGGCGAGTTCCCGCCGGTTGGCGAACCGACGCCAGCCAAATATCTCGTGCACGAGCACCCAGGCTCCCTGCTCCCGATCCCGCGCAGGCTCATCAACTGCGCGACCATCGGCTTTTCTCGCTGTTGAAGCGCGTTGCGGCGTGCAGCCTCGATCTGGCGAACTTGCTCCTTGACGAGCTGCAGCCGCGCGAGTTCGCGCTCGATTTCTGCGCACAGCTTTCTGCCCAACTGTTCACCGTGCTGTGCCCACCAAGTGGACCAGTCGCGGCCGCCGATGTGCACGCGTGGGCGCAGGTTGTGCAGCACCAGCAGCGAACCGATTCGATTGGTGTGCGAGGTGCGCTCGTGGATCAGCCGTTCGAGTTCGCGATGTTCACGGCGTTCGTCCTCGTCGCTCTTGCTGGGCTCGCGCAGCACCGACCACACTCGCTCCCCGCGGTGGTGGCGCACCAGCATCGTCTGCAGCTTGTCGGCATCGAGCCGATCGGTCTTGGCGCGTCGGGCTCGCCGGTTGACCTCAATACTCGCGGCATCAACCACGATGTTGTCTACACCCAGTTCGCTAAGCCAGCGATGCAGCCACCAGCCGTCGCGGCCGGCTTCGTAGCACGTGTGCACATGAGCATCCGAGGGCGTCTTGAAACGCTTGCCGGCTCGCACGATGCAGTCGGTCACGGCAACCTGGTCGCCCGCAGCGATGCTGAATCGACTCACCGTATTGCGACCGTCGCCGACACTTAGCTTCCACTGCTTGTCGCCGAGCTCAAAGCTCATGTACAGATCATCGGGCTTGGCCGTCTCCTGGCGCCGTAGCGCTGTCCAAGTGGTAGTCAT
This sequence comes from Variovorax sp. 10N432, assembly GCF_056394465.1. Classification (NCBI taxonomy): domain Bacteria; kingdom Pseudomonadati; phylum Pseudomonadota; class Betaproteobacteria; order Burkholderiales; family Comamonadaceae; genus Variovorax; species Variovorax sp. 10N432. The sequence continues at coordinate 36,702 of NZ_JBFTHX010000043.1, forward strand.
CTCCATGCTCCTTAAAAGAGAACTGGAGCCGCTGTTTTACGCTTTCCTCCAGCCCTTCATAGCATCTGTAGCTGAAGGAAACTGGATTGCGGCAACGCGCCATCTTCCGTCCATCCTGGCCTTTTGCATGGCGGTCGTGACAGCGGACCTGCTCAAACCCCCGGTGCTCGCGGTGCACACCAGCCCCCATATGGTGATCCTCGGGTTGGAGGCAACGATCCTGCTTTCAATCGGGCTTTTCTCATCGTCGATCCCATTCTCGCTCGGCACCGCAAGCATGGCCTTCGCGGCCGGCTTGCAACTGACATACTTCGGAAGTCTGGGTGCGTGGGCCTATAACTCCACCATGACGACTGGAAACTTGCGCAATCTGCTCGAAGCTGTGACGCGAGCGGTGTTCAAGCGTGACCCGGTCGCAAAGGTGCACGCGGCCGTCCTGAGCAAGGCGATCGGATCGTTCGCTGTCGGGGCAGGAATTGGTGGCCTTGCTACGCATCATTTCCACGCTCGCGCGATCTGCATGGCGTTGCCGGTGCTGTTCCTTGCCAACCACATGCTCTCAAATTCGAGCCACCGCGTCTCGCAGGCCGAACCCTCCAAATAGACCTCTCACGCCTGAGCGAGGGCCTTCGTTTCAACTGAAATCTAGCGTCTCGTTCCGGAACATGGCTGCAACGTTCAGCCGCGAGCATCGAACCCTTGAACGCAACCCGCTCCAAGGACCATATGCATCCATCGCCAGCCGTACAAACCAACGCGCCCATCCTGAGCAATGCGAATGCGCCGGGCTTGTCGGAGGCGTTTCGACCGGCAAGCGTCGCGGGGGGCGCGGTCAGCTTTTGGCGAAGGCTGGCCGCGTTCGTAGGCCCGGGCTACCTCGTCGCTGTCGGCTACATGGATCCAGGCAACTGGGCTACAGACATCGCCGGCGGGTCGGCGTTCGGATACACGTTGCTATCGGTGATTCTTTTGTCGAGCTTGATGGCGATGTTGCTGCAATCGTTGTCTGCGAAGCTGGGAATCGTTGCGGGGCTGGATCTTGCACAAGCTTGCCGTTCCCGATACAGCGCCCCGACCCGCGTCTTTCTGTGGATCCTTTGCGAGATTGCCATCGCCGCATGCGATCTTGCCGAAGTCATTGGAACAGCCATTGCGCTGCAACTGCTGTTCGGTATTCCCCTTGCTATCGGTGTCTGTCTCACTGCGTTCGACGTACTTTTGATCCTCATGCTGCATCAGCGCGGCTTGCGGCAACTAGAGGCCTTCGTGGTCGCCTTGATGGTGGTCATCGCAGGGTGTTTTGCGATCGAGCTACTGTTGTCAAGACCCGACCTCCCGGCGGTGGTGAAGGGATTTGTGCCGACGACAAAGATTGTCACGAACCCGGCGATGCTCTACGTGGCGATCGGTATCCTGGGTGCTACCGTGATGCCGCACAACCTCTATCTGCATTCAGCGCTGGTACAGACTCGGCGCTTCCAACGAACCGCCGACAGCATTCGCGAAGCAATTCGCTTCGCGATGCTTGACAGTACCGTTGCGCTGATTTTCGCAATGTTCATCAACGCAGCGATCCTCATACTTGCTGCCTCCGCGTTTCATGCCAAGGGTCGAGTCGACGTCGCAGACATCCAACAAGCCTACGACCTGCTGTCGCCAATGCTTGGTGGCGCGTTCGCCAGCGTACTCTTCGCCACCGCGTTGTTGGCATCCGGCCAGAATTCGACCGTGACCGCGACATTGGCTGGTCAAATCGTGATGGAGGGATTCATCGACGTCAAGATGGCGCCGTGGGCCCGGCGTCTTGCCACCCGTTTGCTCGCGATCGTTCCGGCCGTCATCGTTGCATCGCTGTATGGTGAAGCGGGAACTACCAAGCTGCTCATCTTCAGCCAGATCATCCTGAGCCTGCAGCTCCCATTCGCCGTCGTTCCGCTCGTAGCATTTACGAACGATGCCAAGCTCATGGGCCAATTCGCAAACAGGGGGTGGGTGAAGCTGGCCGCGTGGGCCGTTGCGGCTGTCATCATCGTGCTCAACCTGAAGCTTTTGATGTCATTGGTGATGGACTGATTGCGGGTCTCTTCTTGGATGAGGCCCGCCATCGCTGAACCGGGTTCCATGTCCGTAGCCAAGCATTTGATCGTCGCGAACGCTGTCCTGTTGGAAGCATCGCTGGTGAATGTTGACGCCCGGAGTCGGCGCGCTAGGCAATCTTGGGAATCGCCTTTTGACCCCCACGCAACGCGCCGTCGAAATGGCTCCTTCCTCCGGCGCACAGCCATTTGACCGTCTCGCGTGGGCCACTGCGGATGGGATGGCACGGTCGAGACTATGTGAACCTCGCGGAGGCCGGAGGGCCCTGTTTTTGGGGCTCCAGCGCTTCACTCGCCTTCGATCGTTGATCCCGGCTCGATCTGAGTGGCCAGAGTCCGGTCGGACCAACTGCACAGTGAGTGTCGAACTCCACCAATTATTTTGCGCGCCCGCGGTCATCGGGGGGCGAATGATTGGCATGAGATGCTGCGCAACTAATGTGAGCAATCAGTTGAGATGAAGTGGAATCGCTCTCTGAGTTGCATACGTAATTTGAGAGCTTGTCCTGACATGAACGCGAAGGAACGCGCTTCGAGAATCAAGACGTGATGAGCGAACGGCGCCATCACTGATTCAACTCAATCTACCATCTAGGGATAGTCTGCAGAACACGTTCTGCGATCACGGCTGAATGAATAGGGTGGTGCCACCGCAACCAGATGGCTCGATCGAGCAAGGTCAGCAACGTTTTGCTGCGTGGGGCAGCTGCCGCGGCCGCCTTGCAAGCCCGTTTCGGGCCTTGCGGACGCACTCATCCCCTCACCTCCATCAACTTTCGCCGCGCCATCCACAGGTTGGACAGCGCGAACAGCGTGACGATCTGCGCCGTGTTCTTCGCCAAGCCGCGATAGCGCACCTTCGTGAACCCGAACTGCTGCTTGATCACCCGGAATGGGTGCTCGACCTTGGCTCGGATGCTGGCCTTCATCTTCTCGACACGCTCGGCTACGAACTCCGGCTCGATGAACGGATTGAGCAGCCTGCGCTTGCCCGGGCGCATCGCCACATGCCAGGTTGGCCCTGCAGCTTCCGCTCGCTTATGCACCCCCTGATAGCCCGAGTCGCCGAAGGCCGCGTGCTCCTCGCCGTGCAGCAGCGCTCCGGCGACGTTGATGTCGCTCACATTGGCCGACGTCCCAACCACCGTGTGCACCAGCCCCGACGTGGCATCCACGCCGATGTGGGCCTTCATGCCGAAGTACCACTGGTTACCCTTCTTGGCCTGATGCATCTCGGGGTCACGCTCGCCTTCAGCGTTCTTGGTCGAACTGGGCGCACCGATCAGCGTGGCATCCACAGCGGTGCCGGTGCGCAGCAACAGGCCTTTGGCTTGAAGGATGTCGTTGACCACGCGCAGCATGTCGACGGCCAGGTCGTGGGCCTCCAGCAGATGACGAAAGCGCAGGATGGTGGTCTCGTCGGGTAGGCGGCTCACACCGTCAGCCAGGCCCGCGAACTCTCGGTACAACGGCACATCGTGCAGAGCCTCTTCCATCGCCGGGTCGCTCAGCCCGAACCACTGCTGCAAATAATGAATGCGCAGCATCGTCTCGATCGCAAAAGGCGGCCGGCCGGTCTTGGCTCGCGGGCTGTGCGGTTCGACGATCTGCACCAGCGCGCTCCAGGGCACCACACGATCCATCTCGTCGAGAAACTCGCGCTTGCGCGTCTTCTTCGTCGACAGGTTCAGGCCCAAGCCGAGCTGATTCGGGGGAGTTACGCGTTTGGAAATCATGGCATCAAATCATGCAAGGCTCGGGCCAGTTTTGCAGACCATCCCTAGAGGTCTCTCAATGAAAGCTTTCTACACTCTTACAGGTCTCGCACTCGCAGTTGTGATTGGCGCGGCACATGCTCAACCCAGCGGCGATGCATCGTCCACTCGTTCGCCGATTCTTGACAGCAAGTCTCAACTTCGTGCTGAAGAGAAGAAGGACGCGAGAGCGGCTGGCAAGGTCAAGCCCGTCGGCGGTGACGAACTCAAGACGGCTGAGAACGACTACATCGGCAACGACAAGTCTGGATTCTCTGCCCAGAAGCGTCTCGTTGCGCGCGAAGCACGCCACCCCGATCGCACGCCGGCGCCACAAGGTGGCACGCCGGATCTGCCCGGCGCGAAGTAGGCGGCTCGCCGTCGTCACGAACAGCGCAGGTGCGCTCTTGCGGCGCTGCTTGCCGCTGGTCGGGATTGGCAAAGAGATTGGCTCGCTTGACCGTGCGGGATTCACGCATCCACGGTCTTGCTGTCCATGGCCCTCTGCCAACTGGCCGGCCGGCCGACGAAGTCGGTCAAGGCGGTCGCGAAGGCCTTCAGGCGGGCACTCGGACGCGGCAGCGCGCGCACGAGATGGATGCCCGTCACCTCGGCCGGGGGCAGGCCCTGTGGGTGCAAAGGCACCAACGCCCCGCGGCCGATGTCATGTCCGACGACCCAGTCCGGCAGGCGGACGATGCCGATCCCGTCGACGGCAGCTTGCCTTTGGGCGTCGTAGTCGTCCGATTCGAACGCACAGCTTCCGTGCTGCAACAGGTCCTCTCCCAAAAGTTCCCGCCAACCGAGTTGGCTCTGGCTTCGGCGCTTGTCGATTAACCGGTGGTTCTCCAAGGAGTCCAGCGATTGAAGCGGGCCCTGGCGTCGCAGGTAGTCGGGCGCCGCGCAGACGACATAGGTCTGATCGGCGAGCGGGGTGCTGAAGAGGGCGCTGTCGGGCAGGTTGCCGAAGCGAATGGCCAGGTCAAGCCTTTCCGTGGTCGGGTCAGCGAGCCGCTCCGTCAGGTCCAGTTCCACGCTCAGGCCCGGATGGGTCTGAAACAGCCTGGCAAGGCAGGGAACCACGTAGCGCCGTCCGAAGGTGGGCAGGCAACTCACGCGAAGAACACCCTCGACTGCGGCCTCGACCGAACTGACCTCGCTGCGCGCATCGGCCAGATCGCTGAGGATCTGGACCGCGCGGCGAAAGAGCAACTCGCCCGCGTCAGTGGGGCGCATGGCGCGGGTGGAGCGGGTAAACAGCGATGCCTTCAGTTCTTCTTCCAGCGCGTCGATCTGCCGAGCCACCGAAGACACCGCCACGCCCCTGCGCCGCGCCACGGCGGAAAAGGAGCCGGCACGCACCGTGTCGACGAAGACTTCCAGATTTTCCATGGTGCGGGCCTGGCTCATATTTGCGCTCCTTGCAAAGATGTTTCGCGGGCCAAGGGATTGTTAACTGGCATCCGCGTGTCTACGATTCCCCTGACCTCATCAATTTAAGCATACAGGGCAAAGGAGACCACGTGTCTGAGCAGTACGACGATTTGTATCTCTTCATCGACGGCGAGTGGATCGACGGCACGGGCCGCGATCGATCGGCGGTGCTCAACCCGGCCACAGGCGAGGTCATCGGCCACGTGCCCCATGCGCGCCAGGACGATCTGGACCGCGCCCTGCAGGCGGCGGATCGTGGCTTCGCGCTCTGGCGCCGCACCCCTGCGTACGACCGGGCCAAAGTGCTGCGCCGTACGGCTGCCCTGCTGCGCGAACGCGCCGACGCCATCGCCAGACAACTGACCCTGGAGCAGGGCAAGGCCTTGCACGAAGCACAGTACGAGTTGGCGAGCTCCGCGGACTACTTCGAGTGGTTCGCGGAAGAGGGTCGGCGTGTCTACGGCCGCACCGTGCCTTCGAGGCGTCCGGAGGTGTACCAGCGCGTTCACAAGGAGCCGATCGGCCCCGTGGCGGCGTTCGCACCCTGGAACTTTCCGGCCATCACGCCAAGCCGCAAGATAGCGGCCGCGCTGGCGGCAGGGTGCTCGGTCGTCATCAAGCCCGGGGAGGAATGTCCTTCGACCGCCTTGGCCATCGCACGCGCACTCGACGACGCCGGCCTTCCCAAGGGCGTGTTGAACGTGGTATTCGGCGTGCCCGAGCTGATTTCACGCCACCTCATCGAATCGCCCGTGATCCGCAAGGTCTCGTTCACCGGTTCGGTGCCGGTCGGGCGTTTGCTTGCGGCCCAGGCCGGCCAGGCCCTCAAGCCCATCACGCTGGAACTGGGAGGGCATGCGCCGGTGCTGGTGTTTGCCGACGCAGACCTGGACGGGGCGGCCAGGCTGCTGGCAGCGAACAAGTTCCGCGGCACGGGGCAGATCTGCCTGTCGCCGACGCGAATCCTTGTGCAGCGCCCGGTGTACGAGTCCTTCCTGGCCAAGTTCGTCGCCGAGACGAAAGCCCTGAAAGTCGGCGATGGCCTCGATCCCGAAACGCAAGTGGGTCCGGTATCGAATGAAAGGCGTGTCGAGGCCATCGCGGCGCTTGTGGCTGACGCCCGCGCCTGTGGTGCCACGGTGCGCGCCGGTGGCCAACGCATCGATCGTCCGGGGCTGTTCTGGCAGCCGACCATCCTCACGGATGTGCCGGCGCATGCGAAGGTGATGCACGAAGAGCCCTTCGGTCCGCTGGCCGTGGTGTGCCCGTTCGACACCATCGAAGAAGCCCTCGCAGAAGCGAATCGCTTGCCCTACGGGCTGGCGGCCTATGCCTTCACCGAGTCGGCGCGCACCGCGCTGCGTGTAGGCAACGATCTGGAGGCCGGAATGATCGGCATCAATCACGCGCAGATGATCGTCTGCGAGTTGCCATTCGGCGGCATCAAGGACAGTGGCCACGGTTCGGAAGGCGGAGCCGAAGGCATCCAGAGCTACCTCAACACGAAGTTCATCAGCCAGGTCTGATTCCATAGCCGCAGGAAAAGAATTGGAGACACAACCATGAAGCTCACGAAACGAGGCGCCCGGATCGGCGCTGCGCTGGTCATTTCAGTCGGGACGCTCTGCGGCCACGTATTCGCTCAGGACAGCTACCCCAGCCGCCCAATCACGTTGGTCGTCCCGTTCCCGGCGGGTGGCGTGACCGACGTGGTGGCGCGCGAACTTGCGCACCGTATCGGTACGACCCTCGGGCAGCCGGTCGTGGTGGACAACCGCGCAGGGGCTGGGGGCAACATCGGCACGCAGGCTGTCGCACGGGCGGCTCCAGACGGCTACACCCTGGGCGTGTTGACGGTCAGCGCCCTGTCGATTGGCCCTCACCTGAGCCGCAAACTGCCATTCGACCCCGCGCGCGACTTCACACCGATCACCAACTTGGTCAACACGCCAGGCGCTGTGATCGCCGGACCGGGGGCACCGTTCGATACCTTTCCAGAGTTCGTCAAGTATGCCAAGTCCAACCCGGGCAAGGTCACCTACGCGAGCGTGGGCCCGGGTTCAATCCCACACCTGACTGCCGAGATACTGGCCAAAGCGACCAAAGTCGACATGGTTCACGTCCCTTACAAGGGTGCCGCACCCGCCATGCAGGACCTGCTCGCCAACCACATCCACCTGTCTTTCGAAACCTCACTGGCCACCACCATGACCTACCATGCGAACAAGCGCATCAAGGTATTGGCGATCACCGGTCCGAGCCGTGTATCGGTGCTGCCCGAGGTGCCTACCGTGGCCGAATCAGGGTATCCCGGCTTTGGCGTGCAGGGCTGGTTTGGTTTCTTCGGCCCGCGCGGCCTGCCGCCGGCCATCGTGGAAAAGCTCAACAAGGCGGCCGCGCAGGCCTTCGCCGACCCCGCGCTGCGCCAACGTCTAGAGCAACTCGGAATGCAGCCCGACACGGGAAGCGCCCAACAATTTCGGCAGTTTCTTGCGCAGCAAGACAAGACTTGGGCAGAGGCAGTCAAAGGCCTAAACATCGTTCTGGAATGAAAGAGAAAAAATAATGCAAGCTATCGTTTTTGACGACTTCGGCGGGCCTGAAGTGCTCGTGACCCGTGAGGTCGATCGTCCGGAGGTCCGGCCCCACGACCTTCTGGTGGCGAATGCCTCGATCGGCGTCAATCGCGCCGACATGTCGCATCGCAGGGGGGCCTACGGGCGCGCCAACTTCGGCGATTCGGACATCATGGGCCTGGAAATCGCCGGAACTGTGGTTGAGATGGGATCGCAAGTGCAGGGCTATTCCATTGGAGACCGTGTGATGGGCATCGTAGGCGGCGGCGCCTACGCCGAACTCTCGCGCATCGATCACCGCATGGCCATGCGCGTCCCGGAAGGCCTCGATTTGGTTGGCGCCGGTGCAGTGGCCGAGGTCTTCGTCACCGCGCACGAGGCACTGTTTCATCTGGCCCGCCTACAACCCGGCGAATCGGTTCTGATCCATGCGGCGGCGGGCGGGGTCGGCTCGGCCGCCGTGCAGCTTGCGCACGCCGCCGGCGCGCGCGTGTTCGCCACAGCGGGCGGTGACAAGCGCGACGCGGTCCAGAGTTTTGGGGCGGATGAAGTCATCGACTACCGCACCGAGGACTTCCAGGCTGTCATCGACCAGAAGACTGACGGCAAGGGCGTCAACGTGGTCATCGACTTTATCGGCGCACCATATTTGGAGCGCAACGTTCGTTCGCTGGCCGTGGGCGGTCGCATGGTGGTTGTAGGCCTTCTCGGCGGAATCGAAGGGGCCTCGTTCCCGTTGGATGCAGTGCTGTACCGCCACCTGCAGATCTTCGGTACGGTGATGAAGTCGCGACCTCCGGAAGTAAAGCAGGCAATGACGCAGCGCTTTGCGCAGCGTTGGCTCGATGCGCTGGCAACCGGCGCGATTCGGCCAGTCATCGACAGCACGTTCCCCCTCGCGGATGCCGCTCAAGCCCATCGACGCATGGAATCGGGTGAAAGCGTCGGCAAAATCCTCTTGCTTCCCGGGGCCGCACCTAGCCTTTGAACTGTCCCACAACTGGGCCAATCCCGGCGCGGCAGTGAGGACCTTCGCCGAGCAGCTCACATCCGAGAGCCTCGTGATCAGGGGCGCCGCGCAGCCCGAGAAGGTGTGCGAAACAGTCCGGTGACCTCGGCGAGCTCCAAGCGGCTCGACGTGCGTGTTCATGTCAAGGGTGGAGCCTGACTCTCGAAATCCATCGTCGGGCGCCGACCCATCGACAGGCCGCTGCCCGATTCGAAAGCGCTCTTCCACATCGCGGCACATGTCATTTGCATATGCCACTTGCCAAGAGCGGCGGTTCGCGGACCGCATATCTCGCATGTATCGAGACGGCGCTGTTTTGCCTGGAGCAGGGCTTCATCCAACCGCCAATTCGCTGCGCTTTGGGCCGCGCTGTTGCCGGGGCGCCGGGGGACGTGGCACCCATGGCCGTCCGGTGCAGCTCCAAGATCAAGCTTCTGCCAGGGGAGCCCCAGCGTTGTGACATTGGGGGGCTGGGGCGCTGCCGGCCACGCTGGCGCTCTCGACGTCAATGACCGTGTGCTGGTGACTGATGAGAGCTCGGCTTCCTTACGAGTTTGTGCTTGCGCGAACGTCGGCTGCCAAATCGCCCAACTTTCAGCCCGCGCCCGCCTTGAGACATGCGAACGTGTCAGTGAGTGTTTCGAACAAGGCATCGGAACGACTACAGCTGAAATCTGCGCTGAGAGCGATGGAATCCAGCAGAAACACGGGCGCGAGACATTAGATCCCGGCAACAACGCCGCGCAAGTGGCCAACCCCGCGAGGCACTCCGCCTCAATCTTCTGTCTCTTCTCAAGGAGTTCTTATGACCGACATCATCCGCACCGACCTCGTCCTCTCCCAATCGGCCTTCAGCCACATCATCGATGTACCCATCGAGCAGGTCGACATCGGCAAATGGCTCTTCAGCCTGCCTGAAGCCGAGTACCAACGCTGCGCCCCCCCGGACCACATCTCCTGCGGCACGACGAGCACCGACGATGGGCGACCGATGTCCATCAATGTCGAGCAGATCGGCACGGGTCTGGTTATCCAGCACTACGTGGGCGAGGTGGTCGGGAAGCAACGTTGCCTTATGGTCTCCACCTCCGATGTCTTCACTCCGGCGGGCCGCACTCGGGTGCAGGTCATCTGGGAACTCAGCGCCAAGGGCTTGAGCGACGGACGCACCGAGTACACCAATTCCGTGGTGTCGCACCCCACGGAGGACTTCTTGAACTTCATCGCGAGCCGTGGGGTGAGCTTCGAGCAGGCGTCGCACGATCGCCAAGTTGCCTCCGGTGACCACAACAGCCGGGAAACGCCGTTGTTCGCGGAAAGCATTGCCCGTGCAGCTTTGGCCAACGCCAAAGTCAGCACGGCGATTGCGGCCTGAACCAAGGAGTTGGCGGCGGCACCCGATGTGCCGCTGCCTCAGGCGATAGTGTTGGGCTGAGTCTCCCCGCTTCAGCTCATGCGCGATGCATGTTCTCGAAAGATGGCAGACGCTATGGCTTTCGGAATGGCAATTGCGTGATCGGGATCTCGAGCCACCCGGAGCCGAGTTCTTCGTTGGCCTATCGCGTCTCGGACATTCGGCACACCACCTACTCACCATCAATGTTGGACGCATATGAGCAACGATAGGCCTATCCAGTCGCCGCGCGAGGCTGCGCGAGCCTTCACGCCGGAACTTGCCGCGCTTGTTGAGGACCCCCTTTTCTCCAAAGTGTGGGCTGATGATCGCCTCACTCCCCGAGAACGGAGCCTCATCACACTTGCCGCCCYGATTGTTCTACATCGGCCGGACGAGATACCCGCGCACCTGCGGCGCGGAATCGAGAATGGGCTGAAGAAATCACAAATATCAGCGCTCATCACACATCTGTGTTGGCGCCGGCCGAAAATTGACCCACCTGTGAGGGTTGTGCCGGTTCAAATTTGACCCGGGTGTTCAGCCTACCCTGCTGCTTTTTTAAGCGGTGGGGGAATGAGGATTGATCACCATGGCCATGATTGGCA
>NZ_JBFTHX010000044.1:0-45863 GCF_056394465.1 Variovorax sp. 10N432
TGGATCTGGGCCTTGACGACCCAGACCGGGCCGCCGAGCTTCTGGGCGGCCTCGACCGCCTCCTGAACTGTGTACGCCGGGATGCCGCGGGGTACGGGCACGCCGAACTTGGCAAGAATTTCCTTGCCTTGGTACTCGTGAATCTTCATTTGTTCTCCAAAATTTGAAGGGGTCGCCGTCGGGAGTCGATCTTCACCACTGGAACGTGGCGCAGCGACTCTCAATGGCTTCCTGCTGCTGGATCCCGCTTTGCAGCATGTCGATCATCTGCCACATGGACGCACGAGCTTCTGTTAGACCCTTCGAAGCCGCCCCCACTCGGCCGTTGATAATCCGGGTGAACTCGCTTCAGAAAATTTCAAATAGCCCGGCCGCACCCATGCCGCCGGCGATGCACATGGTGACCACCGCATACTTGACGCCTCGGCGCTTGCCTTCGATCAGCGCGTGACCAACCAGGCGCGCGCCTGTCATGCCGAACGGGTGGCCGATCGAGATAGAGCCACCGTCCACGTTCAGAATTTCGTCGGGGATGCCCAGGCGATCACGGCAGTAAATCGCCTGCGAGGCGAAGGCCTCGTTGAGTTCCCACAGACCGATGTCCTTGATCTTGAGGCCATGGCGGGCCAGCAGCTTGGGCACGGCGAAAACCGGACCGATGCCCATCTCGTCGGGCTCGCAGCCGGCGGTGGCAAAACCTCGGAAGGCACCCAACGGCGTGATGCCGGCGCGAGCGGCCTCGCCCGCTTCCATCAGGACGCAGGCAGAGGCGCCGTCGGAGAGCTGTGAAGAGTTGCCGGCGGTGACATACTCTTCGCCGCCGCGGACCGGCGTTAGTTTTGCAAGGCCTTCAAGGGTGGTCGTAGGACGATTGCAGCTGTCCATCGAGATGGTGACCTGCTCGCGAACCACCACGCCAGTGTCCTTGTCGGTGACCGCCATGGTGGCTGTGCAAGGAACGATCTCGGCGACGTAACGCCCTTCGGCTTGGGCGGCGGCAGTGCGCTGCTGGCTCTGCAGCGAGAAGCGATCCTGCGCGTCGCGGCTAATGTTGTAGCGGCGCGCGACGTTATCGCCGGTCTCGATCATGGACATATAGAGCTCCGGCTTGCGCTCATTGATCCAAGGATCGATACCGCTTTCGCCGTCTTCCCGAGTGCGGATGCGTGAGATGCTCTCCACCCCGCCGGCGATCATGGCTGGAACGCCCTCCGCAACGATGCGGCCGGCGGCGATGGCGATCGCGTTCAGTCCGGAGGCACAGAAGCGGCTGATGGTCGATCCCGTCATGCTGATGGGCAGACCGGCGCGGATCACGGTCTGGCGGCCGATATTGCGGCCGGTTGTGCCTTCGGGGTAGCCGTTCCCAAGCACCAGATCCTCGATCAGGGCGGGGTCTATGCCAGCGCGGTCCACCGCAGCGCGCACCGCGAAGGCGGCCAATTCAGGGCCGCTGGTGATATTGAAGGCTCCACGGTGCGACTTGGCCAAGGGCGTACGCGCGGTGGAAACGATGACGGCTTCACGGGTCATAGTCGATCTCTTTCAGGTATAAAGTTTTTACTGCGGTTTCCGGGGGACGGCGGGCTCTGTCGCGCGGTTCAATCCCTCGAAGCCGGTGCCCTGCACCAGCTTCACGAGCAGGGGGGAGGGGTTCCAGAAGAAGTCGTCCTCCCGAGCGAACTCGCGGACATCGGCCAGCACACGGTCCAGGCCCACCATGTCGGCATATTTCATCGGGCCACCGCGGTGGCGGGGAAAGCCGTAGCCGTACAGGAACACGACGTCGATGTCGAGCGGGCGCAGGGCGACTTTCTCTTCCAGGATGCGGCAGCCCTCGTTGACCATCGCGGCGATGATTCGGCGCACGATTTCCTCATCTGTGAAGCTGCGCGGTGTTGCGCCAGCCTTGGCACGCTCCTGGGCAATGATTGCCTCCACGTCGGCATCGGGAATACCGATGCGCGAGCCGTCGGGGTACCGATACCAGCCGCGCCCCGTCTTTTGTCCGAACCAACCCCTCTCACACAACTGGTCGGCGATGTGGACGTAGCGCTGACGCGGATCCCGCGTGGGAGCTTTTCGCTTGCGTGTGGCCCAGCCAATATCGCCTCCTGACAAGTCGGAGACCTGGAGCGGACCCATGGGATAGCCGAAGTCGCGCATTGCCTTGTCGATCTGGTAGGGCGATGCGCCATCCTCGACCATGTAGTCGATCGCCAGACGATAGGCCGCCAAGATGCGATTGCCAATAAACCCGTCGCACACCCCGGCGCGCACCGGGACCTTCTTCAGCTTCTTAGCGAGTTCGAAGGCGGTAGCGACCACGTCTGCGCTGACTTTGGCGGGCACCACGATTTCCAGCAGCTTCATGATGTTGGCCGGTGAAAAAAAGTGCAGGCCGAGCACATCCTGCGGGCGCGAGACGCTGGTGGCAATTTCGTCGATGTCGAGGTAGGAGGTGTTGGTGGCCAGCACGCAGCCAGGTTTGCAGACGCGGTCGAGCTCGGCAAAGACCTGCTTCTTCACGCCCATGTCCTCGAACACCGCCTCGATGACCATGTCCACCTGGGCGAAGGCCTCGTACGAGGTGGAGCCGTTGAAGCGGGCCATGACCTCGCCCTTGCCGACGGCGTCCATGCGGCCCTTGGCGATCAAACCGTCATAGACCTTTTCCACATAGCCGCGGCCGCGCGCCAGCGATGCCTCGTCGCGTTCAACCATGGTGATCGGCAGGCCGGCGTCGAGCACCGCCACCGCGATGCCCGCGCCCATGGTGCCACCGCCGACAATACCAACCGAGGCCACCGACCGTGGCTGGGCGCAGCGCGCCTCGGGCACTTTGGCTGCTTCGCGCTCGGCGAAGAAGGCGTGGACCAGGCCGGCTCGCTGCGGGCTGTCCAGCGCGGCCAGAAAGGCGGCACGCTCGAACGCCATGCCTTCGTCGAAGGACTTGTCGAGCGCGGCCTCGACTGCGTCAATGATCTTGAAGGGCGAGAACAGCCCGCGCGACTTCTTCTGTGCGTCTCCCCGGGCGGAAGCGATCGCTGCTCGGTTGGCCGGGTCGTCTTCCAGTCCGATGATGGCCTCGCGAGTGCGGCGCACCGGTGCGCGGGCGGCCACCAGTTCCTGCGCGTAGGCCATGCCTGCGGCGGAGATGTCCCGATTCGGCACCACGCGGTCCACCAGGCCCATGGCCAGCGCCTCCTGGGCATTTACATGCCGGCCTGACAGAGCCAGTTCCAGCGTGGCCTTTGCGCCCGCCAAGCGCGGCGTGCGCTGGGTGCCGCCGGCGCCGGGCAACAGGCCTAGCGTGACCTCAGGCAGCCCAAGCTTGGCGCCTTCGGTGGCGATGCGATAGTGCGCGGACAGGGCCACTTCCAGCCCACCGCCCAAGGCGGCCCCGTGGATGGCCGCAATGACGGGTTTAGCCGATGCTTCGATCACATCGCATACCGACGGCAGCGTGGGAGGGACCGGCGGTTTGCCGAACTCACGGATATCGGCGCCGGCGATAAAATTGTTGCCCTCCCCGACAATCAGTATCGCACCGCACTCGTCATCGGCCTGCGCTGCCATGACGGCGTCCGCCAGACCGCGACGCACCGCGGAGGACAATGCGTTTACCGGCGGGTTGGATATGGTAACGACGGCTACTGAGGCCTGTACCCGATAAGCAACGGCAGACGTGGATTCAGGGTTGGCAAGAACGGACATGCGGGAGCTTTTGGTTTCGAAAACAGTGGATGTGGGAGGCTGGCCGTCATTGCAGTGGGCGGCGGCTAGCTTTCCCTTGCGAAGGGTTTGGGGGGAGTCGACCAGTCCGTGCTTAAACGTAGCGAAAAGATGGTGGGGCGCGGGGGCTAGACGGCTTTGAGGGTCGTCTCCAGAACGTGCTCCGTAGTCATCGGAGGATGGGGCGGACGTGCTCCAGGCAGGCTGGCAACGGTGCTGGCTATGGCGGGCGAAGCGGGCGGAAAGCCCACTGCGCCGGTCGACACGATCGCCACTTCAAGCGGCGGCATGTCTGCCATTCGCGACATCGGATAGTGGTGATAGTTGGATTGGGCCAGTAAGTGCCGTTTCATCGCGCAGGACCCAAAAGCAGCGGGGTGTCGTCTGAGACAGACGAACGTACATCTTTCCCGTTCGCGTAGATCGCACCATGAATGAATCTCTGTGACAGGACACGCCAGGCAACGCTGGCCGGATCCGCTAACCTTGGGTCGAATTGCTTAGGCGGGTGTGGTCGTCGGACGCGGCGTGAATGCGCTGGCATGCCGCTTGACGAAGCTACGCATACTCTCGGCGGGCGACCCGATGAGTGTCCGGAAATCGTCGGTTATGCGGTCGTAGCGCATCTGGGCGTTCAATTCGGCCATGGCGGCTACGTGGTTCAGCAGGTGCTCTGGAAGGCCGGCTTCACTGAGCTTCTGTTTCCAAGCAGTCACTGGAACGTCAAGGTAGCGGATAGTCCTGCCGAGAGCGGCAGAGAACTCGCCCGCGTAGAAGTCCAGGTCCTCGGACTGCGGGCCAGTGAGGTTGTAAATCTTTCCGATATGCGGCGCTGGGTTCGCCAGAACGACCGCTACCACCCGCGCTACGTCCACAGCAGAAATTGGGGACGTCTTGCCCTTGCCCATGGGCAAGACAAGTTCGTCATTGCGACGAACGGCAGCTGCAGCGAAGCGGAGGAAGAAGCCCTCCAGGAACACCGTCGGCCGGATGGTCACCACCGGCAGGCCAGACCACTCGAGCGCCTGCTCGGCCAGCCAGTGCAGCTTGTGTTGTGGACTGGGAGTGCTTTGGGTGATGCTCATTTGCGTCACCGTCATCTGCGACATGTTGACGAAGGCCTCCACGCCATGATGCTTTGCCACCGCAGCCGTGTTTACAGTGGCCTCGAGGTATCCGGGTGAGACCGACATGCCGAAGTAGAGCCGACCGCAGCCCGCAATGGCACGGTGCATGGACTCGAGGTCGGTCAGGTCGCCCTGAACTACCTCCGCACCCATCTGTCGCAGCGCTTCGGCTCGTTCATCTTCGCGGCGCACCATAGCGCGAACCTTGTGTCCCTGCTGGAGCAAGGCTGCAGTGACATTCCGGCCAATGCCGCCGACGTCGCCAGCGGCGCCGGTCACCAGTATCGGCTTGTCATGAGGAGCGGGATTGTCCATCCATTCACCTCTTCTCAGCTACTGCTGCTTGAGCTTATAGCGGGTCACCGCGGCCCGCTCGACGGGAATGCGCGAGATCGCGTAGTCATGGAAGGCCTTGGAATCAATGTCCCAATCCTCCTGGCCGATGGTCTGCAGGTTCTTTTGGAATGCGACGTCGGGGATGGCCTTGTGGAAGGCGGCGTACAACGTGCGTACCACCGCTGGGTCCATGCCCGCCGGGCCGATGATGCCCCAGGGTGTGGATTCCACAATGTCGTGGCCCAGGTCCTTGAGCGTGGGAACCTCAGGCCAACGCTTCAGCCGCCGGTCGCCGTACAGGGCCAGGATGCGGAATTTGCCAGCGTCGACAAAATTGGCCCAGCCCGACGTCTCAGATATGGCATTTACCTGCCCGCCCAAAAGCGCGTTAAAAACCTCCGCAGAGCTCTTGTAGGGAATGTTGGTCCACTCGATACCGAGCTTGTCCGCCACCCGCAGCATCGCCGTGTGTTGCGCCGTGCCGAAACCGGCAGTGCCGTAGGAGATCTTGCCGGGGTTGCGCTTGGCGTCCTGAAAGAATTCCTCAGCCGTCTTCCAGGGCGCGTCGGCGCGCACCACCAAGCCATTTTCCAGCTTGCTCACGCCGATGATGTAGGTGAAGTCCTTGGCCGGGTCGTACCGCGTTGGCTGCATAAAGGGCTGGCGGATCAGCGCGACGGTGGTGGCGAAGGAAAGGGTGTAGCCGTCCGGCTGCGCATTCACGAGGACGGATGGGCCCAGAGTGCCAGCTGCCCCAGCGCGGTTCTCAACAATCATAGGCTGACCGATCTCGCGTGCCGCCGCGGCGACGAGGAGACGCAGTTGCACGTCCACCGTGCCCCCAGGGCCGAATGGGCAGATGACGGTAATCGGCTTGCTTGGGAAGGCGCGCGTTTGCGCCCGCAAAGACGTGCCTAGGAGTGCTGCTGATGCCAGCACGGTGCGGCGGGTCAGGTTGCCGACTGTGTGATTCATAGTGTGGTCTCTGTGAGGGAGAAGAGGAAAGGCAAGGGACCCAGGGCGACTCAGTGCCGGGCCGCCAAAGCCAGGATCTGCTTGACTTCTTCGGGCGTGCCTGCCTTGCGGGGATTGCTGTAGATGAAGAACTCTTTCATCGTGTGCTTCGCAATGAGGTCGTACTGGTCCGGCCCCACGCCAACGGAAGCCAGCCCCGTCTTGAGCCCGATCGATGCCACGAACTCGCGGAAAGCGTCCGCTGCTGACAAGTCCGGGCGTCCCAGCGCACCCGCGAGAAGACGCTGAGCCTCCTCGCTCGAG
This sequence comes from Variovorax sp. 10N432, assembly GCF_056394465.1. Taxonomy (NCBI): domain Bacteria; kingdom Pseudomonadati; phylum Pseudomonadota; class Betaproteobacteria; order Burkholderiales; family Comamonadaceae; genus Variovorax; species Variovorax sp. 10N432. The sequence goes on from NZ_JBFTHX010000044.1 coordinate 6,477, forward strand.
GGCCGGTTGTATTCAAGGATGCCGGGCATCATTGCCGGGGTGCACAGGTAGTGCGGCACGCCACAGGTGCCGCCCAGCACGTGCCCAATGGCGTGGCTGGCACCCATGGGAACCCGGGATTGGAGACCGTATGAGCAAAGCCAGGACGCGATCTGGCAATCGCGACGTGCATCAACGTCCTGCGGGTTGGCGCGACTGCGTGGCAGCGCGTCAACCATGCGGCGGATTCCATCGAGGACTACCGCGTCAACGAAGGGATTCCCGGCCGGGCTGCACAGCGCCTCAATCGCGTGGTCCATCGCCCGGGTAGCAGATCCTACCCATAGGGTATCCGGGCAATGCAGCGTGAGCGCTGGATCCAGCACGATGGCGAGTGGGGACATCAATGGGTGGAAGAACGTTTGCTTGATGCTCCGCACCGTGTCTGTGACCAGGCAAGCGGCGTTATATTCGCCGCCGTTCAGCGTGCTTGGGACAGCAATGATGCGAACTGTCGGGCCGCGGAATTCCGCCCGTACGGGCCGCCCGTCCGGGCCGGGCTTGGTTTCGAAAGCGTCAAGGCCAGTCAACTGTGCATCGATGAACTGATGCTCCATGCACAGCGAAATGATCTTCGCCGCATCAACGACAGACCCGCCGCCGACTGCGACAAGCAGATCCGCTTCTGCCGCCAGTGCCGACCGCGTCGCTTCCGCGACCACGTTTCGGGACGTGTGTTGAGGCACACCGCTGAACGTCCCTGCATACCGGTCGCCAAGTGCATTACGCAGTTTGGAGATCTCGTCGGTCTTCGTGTCGAGTGTGTGACTGACGACCAGAAAGACGCGCTTGCGGTTCAGCCGTGTCGCTTCGCTGGCCACCGCCTTGGCCATGGGTTTGCCGAAGACGACGCGGTCCATCGCGGAGAAGAGGTGCGTACCCGAAAAGTGCATGAGAAATGTCCCCCGAAATGATTTGCGATGGAAAGAAGCCCGCAGCATAGAGCAGCTAACCTAACGGTGTCAAGTTCATGTTTGCAGTAACGATGAGACGCTGTCTAGGTTTCAAATGTGGGATGCCTGACTGGGCTTGCCCGCCGAGAAAAAACGGCCTAACATAACGGCGTTAAGTTCTAAACGGAGATGGATATGGGTCAGGCGCTTGCAAGATTTGAGGAGCCGTTGGTTGAGATTGAGCACCGCGAGGGCGGGGTTGTGGTGCTGCGATCTACGCGGGGTCTGGCCAATCACCCGCGTACTATCGTGGATTGGTTGGCGCACTGGGCAGCGGAAAGGCCCGAGCAGACGGTGCTGGCGGAACGCGATGCCGCTGGAGCGTGGCGGCGCATATCCTATTCCGATGCCTTCGCCAAGGTCCGATCACTGGCTACCGCGCTGATAGCGGCCGGGGCCGGGCCCGAGCGCCCACTGGCGATCTTGTCGGAGAATTCGATCGAACAGGCGTTGATGACCTGGGCGGCTCACTGGGCCGGCGTTCCCGTCGCGCCAGTTTCCCCGGCGTACTCGCTTGCGGCTGGCGCACTGGAGCGATTCCGAGCCGTGGTGGAACTCGTGCAGCCATGGATTGTCTTCGCACAGGATGGGGCGCGCTTCGCGCGGGGACTGGAGATGTCTCACGTTCCGTCCGAGCGCCACATCATCGTGTCAAACGCTTCGGAGAGTGCATGCGTCTTCGACGAGTTGGCTCTCACGCCTGCTGCCCCCGAGATCGATGTGCAACACCATGCGCGCGACACCAATACGACGGCCAAGTACATGTTCACATCGGGTTCCACCGGTATCCCGAAGGCGGTGGTAACGACGCACGCGCAACTGGTTGCTGCGCAGGAGATGACAGCCCAGATCGTGCTCGAGCGCCCAAGCAAGACCATGGTGCAGGTGGATTGGCTGCCCTGGCACCACGTGATGGGGGGCAACGTCGTACTCGGTCGACTGCTCAGATTCGGCGGGACGCTGTACATTGACGACGGCCGGCCGCTGCCAGGGCGCTTTGAACGCACGTTGAGGAACCTGCGGGAAGTCGCCCCCACGTACTATTTCAATGTGCCCGCCGGCTACGGCATGCTCGTGGCAGAGATGGAGCGCGATCCTGCCTTCGCCAAGCATGTCCTTGGGGAAATGGAGTTTGCGTATTTTTCTGGGGCGGCGATGCCTGCCTCGATGTATGAGCGGTTTCAACAGGTGGCGCTCGATGCTGTGGGCCGGCGTATCGTGATAGGGACGGCCTACGCCGCCACGGAAACGACGGCTGCCGTACTCATCCGGACCTGGGAGAGCGAAAACCCTTCCTGCATTGGCGTCCCGCTGCCCGGTTGTGAAGTCAAGCTGATACCGGACCCGGGAATGCCCGGGCGATATGAAATGAGGTCGCGGGGACCACATATCTCCGGCAAGTACTTGAAGGCACCCGGGGCTTCGGCAGCAGCTCGTGATGAGGAAGGGTACTATCGCCTCGGCGATGCGGCGCGCTTTGTGGACCCGGAACGCCCCAACGCTGGATTGCTTTTTGGTGGCCGCTTCGCGGAGGACTTCAAGTTGGGCAGTGGCACGTGGGTACGAACCGCCGACCTTCGCTCCAAGCTTCTTGCGGCGAGCGCGTCATTGCTGCGCGAAGCAGTCATTGTTGGTGAGGGGCGTGAGGAGGTCACTGCTTTGGCCTGGCTGGACATCGAGGCAAGCCGCCTCGCGGCTGGCTTGGATGCTGCATTGGACGAGGCGGCCGTGGCCAGTCACCCTGCCGTGCGAGTGTTGCTTGAGAATGCGCTTGACCGACTAAACGACGGAAAGGCGGCAAGTTCCTTGAGGGTCGAACGCATGATGCTACAGACTGAGCCGCTGTCGTTGGACAGCTACGAGCTCACGGACAAGGGCAGCGTCAACCAGCGTGCAGTGATGCAGCATCGCTCCGCCGAGATCGAGAAGCTGTATCTCCCGACGCCTCCGGCAGAGGTGCTGGCGGCGACCCCGGCCAGCATACGCAAGGCGTCCGACTAGTCAGCAGCCATTGCGCCGTCGACGATTGCGCCATCGCGCGCCATCGCGTCGATTTCAATTTCGGCGTATCCGAGGCGGCGTAGTACATTGCGGGTGTGTTCACCCAGGCCTGGTGTAGGCGACAACGCAGGTGCGGGCTGGTCGTTCCAAAGTGTGGGCGACCCGAGGGCTAGCATCGGCCCCTCCGTCGGGTGCACGGTCTCGGTCAACATGCCGCTGGCGCGCAACTGCGGATCGGCCAGCAGTTCGTCCATGGTCTGCGGCACCTGGTTGGGAATGTCAATGGTGTCCAGCAGTGCCTGCCATTCGGCGGTGCTACGTGTCGGCAATACGCTGGCCACGAAACCGTAGACCTCGTGGATGTTGAGCGACCGGTTGCGCTGGGTGCAGAAGCGCGGGTCGGCCATCAATTCCGACCGCCCGATGGCTTTGAAGAAGGCGCGCCAGTGCTTGTCGTTGTAGACCAGCACGCACAGATAGCCGTCAGCAGTGCGGTAGGGTCGTCGGTGGCTGGACAACAGCCGGTCGTATCCAGCGGGGCCTATCGGCGGCTCGAAGCTGGCCCCGGCCATGTGGTCGGCTAGGACGAAGTGGGCAAGGCTCTCGAACATGGGCACCTCAACTTGCTGGCCCCGCCCGGTGCGTTCGCGCGCGAACAGTGCACCGGTTACGGCGTACACCACATGCAAGCCAGTGACGCGATCCACCAGCGACAGCGGCACGAAGCCGGGCTCGCCGCCGCTGTAGCGTTGTACTAGACCCGGAATGCCCACTGCGCCCTGGATTAGGTCATCGTAGGCCGGCTTGTCGGCGTGCGGGCCGCGCGAGCCGAAGCCGCATGCGGTGATCTGCACCAGGCGCGGATTGGCCGCGGCCAGGGCCTCCGGCCCCAGACCAAGGCGGCGCATCGCCGCAGGCCGCACGTTGCAAAGGAAAACATCCGCGTCTTGCACCAGACGTAGGAGAGCTTCACGCGCTTCAGCGCGCTTAAGATTGAGCACGACGCTCTGCTTGCCACGGTTGCCGTGCAGGAAAACATGGCCCATGTCGTCGTGTATGGCACTGCCTGCAACCCGTACATTGTCGCCTTCCGGCGCCTCCACCTTAATGATTTCGGCACCCATGCCGGCCAAAGTAAGGGTAGCCAGTGGTCCCAATACGATGGAAGTCAGATCGATGATTCGGATGCCAGCGAGCGGCAAGCCGGCATTGGCGGATGGAGCAGGGTTCTGCGAGTTGTCGGCAGTCGTCATAGTTCGTCCTCGGTATGCGCCATCAGGTTGTCGGCATCGGCCTGCACCGTGGCCAGAAGCGCCGCGGTCTGCGGCAGCAGGCGCTCGGCGAAAAAACGTGCCGTCTTCAGCTTGCCGGCGTAGAAAGCCGGCGATTCGTTGCCTGCGCCAGCTGCGGCAGCCACTGCCATGTGCAGCCACGCGGCACCCAGTGCCACCAAGCCGAACAGGCGCAAATAGTCGCTGGCGGCCGCGGCCGCGGCAACCGCATCGCCGCCCGGCGCGCATCGCGAGCGCATAAGCCCAGTGGCCTGCTGCAGGTGGCTGAGCGCGGTGCCCAGTGCGGCGGCCACGCTTTGCAGGACGGGTGTCGGCTGGTGTTGCGCCACCAGGGCCTCAATGTCGGCCAGCCAGGCGTTGGCAACGGCGCCATCCTCCAGTCCGAGCTTGCGGTGCACCAGGTCGAGCGCCTGGATGGCGTTGGTGCCTTCGTACAGCGGCACGATCTGCGCATCGCGCAGCAGCTGCTCCATGCCGTTTTCGTGGATGTAGCCGTGCCCGCCGAAGATGGTGATGCCCAGCCGCGTCACTTCCACCGCGCAATCGCTCAGGAAGCTCTTGAGCACCGGCGTGAGAAGAGCCAGCCGGTCGTCGGCTTGGCGGCGTCGGGCCGCGTCGGGGTGGCGGCTGCGCTCGTCGAGACCAATGGCGGCGTCTGCGTAAAGGGCACGGGCGCCCTCGGTCAGCGCTTTCATCGTGAGCAGGATACGGCGCACATCGGGATGGCGCACGATGGTGTCCTGCCCCTCATCGGTGGAGGCCGGGGCGCGCCCCTGGCGGCGATCGAGTGCGTAGGCGCGCGCATTCTGCAGCGCAAGTTCCGCCACCCCCACGCTCTGGACCGACACACCAATGCGCGAGGAGTTCATCATGGTGAACATGGCGCGCAGCCCGCCGTGCGGCTCGCCCACCAGCCAGCCCACGGAATCCTCGAAGGCCAGCGCGGCGGTTGCGGACCCGCGGATGCCCATCTTGTGTTCCACCGCGGTGCAGATCACGCCGTTGTCGCTATCCGTCGGCAGGAGGCTGCCGTCGTCGCGCGGCAGTTTCTTGGGCACCACGAACAGGCTGATGCCGCGGATGCCAGCTGGCGCATCGGGAATGCGCGCTAGCACCAGATGCAGAATGTTCTCAGTCAAATCGTGGTCGCCGCCGGAGATGAATATCTTGTTGCCGGTGATTCGGTAGCTGCCGTCGCCGGCCGGCACGGCTCGGACTCGCAAGCGCGACAGGTCGGAGCCGCTCTCGGCCTCGGTCAGGCACATGGTGCCGGTCCAGCGGCCCTCAATCAGCGGTGCCAGCAGCTTGTTACGCAGTTCCTCGCTGCCGTGGGCGAGCAGGGCGCGGTACGCGCCCTGCGACAGGCCAGAGTACATGCCGAAAGCCATGGAGCCGGCGGCCACCACCTCGCGCACAAGTGTCGCCACGGTGGCCGGCAGCCCCTGGCCGCCGTGGGCCGGGTCGCCGCCCAGCGACGGCCAGCCGGCATCGCAGTAGCCGGCATAGGCCTCGCGGTAGCCGCGCGGCGTGCGTACGGTCCGGCCTTGGCGGGTGCAGCCTTCCATGTCGCCCGCCAGGTTGAGGGGCAGCAGCTTGTCGCGCGCGAACTCACCTGCGCTGTCGAGGATTGGCAGAACCAGATCCAAGGTGGCATCACTGTAGCCCGGCAAGTCAGCGACACGGGCTTCGTAGCCGAGCACTTCGTGCAATAGGAAGCGAAATTCCGGTAGCGGTGCTTCGTAGGAGGGCATGCGGTCTCTTTCATGTGCGACGCTTCGTCGGCCGTGATATTAACAGTGGTAATACTATTGTCAATGAAGCGCGGGGAACCAGCGTTGCCACTGTTAAGATAAAGTCATGGCCAGAACGGATCACAGCCCCGCCAACGCGAAGCCTGCAGCTGCAGCGTCAAACCCAACGTCAGCCGCTCGCAAGCGGGCCCCGTGTGAGACAGCTGCGACTTCGGCCGCGGCCTCTGAGTGTGAAGCCGCTCCGCGTCGCTACCACCACGGCAACCTGCGTGAGGAATTGGTGCGCTGCGGCAAGGAGCAACTGCGCGTCGTAGGGTTGGCCGACCTAAGCCTGCGCCGCATCGCGGCCGAGGTGGGGGTGTCGCAGGTCGCGCCCAAGCACCATTTCGGCAACAAGGAAGGGTTGTTGGCCGCCATCGCCGCCAGCGGTTTTCGCGACCTCACCGAGTTCCGCTTCGCGCGGTTGCGACCCGGAATGTCGCCGGAGCAGCGGCTGCGCACCCTGTTGTCGGCCTATGTGGCGTTCGCCACCAAACATCCCACATTGTTCCATCTCATGTTCGCGCCGCAGTTCCGCGAACCTGAAACGCATGCCGAGCTGAACGAGGCGGCTAGCCAGTCTTACCAGGTGGTGGCGCGCGCGGCGGCGGACTACCTCGCTGCGCGCGTGCCGCCTGGGCACATTCTTTCTGCTAACGAAATCGGCCGCCTGACCTGGACGTGCATGCATGGCGTGGCGACGCTGATCATCGAGAACCGCATCAATCCGCTGGGATCACCCAAGGTCAGCCGCGAGCAGCTCACCGCCTGCACGTTGGACCTTGTGTTTGCGGGCTTGAACCGGTGCCCATGAGAGGCGCCGGCAATGACTAGCCAGTATCCGCAAATAGTATCCGCCGGCGCTTTACGCGCCATTCTGTTCAGGGGCGGCTAACACGCCAACTCAAGAATCTTGATGACATCGGCCTTACCCTGGATACTCATGGCGGAGCCATGGATGAAGATCTCGCGCATTGCGATGTCTGCGATGGTCTGGAACTGGGATGCATCGACGCCTACTGCACCCAGATTCCCCGGAAGTTTCAGTTCCTGGACCAGCTGAGCGAAAGCCTTGTGCGCTGGCAGTTCCGGATGTCCAAGTGCGACCGCGAGGCGTTGCTGCTTGGCCGACGTGGCCGGCTCGCTCCAGCGCAAGATGGCTGACATCAGGACCGGGGTGCAAAAGTAATGCGGCACGTTGCATGTGCCTCCCAGCACGTGCCCGATGGCATGGCTTGGGCCCATCATCAGTCGCCCACCGCCGCCATGACTGGACAGGCCGAAGGAGCACAGCCAAGACGCAAGCTGGCAGTCAGCGCGGCGCGCCAGATCCGATGGCGCCTCACGCCAGCGGCGTAGCGCTTCGACCATGCGGCCGATGCCATCGAGTACCACGGCGTCTGCTAGTGGCGTGGCATTTACAGACAACAGCGCCTCAATGGCGTGGTCCATGGCGCGGGTCGCCGAGCCCAGCCACAGCGCCTCAGGCGTGTGTACGGTGAGAGCCGGAGACAGGACGATTGCGCGCGGCATAAGCAGCGGATGGTAGAAGGTTTGCTTATGGTGGTGACGTTCGTCCGTCACTAGGCAACCGCCATTGAATTCACCACCGTTAAGGGTGCTTGGAACCGCGATCATGCGCACGCTCGGTCCCGGATAGACGGGGCGCACTAGGGCGCCCTTTTCGTCACGTTTCACTTCCAGTGGGTCTAGTCCCTGCAGGTGGTCGTCGGTCATGCCGCGCTCCATACAGAGGAGAGTCATCTTCGCTGCGTCGATAACCGAGCCGCCGCCTACCGCCACGATCAAGTCGGCCCTCGCGGCCAGTGCAGCGCGGGTGGCCTTCGAAATGGCAGTGCGGGTCGTGTGTTGCGGCACACCATCGAGAGTTTCGGCGTGGCGCGGTCCCAGGGCTGCCTCGATGCGACGGATCTCATCCGTCTGTCGATTCAGGGAGGTGCTGACCATCAGCAAGACTCGCTGGCAGTCCCAACGTTGAGCTTCCGCCCGTACGGCTTCAGCCGCGTCCTGGTTGAAGAGAACCCGGTCGATGGGCGCAAAGTTGTGCACACCGGGTGCAGGGCTGGCGATAGATTGCATGGCTTCTCCTCGGATGGTTTAAGCGGCGCGAGCCACTTGCTTGTCCTTCTGGTCCTGCGTACGGATGGTTTCGCGGATGCGGGCCCAGTCCTCGTCTTCGTAGCTGCGGTAGGCGTAAAAGTTGCCGCCAGTGGCCAATGCGTTGCCACCGTCAATAGTGATGATCTGGCCGGTCATCCAGTCAACGCCGTCGGCCATCAGAAAGGTGGCCAAATTCTGCAACTCGCTCATACGGCCGACGCGTTTCATAGGGTTGAGTTCCTCTCGGCCGATGGTCTTCTGTCCGGGAGACAGCCGAGCGTTCATGCCTTCGGTGGGGAACTCTCCCGGCGCCACGGCATTGAGCCGCACGCCATAGCGGCCCCATTCTGCAGCCAGGGACTTCGTCATGTTGGCGATGGCCGACTTGGCCATCGCTGAGGGCACAACGAAGGGCCCGCCGTTGAACACCCAGGTGACCAAGATGGACATCACACTTCGCATGGGCGGCGCTTCGCCGCGGACGATTGCAGCGCGGGCGTCGGTGACCCAGCGCTTGCCTACGCTGTGGGTCACGTAGAAGGTGCCATGCATGACGATATTGGCGACCGCATCGAACCCGCGGTGCGACAGATCCTCCGTGCGGCTTATGAAGTTGCCAGCAGCATTGTTGAGCAGCCCGTCCAGCGGACCGCCATCCTCCCAGATGGAGGCGATATACCGGTCCACAGCCTCGGCGTCGCGGATGTCAAGCGCGGCAGCCTTCACCTGCACACCATGGGCCGCGGCGATTTCGCGGGCGGTAGTTTCGACTACGTCGCGACGGCGACCGCACAGGTAGAGGTCGGCGCCGAGTTCGGCGAAGCGGGTCGCCATCTCGCGGCCCAGGCCGGTGCCGCCGCCGGTGATGAGGATACGTTTTCCCTTCAAGAGGTCGTTGCTGAACATGAGTTGTTCCCTTCGTTTCAAATTGCGAATACGCGTTGATGAGAACCCAAGCTAGTAGGAATGAAGGGCAGAGCAATCTCACTGCACGGCAACCTCGGTAAGCATGAGCAGAGCGTGCAGCGCTCCAGCCCTTTCCAGTGGTCATGAGGATGCGCCTGCGCGATTTCGAGGAATTATCCTTTCATAAACATAACAGTGTCAAGATATGTGGACGTGGGGGTTTACGGACATGCCATAGCGAGCGAACCTCCGTGCGAAACCGCGTAGTCCTAGACGCTGAACGCGACTAGGAAGTCGCGGCAAGGAGAGCGTTTGCAGCGGCACCTCGCCCGTAGCGGTGCTCAAAACCACCTGCGACAGTTGCAAAGCCAATATTAACAGTGTAAGGTTATGACTGTTCACCACGACAGTTTTCGTCAACCCAGTATGAAGCCCCCCATCCAATCCATCACCGCCGGGAGGAGACTCCCATGCAAATAGCTGTTCCCTTGGAGACCGTATCGGGAGAGACTCGCGTGTCAGCGACGCCGGAGACGGCCAAGAAACTGATTGCGCAAGGTCACGTCGTACGAGTGCAGTCCGGTGCCGGCCTGGCCGCCAGCGTTCCCGATGCAGCATATGCCGCGGTGGGCTGCGAGATTGTCGACGTCGCCGTCGCGTACGGCAGTGAGATCGTGCTCAAGGTCCGCCCACCCACCGAGCCCGAGTTGTCCCTCATGCGGCCCGGCGCTGCCTTGGTGGGCATGCTCGACCCCTTCGACCGGTCGGGCCTAGACCGCTTGGCGGCCGCAGGCCTAACTGCCTTCGCCTTGGAGGCTGCCCCGCGAACCACCCGCGCCCAGAGCATGGATGTGTTGAGTTCGCAGGGCAATATCGCGGGCTACAAGGCAGTCATGGTCGCGGCGGACAAGTACCAGCGCTTCTTTCCCATGCTCATGACGGCAGCCGGCACGGTAAAGGCTGCGCGCGTGGTCATCCTCGGCGTAGGCGTGGCCGGGCTACAGGCCATCGCCACTGCCAAACGGCTGGGCGCGGTCATCGAAGCATCGGACGTGCGCCCCAGTGTCAAGGAGCAGGTTGAATCCCTAGGCGCCAAGTTCATCGACGTTCCCTACGAAAACGACGAAGAACGAGAGGCCGCCCAGGGCACAGGGGGGTATGCGCGCCCCATGCCCCCCAACTGGCTCGACCGCCAGAGGATAGAAGTCGCCAAACGCATCGCCCAGGCCGACATCGTCATCAGCACCGCCTTGATCCCCGGCCGCCCCGCGCCAACCCTGATTACGGTCGAGATGGTCCGGTCAATGAAGCCCGGATCGGTCATCGTTGATATAGCGGCGGGCCGTGGCCCCGACGGTGGCGGCAACTGCCCCCTGACCGAAACCGACCGTACCGTCGTCAAACACGACGTCACCCTCGTGGGCGAGACCAATCTGCCTGCGCTGGTGGCGGCCGATGCCTCCTCGCTCTACGCGCGCAACGTGCTTGACTTCCTCAAGCTCGTGCTGCCCAAAGAGGGTGGACTCAAGATCGACCTCGAAGACGACATCGTCGCCGCCTGCTTGGTCGCCCAGGGCGGTGAAGTCAAGCGCAAATAACAGGAACCACGGACATGGAAACCTCCCACACCCTCATCAACCTGACCATCTTCGTGCTGGCCATCTACGTCGGCTATCACGTCGTCTGGACCGTCACCCCGGCGCTGCACACGCCGCTGATGGCCGTGACCAACGCCATTTCCGCGATCGTCATCGTCGGCGCGATGCTGGCCGCGGCTCTCACCGAATCTACGCTCGGCAAGGCCATGGGCGTGCTCGCCGTGGCGCTGGCGGCGGTGAACGTCTTCGGCGGCTTCCTAGTCACCCGGCGCATGCTGGAGATGTTCAAGAAGAAGGACAAGAAGCCGGCCGGTAGCGTGGGCAAGGCGGAGGGCCACTGACATGTCGATGAACTTCGTCACGCTGCTGTACCTCGTTGCCAGTGCTTGCTTCATCCAGGCGCTTAAAGGCCTCTCCCATCCGACCACCTCGATCCGGGGCAACATCTTTGGCATGGTCGGCATGGCGATCGCCGTGCTGACCACCACTACGCTGATCTACAAGTTAGCCAACGGCAACCCGGCAGGCCTCGCCTACGTGCTAGTCGCACTGGTGATAGGCGGCGGCCTGGGCGCATACATGGCTAGCAAGGTCGAGATGACCAAGATGCCCGAACTCGTGGCTTTCATGCACAGCATGATCGGCCTGGCCGCGGTCTTCATCGCCGTGGCGGCGGTTGCTGAGCCCCGTGCTTTTGGCATCGCTGCGGTGGGCGACCCTATCCCGGTCGGCAACCGCTTGGAGCTGTTTCTGGGCGCGGCCATCGGTGCCATCACTTTCAGCGGCTCTGTCATCGCCTTTGGCAAGCTCTCGGGCAAATACAAGTTCCGTCTGTTCCAGGGTGCTCCCGTCCAGTTTCGGTACCAGCACCTGCTCAACCTGGTGCTGGGTCTCGCCACCGTCGGCTTGGGCTTGGCCTTCATGGCTACCGGCAGTTGGAGCGCCTTCGTTTCCATGCTGGCCTTGGCCTTCGTCATCGGGGTATTGATCATCATTCCCATCGGCGGGGCGGACATGCCGGTAGTGGTGTCCATGCTCAACAGCTACTCTGGCTGGGCGGCCGCCGGCATTGGGTTCAGCTTGAACAACAGCATGCTGATCATTGCCGGATCGCTGGTCGGGAGCTCTGGAGCCATCCTGAGCTACATCATGTGCAAGGCTATGAACCGGTCCTTCTTCAACGTGATCCTGGGCGGGTTTGGTGGGGAGACGACCACGGCGGCCAGCGGCGCCAAGGAGCAGCGCCCGGTCAAGAGCGGCAGCGCCGACGACGCGGCCTTCGTCCTGGGCAATGCCGAAACCGTGGTGATCGTCCCGGGTTACGGGCTGGCCGTCGCGCGCGCCCAGCATGCCGTGAAGGAACTGGCCCAGAAGCTGACGGAGAAGGGCATCACCGTGAAATACGCGATCCACCCGGTGGCCGGCCGCATGCCGGGGCACATGAACGTGTTGCTCGCGGAAGCCGAGGTGCCGTATGACCAAGTGTTCGAGATGGAGGACATCAACGGAGAGTTCGGGCAGGCGGACGTGGCCATGATCCTGGGGGCCAACGACGTTGTGAACCCTGCGGCGCATATCAAGGGCAGCCCGATCTATGGTATGCCTATCTTGGAGGCCTACAAGGCCAAAACCATCATCGTGAACAAGCGATCCATGGCAGCCGGCTACGCCGGCTTGGACAACGAGCTCTTCTATATGGACAGGACCATGATGGTCTTCGGTGATGCCAAGAAGGTCGTGGAGGACATGGTCAAGGCTGTGGAGTAGAGGACGAGGAGTCCCTTCCACGGTGCAATGGTGGTGAACCTGTGGGCTGCGAAAGGCGTCGCGTTTCGCGTGTCCGGTCTTCGCCGTGCTGTAAAGGCTACATAACAACGTTAAGGGTGGTTGAGCTAGAAGTTACAGAATCACTCATAGGGAAGATCACTAACGGCTCTCGCCTTGAAATCTCAGAGATTTCATGTCACTATAACGCTGTTAAGTTAATGGCGGTCCTCGGTCGATCATTCTTCAGACGACTACCGCGGAGTTGGTGCTGCACGAACTGGAAAGTCTTGGCGCATGTTGGTGTCAGTTTGGCTGCTATACCGGACCACGCTGCGTTATGAACTGCCGTAGATCAAGCCGTCGCGTCTTATCCCCGCAGCGACTCGAGAGGCCCCCCGGTCGTGAGGGCCGTCAAATAGATCCCAGGTCACAGAAAGTGTCCTGTCGATAGAGCGTCGGCCTTTCTTGGTCGGCATCCCAGTGAAAAGTAGTGAGGATTTCTATGAGCCACAAGTTGAAGCAAGCTTCGATCAACCCCGACGGGCCACCAGTTGAGACCGACTTTGTGAACCGCCGTCAACTGCTCAAGGGCGCGGCCGCTACGGCGTTTTTGGGTTCCGGTATTTCTTTGGGCCAGGCAGCGCAGGGTGGCGCCAGCTCGGAACTGCACGAGCTCAGCTTGGTCGCAGCCGCACGCTTGATCCGAGAAGGGGCGATCAGTTCGGAGGCCTATGCTGGAGCGCTGCTTGGCCGCGCACGTGCCAATGCCGGACTGAACGCGTTCATTACGATTGACGAGGCCGCAGTCCTCGCGGCAGCGCGCGCAGCGGACAAGGATCGGGCAGCTGGTAAGACGGGGCCGCTGCTTGGCGTCCCGATTGGTGTCAAGGACAGTTACCTGACCCGCGACTTGCCGACGACGATCGGGACGAAAGTGCTCGATGGCTTCAGGCCGGGGCGCGATGCGGTTGCCGTGACCTTGTTGAAGGACTCTGGCGGAATTGTGTTCGGAAAGAACAATCTCGCAGAGATGTCTTACAACCTGACGGGATACAACCAACACCACGGGCAGGTAAAAAATCCTTACAACCAAGCGCACATCACTGGCGGCTCCTCGAGTGGCGCTGGCGCATCTGTGGCCGCGCGCATTGTGCCCGCGGCAATGGGCGGCGATACGGTTGGCTCGATCCGGGTTCCAGCGTCGCTGTGCGGTGTCGTCGGATTCAAGCCCACGCCTGGACGTTGGCCGGCGGAGGGAACCGCACCAATCTCCGGCACGCTTGATGCAATCGGACTACTGGCTCGCGCCGTTGAAGACTGCATTTTGGTCGATGGAATCGTCACCAAGACAAGCACCGCTGTATCTAAGGAACAACGCGGCCTTAAGGGGGTTAAGCTGGCTTACGCGCCGAGACAGTACCTGGATTCCGTGGATCAGGATGTCGAACGCCTGTTCCGAGAGCGACTGCGCCAGATCAAGGATGCCGGCGCTGAGATCGTTGAGGTGGATCTCGGTAGCGACTTCAGGCCGCTGGTCGAGAGTTCCACATGGCCTGTTTTCTTTCACGAGACAATGCCCGAGATCCGGGACTTCCTCGCGAAGAACGATGTACCGGTCACTTTTGAGCAGATCTATGCTCAGATCAACCCCGTTTTGAAGGCGCGCTGGGGGCGCTTCGTGGTGACCGGTGCTCCAGACTTCACTTCTGACGCCACCTACAGCGCAGTCATGGAGCGAAATCGCCCCGAATTGCAGCGCCGCTACAACACGCTCGCGTTCGCTCGCGCGGATGCCTTGATCTTCCCGACCACCGGCTGCACGGCGCCGGCAATCGAGAACCAATGGAAGTTCAAGGTCGCGGGCAATGAAGTCATCGATACCTTCTTGGCGAAGAACACCCACCCAGGCAACATCGTTGGGTTGCCAGGAATCAGCCTGCCAATGGGCATCCTGGGCAACGGGCTTCCAATCGGTCTGGAGCTGGATGCTAGAGCTGGAAATGACAAGAAGTTGCTCGAGATCGCACTTCGCTTGGAGCGGCTCATCGGAACCGTTGCTCCACCGGCGGCCTGAACTAGACCTCTGCCCCCCGACATATGGCTTTGCGATAGCGACCGGGCGGCGGCTGAGTATGAGCGTGGGCGCAGTTGTGTGCGTTGATCGCGAGCCGCACTACCCCAAGGCTGGTCGCGGTCGCCACCCGGGGGGCCTGGAGCGGATGCTGCGCATCCACTTCCTGCAGCACTCTGCAACCTGAGCGATCCGCCCGTGGAGATGCACGTTGCCCGAGGTGGTCACCACCCGGTGGATCAGCTTGCTACGCGCATAGCGACCGCCACGTGGCCTTCATGCCGAAGGACCCGTGGATGCCACGGTCATCGCCGCGCCCAGTTCCACCAGGAATGCCTCGGGCGCGCGCGACCCAGAGAGGAAGCAGTCCAAGAAAAGCAACCAGTGGGCAGGCGCAAGGCTTTCGGCTGAGTACCGGCACCATCGACGATGAGAAGGCGCTTCCTCAGCGTGGCCGCAGACCTGGCCAACCTTCTCACCGTCAGGCGACCACTACTGGACGCCCCGTAGGTGCGCCTGTATCGGCGCAAGCCCGGGCCAATAGGCCCTCCCGGGCAGTTCCACAGCTGCCATCCATTGCCTGGGGCCATGCGTTGGAGTGCCGATACGCACGATGTTGCGACCGCGAGCTGACGATCATGCTATCGTGGTTGCATAATGCAACTCGGCGACGCCGGCTTCGGTCGACTGAACTGTTGCTCCATGAAACTTATTTGTAAAATTTCCAATGCAACGAAAGAGCTTCACCGGCATGAACTGTTCTATCGCTCGTTCCTTGGAGGAGGTTGGCGAGTGGTGGTCCCTGCTTCTTGTGCGCGAAATGATGCACGGGATGTGTCGCTTTGATCAGTTCCAAAAAGAGCTTGGCATCGCTCGAAACATCCTCACGGCTCGACTGGAGAGGCTATCAGCGCTGGGGATTATCGAGCGATACCCGCTTGCGGACCGTGCGAACACAGACGGCTATCGGTTGACACAGAAGGGGGAGGACCTGCATCCGGTCATCGTTGCACTGATGCAGTGGGGCGATCGGTGGTTGTGCCCTCATGGCAAGCCTCCAACGGAGCTGGTTGAGCATCGAACAGGCCGCCCGATTGAGACAATGACAGTCCAAGCGAAAGGGGGCAAGCCTCTGGCGTTCCGCGAGGTGCGCTACGCGCCCGGCCCAGGCGCCACGAAGACTACTCGCGACGTCATCACCGGGCGAAACGAGAGGGTGCTCGGAACCATCCGACCGAAGGTCGGCCTGCACAACACAGAAGCCTGACCACTGTTGCGGTGGTTGACAGCCCGGCCCAGGATATTCCGGCGTCCAGTAGCGCACGTCTACCTCATTGTTGGAGCGCCCTCTTCGACACTTCACCCCCATCTGTTGCATCGTAGGCGGCTGGCCGTCCCATGGTTGACGGGCGGGCGAGCATCGCCGCGGTAGCGGTGGCGTGCTTAGCGCGCGGGATGTGGGGAAGCAGTTCTTCGATGCGGCTGTTCAACTGTGTGGGCGCAGTCCTCGGCCAGTGTCTCCTCGAACAGCCGGCGCTGCTACCGCGCTCATCGCCTCGGACTTCGCAACAAACTCCCAGGCCTTGTGACGTGCCAGTTCGCACCTGGGCTTCTCGAGCGTAGCGTCCTTCAGGCGAATGACCTGAGCCTGGCGCTGGACCTGCTGCAGCATCTGCTGCGCGAGCGCCCGTGACCGCCTTGGGGCTCAGACTTGGAGGTCTTTGTCCTTGAGGTTGCGCTGGTCCTGCATTGGGTTCCCATCATTCAAGCCCCGCTGCTTCGCGTCATTGCGAGTTGCGCTCGGAACGCGCTCCCTGCGAAGGGCAATAGACGGGTGATCACTGTCATCCTTCGCAGGCGCGCCCAGGGTGGTCGCACGAATAGCGCATCGAACTGCGCCTGCGTCAATGTCAGCGGGGTCGCTGCGCTGCTGTCGCTCGGCCAAACAAAGCGGCCGGCGGCTCGCACGTTGGCCAATGCGCCCGGGCACTGCCTAAGGCATGCACGACATGAGCCTTCAAGCGCTCGGCGCCGGCACGCATGGTGCGAAGCCAAAAGGCGTCGATGCGGATCATCGGATCATCGCAACAACTCGCGCAGCCATGCTGCACAGGCGACCGCCGCCGAGACCGGCCACACATTGCTGACGCCGAGGGCCTCGCGCTTGAATCTGAGTCGGATCGTCTCGGTACTGGCCGCTGCGAACGCTGGCGCCGGAGCCGGCGGCGGCGCAGGCAGCGACAACTCGACAAACTCCCGCGCACGCTCGACCGCGGCACTTGCTGGAGATGGCGCGGGACTCGCCCCGCGGCCGCGACGCCATTGATGCACGAGAGTTGTCGTTCAGCCCAAACGACAACGCGACCGCCGCAACGGAAGCGCCAGGTTCCGCGCATGCCGCAGAACCCTGCGTCTTGAACGCTGCGCTGTGACAGTGGCATTGCTTCGGATTGACGTCCATAGGTGTCCAGCCGATTTAGATGGACAGCATGGTCTCCGGCTCGGCTTCAGATCCCAAGGTGGGGCGGTTGGCCGATTACGTTGCATCAAACAACTATTCCGAGTAAAGTTGCATGATGCAACCAAGCAGTTGCGTGAAGACCTTTCAATATTGCGGTGGAGAAGACGTTGGATAAGCGACTGTTAGTTCTAGCTCTCGGGATGTTTGCGTTGGGGACGGGTACGTTCGTGGTGGCAGGGGTGCTACCGGAGATTGCGAAGGGCTTCAATGTAGATATTGGCGTTGCTGGTCAGCTGACGACCGTCTACGCGATTGCGTATGCGCTGCTTGCGCCGACTGTCGCAGCCATCGCGGCGAACGTTTCGCGCAAGCAGTTGATGCTGTCGGGGCTGGGCATTTTTGTACTCGCTAACCTGGCGACTGCAATTGCTCCGACCTTCACTATTGCCCTGATTTCGCGAGTTTTCGCCGGGCTTGGCGCGGCAATGTACGCGCCAATCGCCACCGGGACAGGTGCCACCATCGTTGCGCCGGAGCGTCGAGGCCAGGCCATCGGAGTCATAGTTGCGGGCCTCACTGCGGCGACAGCTTTGGGCTCGCCAATCGGCACGGTCATCGGAGGTCTCGCCGACTGGCGTTGGACGATGTATTTCGTCTCCGCCATGGGTCTTGCTGCGGCTCTCGGCATCATAGGCCTGCTGAGGAACGTGCCGCTGCCGCCGAAGATTAGTCTCAGTGCACGTCTGAGTCCCTTGCGAGACTCGCGCGTTGGATGGACGTTGCTCACAACGTTTCTGGGCATGGCCGGAAACTTCCTGGTTTACATCTACTTCTCGGTGGTTTTCGATCGCGTTCTGGCCAATGCCGTCGTATTCGGATTACTGCTGGTAGTCTGGGGCACGTGTGGCACCGTGACGAACATTGCTCTTTCTCGCGTTCTGGATACAGTCAGTGCATCCCATGTAATGCTGGTGGTGCTGACGGTGCAAGCCGCTGTCATGACGCTGCTACCTTGGGCCAGCGCGTCGCTCTGGCTCTCTGTTTTGGCAATCGCGGTGTGGGGCGCCGCTGGATGGGGCATTCAGAGCCCGCAACAGTTTCGATTGGTGACTGTGGCACCAGATATCGCCCCCATCCTGCTCGGCTTGAACACCGCCGCGACCTATTTGGGCGTCACGATAGCAGGCGTTCTTGGAGCATTCGGGATCTACCTGTTCGGGGCCCACTACCTGAGCTTCCTTAGCGTGGGGATTTTTTTGCTGGCGATACTTACTTCACACATGGCAGGACGTCGCATAGCGGATCACGGAGTTACGCGGTCGCCGGTGCGGCTTCGACCGGTGCGCTCCTGAGACGGGGCATCCTGAAGTGACCCTGCCTCGTTTCCATGCACACCAAGTCACGCAGCCAAGAGGCTGAACTTCCTTTCGACAGCGTGCCGTGTGCATGCGCGCGCGGTGTAGAAGTGCTCGCTGCCGTACTGGGCGAATTCAACCGGCCGTCGCAGGACGGGGTTGTTGAACAGATTTATGGTACTCACCCTGGGGTTTCGGCTGATGTCTTCCACCCAAGCGCCTTCCTGCGTGTGGTGTTCAGCGCGCGCTACAGCCTGGATCTCTTGGGCGCTCCATCCGGACAGGTTGGTGCCCTTTAGGAAGTACTGCCGCAGAAGGCCTTCACCTCGGATTCGATCGTGAACCGAGCGTGTCAGATAGCTCCTTGCAACGATCCCACGTCAATGTTCCACAGGTCGGCGGGTAGTGTGGTCACCGTCCTATTAAGTGCGTTGGCCATGATGACGATGCCGTAGCCGGCCAGCGCGGGACCGTTCTTCGTTCGGGGAGTGAGCTCATAGCCTTTCTCAGGAGGCAGGTGGACGAGCCTGGTGCATCGGCTTGATCGCTCGCAGCGTTCCGATCGCGGGACCGGTTCAGGCGGATGACTAATTACCCTCCCAATGTTCCCTAGCCGCCGAGCACCTCGTCGTTTCAGACTTCGTTGGCTTCTTGGCCTAGGGGTTGTTCCTGATGTCGCTTGACAGCCACGCGTAGAAGCCGCTTCGCGAGACACCGAGCGCCTCGTTTGTCACACCCGCGCAAGTGCACACTCTCCCGCGAAGTCTTCGCAGCAGATCTCGGCCGATGAGTGCCTGAACCCTGGCATACGACGAGACGCTCTACGCAGTGCAGCGCCATACTGGTCAGACCACGGTTTAACGGACAAATTGCGGCGGACGCTTTTCCCGGAATGCCGCACGCGCCTCGATGTGATCGGGGCTTCGCAGAGCGACGCGCTGCATTTCGATCTCGACGCGCATCTGTTCCTCGAGGCCATTGCGTGGCGCGAGCGCCATGAGTTTCTTGATCATACCGGGGCTCTGCCCCGGGCCATCGGCGAGCCTGCGCGCCGTTGTGCGAACGACGGCGGGAAGGTCGCTATCGGGGACGGCCTTCCAGATCAGGCCCCAGGCGGCGGCATCTTCCGCAGGCAGTTTCTCGCCCAGCAGCATCAGTCCCGTTGCCCGGGCGCGCCCGAGCGCTTGGGGTAGGAGCCAGCTCGATCCGAGGTCCGGAACCAGCCCTATATTGACGAATGGTTGAAGGAAGTATGCCGACTGCGAAGCGATCACGATGTCGCACGTGAGTGCGAGACTCATGCTGGCGCCGACACAGGCGCCGTTGACGGCCGCGATCGTGGGGATCTCCAAATCCGCCAGAAGGCGGAATGGCGGTGCGAACCAGTCGCGGAGGAACTCGTCAGGGTCGTTCGAATCCAACCCGACGCGCGGCGCCTGAAGATCGGCGCCGCTGCCAAACGCACGACCTTCGCCAGTCAACACTAGGCAACGCGCCGGCGATGCGATCACTGCCTTGAGTGCTGAGCGCAACTCCTTCAGCATCTGCTGGCTCATGGCATTCAGGCTCTCTGGCCGAGACAAAGTTAGCCAAGCAAGGCCGTTTTCAATCTCAAGCCGCAGGGTCTCGTATTGCGCCATAGCACGTTTCCTTGATCAGGCAACCGTCTCGAGCAATTCAACGATCTCCTGTTCGCTCGTGAACTTGCGCGGATTGCTGTGCGTCCATCGATCGAGCCGCGCGTTCCTGGCCACGAGTTCGAAGTCGGAGCGCTGTACGCCGACCTTGTGCAGCCGATCGGGCATCTCCAGTTGGCCGATGAGTTCGGCGACGAGATCGCCGGTCTCGCGCCGCGCGTCGCCGAGTGCCTCGCTCAACAGCTTCTGCTTTGCTTCAGTCACCGGCTTGTTGAAGCGCAGCACCGCAGGCAGGGTGACGCAGGTGCAATGCCCATGCGGCACATGGAAGGTGCCTGCGAGCACATGGCCGATGCCGTGGCTCGCTCCCATCGGCACCAGCGACCACATACCCATCTGCGAAAGCCACATGCCGGCTTGCGCATCGGCGCGCGCTTCCAGGTCGTCCGGGTCGCGCTTCGTGCGCTTCAGGGCATTGGGAAGTACGCGCAGGGCCTGAAGAGAGGTGCCGTCGACAAATGGACTCCCATAGGGCGAGTAGAAAGACTCCACTGCATGATCAACGGCGCGCATGCCAGTGGACAACCAGAGGCCGAGCGGCGTGTGCATGGTGAGGGCCGGATCGAAGACAACGGTGCGCGGAATCATCAGCGGATTGCGGATGCTCTGTTTGAGCTTCTTCACAGGATCGTTGGAGCCACCGCTCTGGTGGAACTCGCCGCCCGACAGCGTTGTAGGGACCGCGATCTGCCGCACCTTGGGTCCGCGGAACACTGGCGCCTCGACGACGCCGGTAGTGGGATCGGTCTTGAGCCTGAAAGGCTCGAATTGGTCCAACTCGGTGATGTCGTGTTCGAGGCACAACTGCACGTTTTTGCCGGCGTCGGTGATGGAGCCGCCGCCGATCGTGACGATCAGGTCGGCATCTGCCGCACGCGCAATGGCGGAGGCGCGTAGCACCGCGTCGCGCGGGATGTGCGCCGGGATGTCGTCGTAGATCGCGGCGAAGCGGCTGCCCAGCGCGTCCTGCATTTTGCGGATCTCGTTCGTCTTGTTGTTGAGCGTGTTGCTCACCAAGAGGAAGACGCGCTGCGCACCGAGACGCTCGACCTCTTCCATCACGACTTCAGTGAAAGGACGGCCGAAGAAGACGCGCTCCATCGGGGGAATGCTGAAGGAACCTTGACGCATAGAAATCTCCTGAAGGGGCTTGGATAGACGCATCGCGTGGGCTACGCCGCACGAGCATGGATTCCGGGCCTTTGCCCGGAGGTGGGGAATCAGGTCGATGGAACGGCGGTGTGCGGTCGACGCGGCATGGTGCTCGCCATCTTCTTCAGGGCGGTTCGCTCCACTTTGCCGTTCGTCATGGTTGGCAGCGCATCGACGATCACGATTTGCGATGGCCGCTTGTAGGGTGAGATACGGTCCTTGAGGAAGGAGGTCAACGTTGCGTCATCGAGGGGATGGCCTAGCTTGGGCTGCACGAAAGCAATCACCTCCTCGTTGCGCTCGACGTCCCGCCCGACTACCGCGGACTGCGCGACCGCCGGATGCGCGTTGAGGGCTGCCTCGACCTCCGCCGGATAGACGTTGAAGCCCGAGCGAATGATGATGTCCTTGATGCGGCCGACAAGGAAGACGTTGCCGCTCACATCTTGGCGGGCGATGTCGCCAGTGTGCAGCCACGGGCCGGACAGCGTGGCCTGGGTCGCTTCCAAGTCCCGGAAATATCCCAGCATGACTCCGGGGCTGCTGGCCCAGAGTTCACCGGGTTCCCCGGGGGCAACATCCATGCCTTGGACATCCACGATGCGGATGGCGACTCCCGGGATCGGCGGACCGACGGCGGCTTCCTTGCTGTGCTCGCCCAAGCGCGAATGGCAGAGCGTGGGCGAACTCTCGGTGAGGCCGTAGCCGTTGTGCAACGGAAGTCCGAAGAGCGCCTCGACCTCGGCTTTCAGTGTGGGGTCGAGCGGCGATCCTCCCGCGTAGATGTACCGCATTCGACCCGTCTGCAATGCGCGTCCCACGCGCCGGAGGTGTGCTAGCAGCGCCGTGTGCATCGCCTGCACGCCCTGGAAGTGCGTGAGCTCTTGCGTCTCGATGGCGTCGAGTAGCGCCTCGACCTCGAAGCGCGCGCTCAACAGCACCGAGCCGCCGGCAGCGAGCGTGCTGAGCAACACGCTCGTCAGGCCCATCGTGTGCGACATGGGAAGCACGCCATAGCTGCGGTCCGCGGGCGAGAGCTTCCGAAAGCTCGCCATGGTTGTCGCCACGAACAACAGCCCCGCATGCGTCAGCATGACCCCCTTGGGCCTGCCAGTGGACCCCGAGGTGTAGATCAGCGCCGCCACGTCGCTAGGCTGGGGCTCGAAGCTCCTTGTCGCGGCAACCGCTCGCACGTGGCCTGCCTGGCCGCAGTTCAGAGGGATCGCGCGACGTCGCAGCCCATGGGCGACGCCTTCCTTGAAGCCGGCATCGATGTAGATCTCCGCCTGCGGCTGCGCGTGCTCGATAATGGCGTCGATCTCCTGCGCCGAGAGTCGCGCGTTCACCAGCACGAATGAGGCGCCGAGACTGCTGGCAGCGAGTGCAAATGCCACCAGGGCAATGCTGTTCTCGGCTACGAGCAACACGCGCTGTGCCGGCATGACACCGAGCCCGGTGAGGGCAGCCCTCGCGTCGTCGACGGCGCGCTGGAGTTGCGCGTATGTCAGGGTGCGACGACCTTCAAGCAGCGCAATGGCCCCGGGCGTCTGTATGGCCCACCATGCGGGCACGTCGTGAAGGCGCAGGAATGAAGGGGTTGTCATGATCGTTGCGGGTCAGAGGAATGAAGCGGCCGCCTCGACGTTGCGCACCATGTTCACCAGACGCGGACCCCACGTCTCGCGCAGGTCACGTTCGGGCAGCTGGAAGGCCGGACCGCAGCAATTGAAGCCCAGCACGACGGTGCCGTCAGCCGGGCGGAACGGCACGCCGACCGCGTTCACGTCGCTTTGCCATTCGCCTACCGAAAGGCAGAAGCCGAGTTCAGAATAAGCCTTCAGCCCGGCATCCAGCGAGGCCTTGATCTGCCCGAATTCGGAACCGGCGCGTTGCGACAGCTGGGAAAGCAGCTGCTCGCGTTCACCGTCGTTCAAACCGCAGTAGTAGGCCCGCCCTAACGCGGAGGCGGCCAACGGGACCCGTGAGCCGATGTTGAGCCTGAAATTTTGGTTGGCCGCACTGGCCGCGTTCTCAATGTAGAGCATCGTGTGCCGATCGCGCAAGCCGATGCCTACCGAGGCCGAACAGCTGTCGGCCAGATCCCGCATCAAGGGCCGTGCGACTTGGCGCACGCGCAGCGCCCCCAGTGTCGAGAAGCCAAGCGAGATAACGCGAGCACCCAAATAGAACTGGCCTTTATCTTCCGAGTACTCGAGGTATCCGTTGGCAGCCAGCGTGTGCGCCAGCCGCGACACCGTCGCCTTAGGAAGGCTGCTGCGCTCGACCAGATCCTGCACGCTCAGGAATCGCTCGGCCGAACCAAAGGCATCGAGCAGTTGGAGTCCGCGCGCGAGCGCGGAGACCTGATCCTTGTCCGCCTCATCGGCAGACTGGGAGGTGGGTTTCCTAGATGGCTTCATGATGCGTAAAATGGAACAGTGGATTCATTATTGGCGAGCACTCAAGGAAAAGCAAGGGCTGATGCCAGGCCTTACTGCCGTGCGGGTCTTAGGGTGCGGATTGACGATCGAGCCTTAAGTGTAGGAAACTTGCACAATGGAACAGGCGTTCCATTAAATACACTGTCGGAGCCCGCATGCAATTTCAGTCAAGCAACGCAATCACAGACCTCTTCGGCACCCGTCTTCCCATCGTCGCTGGTGGTCTTCAGTGGCTTGCCGATGCGAGTTATGTGGCCGCGGCGGCCAAGTCCGGCGTGATGGGCTTCATCACCGCGTCGAGTCACGCCACCACGGCGGGGCTGCGCGACGAGATCGCGCGCTGCCAGGACCTGGTGGGCGACCTGCCTTTCGGTGTAAACGTCTCGATGCTGCCCGCGCCCACGGCGGGCGAGCGCGTGCAGGAGACCTTTGAGGAAATCGTGCGCGCCGGCGTTCGCTACGTAGAGACGTCAGGGCGCAATCCCGAACCCTATTTGCCGCTGCTGCACCATGCCGGCATCAAGGTGCTGCACAAGGCGCCGTCGTTGCGCCATGCACTCAAGGCGCAGGCAATCGGTGTGGATGCCGTTTCCGTGGTAGGTGCCGAGTGCGGAGGCCATCCTGGGGTCGATCTCGTCGGCACGATGGTTCAGGGCGCACTGGCGGGCAGGAGCCTCGACATTCCCGTCCTGTTGGGTGGCGGCATCGGTACGGGCGCACAGGTCGTGGCGGCGTTAGCGCTCGGTGTCGATGGCGTGACCATCGGCACGCGCTTTCTGGTCGCCGAGGAAATCTGGGCGCATCGTCGGTACAAGGAAATGCTGGTGCGGTCGAGCGAGACCGACACCGCATTGATCATGCAGAGCGTGCGCAACACAGTCCGCGCCCTCCGCAACGAGACCACGGATCTGGTGAACGAACTCGAGCGCTCGCACGGCGGCGATTTCGAAGTACTGCGCCCCCATGTCTCAGGTCAACTCGGCCGCAAGATCTATGAGACCGGCGACAGTCGCAGCGGCACAGTGTCGCTTGGCCAGGCGGTGGCCTTCGCCGATCGCATCGAGCCGCTCGCGGACATCGTCGCGCGTATCGAGCAGGAGATGCGCGAGGCGCTCTCGGAGCTCTCGCGCTTTCGCCTTCCTTCCCCTTCGCTTGCATCCTGATCCCGTGGAGAAAAATCATGAGACTTCAACGACTGATCCTCTCGACCGCCATTGCGGCTAGTGCAATTGCAGCAGCCATCGGCATGCCTTCCATCGTCATGGCCGAGGGCTACCCGGAAAAGCCGGTGAAGCTGCTTGTGCCCTTCCCACCGGGCGGAATCACAGATGCGATCGCGCGCAGCCTCTCCAACCATGCCCAGCAGGCCATGGGACAGCCCATAATTGTGGACAACCGGCCCGGCGGCGGTGGCGTCATTGCGACCGACCTCGTGGCCAAGTCGCCGGCGGACGGCCACACGGTTCTGCTCGCGGCTATCGGGCAGGCGGTCGTCAATAAGCATCTGTTTAAGAAGCTCCCGTACGACCCGAACGCGGACCTCGCGCCCGTGTCGTTGATCGCACAAGGTCCTAACGTCCTCGTCGTAAACGCATCGAGTTCCTACAAATCCGTAGCGGACTTGCTCGCGGCAGCGAAGAAGTCGCCGGAACTGCTCACCTTCGGATCCTACGGAAATGGGTCGTCGCCGCACCTGCAAGCTGCGCTGCTGATGCAGAGAACCGGGGCCAAGTTCACGCACATTCCCTACAAAGGCGCCGCGCCTGCGATGAACGATCTGCTCGGCGGGCAAACCGCCTTCATGTTCGACAGCCTCATCACTTCGTTGCAACACATCCGCGCCGGCAAGCTGCGTGCGCTTGCCGTCACTTCGCCCACACGCAGCCCGTTGCTCCCCGACGTGCCGACCTTCGCCGAGGCAGGGGTACCAAACTTCAGCTTCATGGCGTGGTACGGCATTCACGTGCCCGGCAAGACTTCGCCAAAAGTGATCGATCGCCTGCAAAGGGAAATAGACGAGTTCACGCACAACCCTGCAGTAGCGAAGCAATTCGCAAGTCAGGGGCTCGAACTAATCTCGAGCCAGCCCTCCGACTACGCACGTTTCCTGGAAGCGGAAGACAAGATCTGGAGCGTGGTTATCAAGCAGGCCGGCATCACTATCGATTGAGCATGCACACGAGTTACGCACCTGACCCGACGGACCGCGACGCGATCCAGGAACTGTGCAACGCGGTGCTGGACGATTTCATGTCCGCGCTCAACGCACACGATGCAATTGGAATGGATGCGTGCCTGCACTTTCCGCACACGCGCTACGCCGGCCGGTCGATTAAGGTCTATCAGGCTCCGGGTGGCAATCCCATGGACCTTTTTGCGCGCCTGGAGGCAGAAGATGGCTGGTCCTACAGCCGCTGGGAATCACGAAGGGTCATCCAGCACAACGCCGAAAAAGCGCATGTGGCGCTGTCGTACACGCGTTTTCGGACCGACCACACCATCATCGGCATGTACGAGTCGCTCTACATCATGACGCTGGTGGACGGGCGTTGGGGGATCCAGGCACGGTCGAGCTTTGGACCCTAGGCCCCGTCCGGCCGAGGGCTCCCTGAGCATCAGTACGACGACAACTACGGGTGGCGCACACATCGAAGTCCAGAGTCCTGCGATCGCCTAGACAGGATGTGTCCAGCGCTGCAAATGGGCCCGTGTTGAACAGCAGGTCCGCCGCCTTCGAAAGCGTGCTCAAGTCGAGCGGCGTTTCTCGGCATGCGGTCATCTCCGATGAGGGGTTCCGTCGGCGAACAAATTGCGGAGTGCACCCCATCGCCTCACAGCACGGCAATGATGTCTTGCTACCGCGGGACTAGCGCAGCCAATCATCCCAAATCTCAACTGCCAAGTTCCAAGGCCCGGATGCCCTTCACGCATCACATGCAACATGAGTTCAACATGATCCTTGATTCATCACCGTTCAAGCCGACATCCGACAACCTAGCGATTGTTGTCACGCCCCTTCCGCATCCTACGGCGATCAGGTTCGCCAGCACCCTTTCGCGAAATGGGTTGTCGAACCTCGCCCGGGGACCGTTGCTCATGACTCCCGAACGAAGACCAGACGTCATGTTGATACGCCGCCTTCCGGGACCGGGTGGGCTGATGTTGAAGGCATCCTCCTTCATCCGCGGCTCACACGGTGAGGCGCAAAGCCAGTGCTTTTCGCGCCCATCGCAGCAAATCAGCGGTCGAGGTTCACCATGAAGGTTCACCTGATCTTGAATGACAAGGTGGTTGCGGCCACGCTTGCTGACAACGACACAGCCCGAGAATTCGTTGCGATGCTTCCGATGACGATCACCATGCACGATCTGTTCGGACGCGAGAAGTTCGGTCCGCTGCCCAGGTCGATCACTGGCAGTGGGATGCGAACGAAAAGCTACGAGGTCGGCGACATGATCTGCTGGTCACCCGGCCCTGACCTCACAATCTTCCACAGACACGACGGGCAAGCGATCAGCGGGGCGATCCAGGTTTTGGGCCGGGTTGAGGCCGGCATCGAGGCGTTCAGCATGCCCGGCCCCGTGCAGGTCCGGATCGAAGTCGCTGCCACCACGCCGGACAGCATGGCGTTCAGTAGCCTGACACCACCGGTAGATCGCCCTCTATGATCTGGGTTAGGCGGGGATGGATATGCAGAGATCTGCCCAGTATCAACCGTTAGATGGGATGAGCGCTTTGCGGCATCCACTTGCCCTGGAACACGCGGACGGACTGTTTGCTAGCCGGTCGCATCACGCCTGCAAGCATCGCCCAGCCCGGCAGGGGCTCCTGAGCGACTCAGTGGGAGCCGGTGCAGTACGCAGCGCGCACCCAGGATCGCATTGCGTCGCTTACCCAGCAGCATTCAGTGGCCTGCCCCTCTGGCTGGAAGGGATGTTCCTAGTCAAGTTGACACTGTTAGGTTTCGAGTCATATCCTATCGCCCGCACTCGAGGATGGAGTTTTCGTTGCGAAAGAACGCCCGTTTCAGAGCGCCTTATCTCCAGTAGGAAACGCAAGAAATGCTAAGTATGGACAACACCTCCACCGGGAGCGCTGAGGATGGTTTCGACGATTGGCATCAGGCAACCTGTCAAAACTTTTCCCTGTCCGTCTGCAAAAGGCCAGTCGGTCAAGCTTTTCGAGCAAGGGTATCCAGTCGGGAATTTGGCCCGCTTGTCATGAGCGAGGCCCTGTCGCTTCAAGCTGAGAGCATATTGATGACCCGAGGCCGAGGTGAGATCCGAGTGGACCAGCGTGACCATTTCATGCTCTACCTCATACTCAGTGGGCGAGTAGATCTCGAACAAGACCGTCGTCGCACCAGCGCGTCAGCGGGAGACATGTTCATCTATGACCAAGCGACGCCTTTCAGTCTGGAATTCCATAGCTCGCGCGTAGTGATTGTGAATGTGCCGCGTCCACTTCTTGTTTCTCGAATTCCAAAGGTTCGCCGCTTCACCGCCCACCGCATTGCAGGCTCTTCGAAAATGGGAGCGCTCGTTGGATCACTCGTGCAACACATGAGCACTTTTGATGTGATGACGCAGACCAAAGTTGCGGATCGCCTTTCCTTATCGGCAATGGACATTCTGGCGACCGCGCTGGACCTGGAAGTTGTCGGCAACGAGAATTTGCAGAGAGAGCGTCATCGCCTGCTACCGCAGGTAAAGAACTACATTCTGGCTCACCTTCACGAAACGGATCTGGATCTGGAATCGATTGCGAGAGCTCAGAGCATCGCACCGCGAACATTGAATCGCGTTTTTGCCGCCGAAGGAACGACGCCTATTCGGTGGCTTTGGCAGCAGCGTCTGGCCTCGAGCTACAAGGCGCTTTCAGAGAAGCAGGTTGCTACTGTCACCGATGCAGCGCTCGGTTCTGGATTCTCAGATATGTCGCATTTCAGTCGCGCGTTCAAGCGCGAATTTGGGCGTCTCCCGCACGCGATTCTTGCAACTGAGTAGTACTCGGCCCCAATGGTCCGAGTGATGCGCATGGGGTGCCGGTTGAGACACGAGTTGCAGCTGACAACCGCCCCCGCCTGACCTTCAATCTCGAAAGTACATGAAATCCTTCAACAACCTCAGGATCGGCGCCCGCCTGGGTATCGTGTTCGCCTCCGGGCTCGTCCTTCTCGGCCTGGTCCTCGGACTTGGCCTCTACTCGATGCGAAACATCGAAGCGAGGTTGGACAAGATCGTGAGCACAGACTACTTCAAGGTGAATCTGGCCAACAAGATGCTCCACTCGATTAGGGACATTCAGGCATATCAGGGCACGATTGTCTTGCAGACCGATGAGGCCGCGATCAACGCCGAGTTGGCGGAGGTCGCCAGCGCGCGGAAGATGTACCGTGAAGCTAAGGAACGAATCACGAAGTCATTGGCTACGGACGAAGACCTTGCCCTCATGGCGAAGATTGACGAGGCGATCGCTGCTGCGGTTCCGCTCAGCAACAAGGTGTTCGAACTCGCAAAGGTCAACAAAAATGTAGAAGCAACGGAGGTGCTGACCAGGGAGACCCGGCCCGCAATCAACAACGCTATCAAGAAGATTGATGCCTTCGTGGCGCACCAGATCAATCTGGCCGAGACCGCCGCTGAAAAGGCGGAGGCCGACTACGCCCGTGCCCAAGCCATGATGTTCGTTCTTGGCTTTTTGGCGATTGCCTCAGGCGCGATCGTGGCCTGGGCCATCACCTACTCCATCACCCGTCCGCTCGGTGAGGCCGTGACTATCGCGGAGAAGGTGGCCGCCGGCGACCTGACGTCCAGGATCTCCGTGGACGCGAAGGATGAAACTGGCAAGTTGATGCTGGCCTTGCAGGCCATGAATCAGAACCTGCTGCGCATCGTGAGCGAAGTCCGCCAGGGAACCGACACCATTGCGACGGCCTCGAGCCAAATTGCCACCGGCAACCAGGATCTGTCCTCGCGCACCGAGGAGCAGGCCAGCTCGCTCGAGCAGACGGCCGCGTCGATGGAGGAGTTGACCTCCACGGTGAAGCAGAACGCAGACAACGCCCGCCAGGCGAACCAACTGGCCGTCGCGGCCTCCGAGGTCGCGGTGAGGGGCGGCGACGTCGTGGGGCAGGTGGTTGGAACAATGGCCTCGATCGACGCTTCGTCGAAGAAGATCGTGGACATCATTGGCGTCATCGACGGCATCGCATTCCAGACGAACATCCTGGCGCTGAATGCCGCCGTGGAAGCGGCGCGCGCGGGCGAGCAGGGCAGGGGCTTCGCCGTCGTCGCCGCGGAAGTGCGCAGCCTCGCGCAGCGCTCCGCTTCGGCCGCCAAGGAGATCAAGGGCCTGATCGCCGATTCGGTAGAGAAGGTCGACGCCGGCACGAGGCTCGTTGGGGATGCCGGCCGCACGATGGAGGAAATCGTCGACGGGGTGAAGCGCGTGACCGACATCATGGGCGAGATCACGGCAGCGAGTCAGGAGCAGACGCAGGGGATCGAGCAGATCAACCAGGCCATCACCCAGATGGACCAGGTGACCCAACAGAACGCCGCACTAGTGGAAGAAGCGGCCGCCGCGGCGGGTTCGCTCCAGGAGCAGGCGACGAGCTTGGTCCAGGCCGTCAGCGTGTTCAATCTCGGAATCGACGGCGCGGCCGGCCAGAAGCCCGTGGTTGACCGGGCCGTCGTTCAGCCGCTGTCAGCAGCGCAGCCCGCTCGAAGGATCGAGGCGACGGGAGCGCCGAAGCAGGCGGCGGCCGCAGGCGGGGAGGGCGACTGGACGGAGTTCTGATGGCGCAAGGGCTAGGCTCGCGGAGGACGGTGTGACCCCCCGATCACCCAACCCCGAGGGAACCAATCGCGGATATCAGCGAAGCGCTGCTCGCTGCCCAGGATCATTCGTAGTGATTCTTGGGAAGGTGAGGGTGGCAATCGTGAACTGAGAGGCCGCGAGCCGCATTGTTTTATCGCTTGATCCAATAGGTCTCGACATTCCAAATACGAGGCCTCACCGTTGCAGATGCGTTTCTGCTGGACGCGCCCAATCAGAAGGGTCGCCTCGGTCATTCCGCTTGCTTCCTGGCTCGCGCTGTTCGGCCGGAAGCAGGCTCTGCGCTCTCCGCACTGCGCGCCGCTAGCTGTCAAAAACAAGGGCGCAATGTTCAGTGCGTCAACGCCTTCATCACTGCACGGTGCACTGCGAACACGGCTGGATCGTCCGGGTCGCGCGGCCGCGGCAGATCCACATCGATCACCGCCGTGAAATGCGCCGGATGTCCTCCCATCACATAGATGCGGTCCGCGAGAAACGCCGCTTCCATCATGTTGTGAGTCACGAGAATGCCGGTCGGTCGCGGCTGCGCTTCGTCCATCCAGAGGTTCTGCAACACCACGCGAAGCCGACGGGCTGTGAGTTCGTCGAGCGCGCTGAACGGTTCGTCGAGCAGGAGCACGTCTGGGCGGATTGCAAATGCGCGCGCGATGGCCACGCGCTGCTTCTGACCGCCCGACAGGAACTGCGGATAGCTCTGCGCCAGATCCTGCAACTGGACCTTGGCCAGCAGCTGCGTCGCGACCGTGGCAGGGTTGCCCGCCGGCGGGCGGTCCCGCTCAAAGACCAGCGACACGTTTTCCTGCACTGTGAGCCAGTCGACCAGACGCGGCTGCTGGAACACAACACTCAGATCAATGTCGTCGCGCGGATGCTCGAAGGCAATCTCCCCGCGCGTGGGCAGGTCCAGGCCGGCCACCAGGCTCAGCAGCGTAGACTTGCCACAACCCGATGGGCCGACCAAGGCGACGAGTTCGCCTGCGCGTACCGTCATGCCGAGGCCGTCGAAAACGATCTTATCCCGTTGACCCGCCCGTCCCGGATAGGACTTCTTTAGGTCTTGCAGCACGATGTCACTGCTCATGGCCTGCTCCCTTTTTCCAGTGGTTGGCATGCCGGTCGAGCGGCCGGAAGATGCCGTGCTCGACCACGATCATGGCGAGCCAGAAAGCGAGCGTCCAGGCAATGACCCCTTCCACGTTCTGCGTGCTGAACTGCGCGTTGAGCTGGTAACCCACGCCATTGGACATGCCGAAGATTTCGACCAGCACGATCACTTTCCACGCGATCGAGAAGCCGATACGGCAGCCGGACACGAGGAAGGCGTAGAGCAAGGGCATCCAAATGCGCCGGAGCACCGCGGAGCGTTTGAGCCGGAACACCCGCGCCATTTCGGAAGTCTCCAGGCTCAGCGAGCGAACGCCCTGCTGGACCGCGATCACGAGAGACGGCAATACGCCCAGTGCCACTGAGATCACAGGCGACCACATGCTCACGCCGAACCAGATTACGCACAACAGCGCCCAGACGAGACCCGGCACGGTCAGACCGAGAATGATGCCGGGCTCGAAAAAGCGAGCCGCCGTACGGGAGACGGCGGCGGCAATGCCGATCGGAAGCGCGACGAGCAACGCGAGCAGGAAGCCCAGCGACATGCGCACGAACGTGACCCAGATTTCAGAGAAGGCGAAGCCGTTGTCCGTGATCTTTACTAGCTCCCGGAAGATCGGCCCCACGCCCGGCACAAGCGGAGAGTGCAGCCAGAGCGCCATGCCTTCCCAACAGGCGACCAGCAAGACGAAGAACAAGGCCTGTGGCCATACGCTGACGATGGCGGCGAGGACACGTTGGCCAATGCCTTCGGTCAGGGCAGAAGAGGGCGCGGCAATCGCGTCAGCGGCATGCTGGGTCATAGCTGGAGATAGAGCTTTTCAGCCGGGACCTTGTCGATGATGCCCAGACGCGCGGCCACTTCGATCTGCTTGTCGATGGTGGCGAACACCTTGCCGTTCCACTCGGTCGCATAAGCCGTAGCGAGCCGGGTCGGCAGCAGGGCAGCCGCCTTGGTCTCGTCTGGCTTGAGACCCATCTCCGCGGTGATCGTGGTCAGCAGCTGGGGTTGTTTCTGGATTGCGGCGTTGACGCGCTTGAACAGTGCCACCACTTCGGCGGCGGTCTCGCGGTTGGCATCGAGCCACTTGCGGCTGGCTGCCAGCCCTACCAGGATCGGGTCCCCGGTCTGCCCGGTCGCCTCTTTCCAAATGTCGGCGACGCGGGCGATCTCACGCGCGCCGCGTCCCACCAGGCGACTCGCGGTGGGCTCGAGCGTGATGATGGCATCGACGTCGCCGCGTTCGAACAGCGCCAGATTGGCCGTGGGTGAACCGAAGATGACCTTCACGTCCTTCTTCAGGTCGATGCCGCTGAGCGAAGCGGCAATACGCGCCTGCTGGTAGGTCTCGGTCGTTTCTTGCGCGGACGCGATGGTCTTGCCGATCAGGTCTTTCGGCGTCTTGTAGGGGCTGTTCGCCGGCACCAGCCAGCGGCCGTGGTTGTTCAGGGCAGGGCCGAACAGCACGATGTCGCTTCCGCGTGCCGCCAGCGTCGCAAGACCTGCCGCGCCGAACACGCCGATGTCCAGTGCACCCGCACTGAGCTGCGTCTGCATTTTTCCGGGATCGGCCACCACCCAGTTCAGAACCAGGGACGGGTCGGTGTTGAGCTTGAGTTGGTCGATCAGCGGCTGCCACGCCGAGCCGGCGCTGCCGGGCGAAGGGAGGGTGATGCGCACGGGGCGCGCCTGCGAGGCGGCGTGTCCGACGCCCAGGGGCGCGACGCTGGCAAGCGCCAGTGCCTGGAGGAGGTCTCTGCGATTCATGTGTCTTTCGAAGGGCGTTTGACGCCAAGGCAAATCGGAAGAAGCGACGTCTTACTGCACCACCGCACGATGCAGCACGCGATGGCCCGCGCCGTAATCGCCCACCCCGCGGTGCTGCACGGTGCGGTTGTCCCAGATGAGCGTCGTGCCTTCTTGCCAGCGGAAACGCGCCTGCACGTCGGGCGACTTCACCAGATCCAGCAGAAGGTCGATCAGGCTCTGGCTGGCCGTGCGGGACAGGCCCAGGATGCGCAGTGTGTAGAGCTCATTGACGAAGATCTGCTTGCGGCCGGTCTCCGGATGTACGCGGATGAGGGGCACTTCGATAGGCGGTGTTTTTGCGCGCTGGGCCGCGAGTTCCTCTCGGTCCTGGTAGGCCAGTGTCAGAAAGCCCTGGGTCTCGACGTCGTGCACCGCGGTGAGGGTCTCGAGGTATTTCGCCAGCAGCGGGTCCAGCAGGTCGTAAGCCGCCGTGGCATTGGCAAAGAGCGTGTCGCCGCCGAACGGCGGAACCTTCTTGCCGAACAGGGCGGTGTAGCGGGGCGGGGTGGTGCGAAAGGCTTGGTCGATGTGCCAGATGAAGTTCATTCGGGTCTTCTTGACCTTCGAGTCGATTGTGTTGACTTTCGCATCGTCCTGCGACGCCGGCGTGTAGGGCGTGTTCATGAGACGCGCTTCGCCGAAGAGTCCGACCAGCTGGCCGAAGTGTTCGGCAGCGACGGTGCCGGGCTCGAACGCCAGGAAGCCGTAGCGCAGAAGGCCGTCATAGACGAACTTGCGCACGGCCTCGGCCGGCGGTGACACGCCATCCAGGCGCAAGCCGCGCACGTTGGCGCCGACGACCGGTGCATAGGGTTGGAGGGTCACACCCTCGAAGGTCTCAGGGGCGCCGACATACTCGTCGATCGTGAGGATCTTGGGCTGGGTCTCGTCCAGGCGCTCTTCTTCAATCAGCAGGGAGTCCATGTGTCTTGTTTCCGTCGGTGAGGTTGTTGGGTTGACCGGCAGGTGCTCAGGCCGCAACGGCGTGGGGTGCGCCGGTCTCGATTGGCAGGCTGTCCTGGTTGCCCCACTCGTTCCAGGAGGCGGGATAGACCGCGGCCTTCGAGTAACCGGCCAACTGGAGCGCGACGAACGTGCGCGCCGCCCGTCCGCCACCGCCGCAATAGGCGACCAGGGGTTCGTCTCGCGCTGCCACCGCTGCGAAGTCCCGGTCAAGGTCATTGGCCGCGCGGAACCGGCCGCGCGCGTCGACCTCCTTGCGTGCGTCCCAGAACACCGCGCCCGGAATGCGGCCATTGCGCCGTGCATTTGAGCGCAACCCGAGAAACTCGTCGTGCTCTCGTGCATCCACCAACTGGCCGGCCTGGCTTGCGTCGCCGGCGGCCTGGGCCTGTTCGGCGGTGGCCAGGAAGGACGTGACAGCATGAATCTTGAATGGCTTCGCCTGGAACAAGGGCGCTTCGGACGTCAGCTCAACGGCCCCGAGCGCGGCGAGCCCGCCATCCAGCAGCCGGATCTGCGCCACGCCTGCATAACCCAGTGCCCAGGCCACACGCGACACGTTCACCTCGGCCGCTGCGCCGTAGATCAGGACCCGGCTGTCTGTGCCGATTCCCAGCGCCGACAGCGACCAGGTCAGCAGCGCCTGGAACCGAGCAATGGACGGGCCGTCCGTGCGCTGCAGTGTCAGCAGGGAGGGATCGAGATGACGGGCGCCCGGCAGGTGCGCGGGCCAGTAATCTGTCGCGGGGCGGGTGTCGATGAGGACAGCATCGGTGTCGGAGAGATTCGCCGGCTCGGGCGCCACGAGGGTGAAGGATGTCATGCGAAGGGTGCTGACGACCGTGATGGTTAGCAAACTAACTGTGCGGGCCGCAGAAGGCTGAGGGAAGGTGCAAATGCTAGGCCGGAGCAGGGCGGCCCATTAGAACCATTCCGAGATTGCATATGCGCTTACCGAGCAAGCAATGCGGTCAGGCAGTCCGAGAATGACGCTCCTGTGCTCCCCGAGGCAGCGCAGCGCCATCGCATGCAGACGTCCCCCTCATACCGCCCCCTCTCCCTGCTCGTCGGCCTGGCTTTTTTCATGGAGCAGCTCGACTCGACCATCATTGCGCCCGCGATTCCCGAAATCGCGAATGCGTTCGGAGTCTCCTCGCTCAGCCTGAACCTCACGATGACGCTGTACCTGCTGTGCAGCGTGGCCTTCATTCCGACCAGCGGCCACCTGGCCGCGCGCTGGGGCACGCGCTCGGTGTTCCGCGCGGCGGTGGTTCTGTTCGTGGTCAGTTCGGTGTTGTGTGCGATGGCGCCCAACCTTGGGTCGCTGGCCGCCGCCCGCGCCCTGCAGGGTGTCGGGGCCGCGCTCATGGTCCCTGTCGGGCGCATGGCGATCGTGCATTCCACTCCGCGCGCCGCGCTGGTTCTGGCTTTGGCCTGGATGATCACCCCGGCGATGTTGGGCCCGTTGCTGGGGCCTCCGCTGGGGGGCCTCATCACGACCTGGTTGTCTTGGCACTGGATCTTCCTGATCAATGTGCCGATCGGCCTGGCCGGCTATTGGTTTTCCGGTCGTGCGATGCCGCAGATCCGTCATCCGGTGCAGGGACGCTTTGATGGGCTGGCATGGACCCTTGTTGCACTGGTGCTCGCCGGGAGCATCGCGGCGCTGGAGTGGGCGCGTCATGGACGACTGGACGTGGCGACGTGGCCCATCGGACTCGGGCTCCTCTTGGTGATAGTCGCGCTGGGTTGGGCCTATCAAGTCCGCAGCCGTCGCGCCGCCACGCCGTTGCTGGAATTCGCCCTGCTGAAAGTGCCGACGTTCCGCACCTCGTTCTGGGCCGGCTCGCTGGTGCGCGTGGGCTACGGCGCGTTGCCCTTCCTACTGCCATTGATGTTGCAGATCGGTCTGGGTTTCAGTGCCTTGCAAAGCGGACTGGCATTGCTGGCGAGCGGCGCCGTGGCGTTCGTGACCAAGACCCAGACGGCCGGCATGCTGCGTCGGTGGGGTTTCCGGCGCGTGTTGGTCGTCAACGGCGTGTTCTGCGCGGTGGGGCTGGCGCTGTGCGCGTTCTTCCAGGCGTCATGGGGCCTTGCTGCCATCGCGCTGGCCGTGTCGGTGGCGGGGTTCTTCCGCTCGATTCAGTTCAATGCGCTGGCTGCCATCGCGTATGCCGACCTTCCGCCGCAGAAGGTCGCTGCTGCCACGACGCTGAACACCATGGGCCAGCAGCTCGCGGTGATGCTGGGCATCTCCCTGTCGGCCTTGGTGGTTGACCGTGCGGCGCGGGCTGGTGCGCGTCTCGACCCGTCGGCTGCCGACTTCGCGCTGGCCTTTGCTTTGGTGGCCCTGATTGCACTGGCCGCCTTGCCGCACTGCCTGCGTCTTGCAGCCGACTCCGGTAGCGAACTCAGCGGCCACCGTGCGTCGGCCTGAGTGCCCTCGATTCCCGAAAGAAGCCTCCTGATGTCCCCGGTGTCCTTCCCGTCGGCTGCCCTATCAGCTCCGGTCCGGTCCGAAGATTCCTGTGAGGACTCAACGAATGTGGTCCAGGACATCGACGAACTGCTGTACGCGCGGCCGGGCTTCCTGCTGCGTCGGGCGCACCAGATCTCCGTGTCGATTTTCGAGTCGGCGTGCAGCGACCTGGGCATCACACCGGGACAGTATGCAGTGCTCACCGCGCTGCGGGCGGACTGCACCCTGGACCAGACGTCGGTGGCGCGCGCCATCGGGCTGGACAAGGTCACGGTGTCGTTGCTGCTGCGGGGGCTGGAGACCCGTGGTCTGGTGGACCGACGAGTTCAGCTGGACAACCGGCGCAAACGAGTGCTGACCGTCACGGCAGCAGGTCTTGCCTTGCTGCAGCGAACCGACGCGCCGGCCGAAGACGCCTACGAACGACTGATGGCGCCTTTCGACGCGGCGCAGCGCCAAACTTTGATCGGCCTCCTGCAGCAGCTGGTCGGCGACCTCGA
Organism: Variovorax sp. 10N432; assembly: GCF_056394465.1. NCBI lineage: Bacteria > Pseudomonadati > Pseudomonadota > Betaproteobacteria > Burkholderiales > Comamonadaceae > Variovorax > Variovorax sp. 10N432. The sequence continues at coordinate 43,823 of NZ_JBFTHX010000044.1, forward strand.
GCATTGCTCGCGGGCGCCCCTGGTGCCACTCAGGACGCAGCAGCCAGTGTCTCCGCAGCTCCTGTAGGCACATCGAGCTTGACGAACTGCGGCGACATCAGGCGCACCGTGTGGCCGAAGCCCTGCAGGGGGCGCGCCCAATGGTGGGCGCTGCCGCAGGCTTCCATGCCGATGAGGCACGGAGGCAGGTTCACGAAGAACGCGGTCATCTGGTCGCGTCGCAACTGCTTGCGCAGCGCGAACTTGCCATGCTCATCCACTACGTGAACCTGGAACACATTCTTTGCCAGGTCGATGCCAACAGTCGTAATCTTCATGAGGGACGCCCCTCTCGGTTCAAGTGGTTGGTGACACTTCCACTTTGGCACATCGATGACGGTTCGGGTGGGGGCGTCCATCCCTACAGGGACCTCCGCTTGTGTCAAGGCAAGCGTGGTGTCTGGCTCTGGGTACCGATCCTTCGAGGCTCGAGCATCGGGACGATTGAACAGGGAAGACTGCCCATCTACAGGCGGCCTTGTTGCACGACGTGGTGCGGGCCCAGATATAAACCGCTCAGCAGGGCTCCATTCATTGCGCGTGGTGTCGAGTGTCCACTGGGATGGACACGAGCTTGCCTGCTGACGGTCTAACCAGTTCAACGTATCTTCAGCTCAGGTCTGTCAGGAATTTCAGTTTGTCGGTCAATCATCCCTCGTTACGCAACGGGTGGCATAGCGCAGGGCTTGACGCTCACGTGGTTGCAGTCGAAGACCTGGTTTTTGGCCAGAACGGCCCACAGGATCCGCGCATTCTTGTTGGCGAGGGCGACGGCCGCTTTCTGCCAACCGGACCGCTCGCGCAGGCGCTGGACCCATTTTGAGATGGGATCGCTGCGCTTGTCGGCCGAGAGAACTGCCGATCGGGCCGCTTGGATCAACAGCATTCGGAGGTACATATCGCCTCGCTTCGTGATTCCACCCAATCTCGTCTTGCCGCCGCTGGAATTTTGGTTGGGTGTCAGTCCCAACCAAGCACCAAATTGCGCGCCATTGCGGAACTGCTTGAAGTCCCCAACCGTCGCGATCAGCGCGGACGCAGTGACAGGGCCAACGCCCTTGAGTTGAGAAGCTCGCCTGACCTGTTCATCATTCTTCCGATGGGCTGCGATGCGCTCATCACACCACATGATATGGTCATCGAGTTCCCGCCAATGCTCCGCTGCCCGCTGAAGCACAAGACGCGCCACGCCGGCGATCTCGTTGGTTCCATCCTCAACGACTTCGCTGATTCGCGCACGCAAGACCGCCGACGTTTGCGGGAGGACGACACCGAACTCGCCCAACAGTCCTCGGATTCGATTGATGCAGGCTGTTCGTTCTTCCTTGAGGCCTTCGCGCAGTCGGTGCACGCAGAGCATGCCTTGCTGAGCAACGGTCTTGGTTGGCACGAAGTGCATCTGGGGGCGGGATGCCGCCTCGCAGATGGCCGCGGCATCGTTCGCGTCGTTCTTGCCCCCGCGACCCTGCAGGCGGTATGGCCCGACAAGCTGCGCCGGAATGATGCGTGGATCCAGGCCCATCGCAAGGAGCTTCCGGCTCCAAAAGTGCGCCCCAGAACACGCCTCCATTGCAACCAAGCAACCGGCTGGCAGCTGCGCGCACCATTCGATGAACTTCCCTCGCGCCAACGCGCGATTCGCAACGACCGTTCCACCAAGATCCACCGCGTGCACCTGCAGCACATTCTTCGCCAGGTCGACGCCTACCCGTGCGATGGCATTCATAAGGGCTCCTTTCATGTTTGCGGCCTGCCGCCGCCACTACATGATGGCGCAGCGGTCGAACCTACCCCGAGGAGGTCCCTTCGTATTCATTGGGTTTGGGCAGGTGGATTAAGAACTTATCCGTAAATTATGTTGACGTCGGCAGGTACCTTGCGGAAGGCAATGATGGCAGCGGCAAGGTGGTTGAGGGCGACGAAGCTGCGCTCGAGTTTCYCGTAGCGCACGAGCAGCTTGCGGAAGCGGTTGAACCAGCTATGGCAGACCTCGACGACCCAG
>NZ_JBFTHX010000045.1:0-45834 GCF_056394465.1 Variovorax sp. 10N432
TGTCGCTCAGGCAGGGTCTGAATCTCGCCCACGTCAGGATTAGTCGGCGACGTGCGAAAGGGCGTGGTGAATGTCATGGGTGCTTCCTATGAGGTATCGTTGCGCCTGGCATTCTAGGAAAAACAAAGAGCAAAGGCAAACGTTTGCACAAACGTTAGTTCTTCGGCTCCGAGGGCGGAGGCGAGCGTGCCGCGGGGATCTACAGCTTGGTGGAGTCGGCGAAACTCATCGGACTGGATCCCGAGAAGTTATTGCGCGACGTGTTCGAGCGCATCGCCGAGCACCCCATCAACCGCATCGAAGAATTGCTGCCCTGGAGCGTCGGCCGATGCGCTGAGCAACAACGACACCGCATGACCATGGCGACCAAGACACCCCGGAAACGAATTGCTGCAACCACCATCCTGCAACTGCGCATCGAATTGCGCGGTACGAAGCCCAAGATCTGGCGCCGGGTGCTGGTGCCGCAGACCATCACGCTGCGCAAGCTGCACTCGGTGATCCGGGCTGCCTTCGGGTGGAGCGGGGGCCATCGGCACGAGTTCATCGCCGGTGACGGCGAGCGCTTCGGCAGCCCCGACCCGAGGTACGACGACGCCGAGGCCGTCAGCAGCGACAACGTGCGCCTGACCACGGTGCTGCGGTCCTCGACGCTGAGCTATGTCTACGACTTCGGAGATTACTGCGACCATCGCATCACGGTGGACAAGACACTCCCCGGCGATCCGCTGTTGGAGCTTCTGTTCTGCATCGGAGGGGCCGGGGCAACGCCGCCCGAGGATTGCGGGGGCGTCTCCGGGTATGAGGACTTCGTGCGCGCCATGGCCGATCCGGACCACCCCGAACATGCGCACCATGCGCAGTGGCTCGGCGCCAATACCTGGGACCAGGCAGCGTTCGACAGCATCGAGGTCAACGACCGCCTCGGCCAGATCAAGCTATGAGCAGCTGACGGCCCGTCGAGAGGTCAAGAGGGCCTCGGTCGCACGCTTACCGAGAAAGCGCAATATCCGACTGACGTCAAACGCATCGACTGGGGGATCGTTCGGCGCCAGGACTATGACTTGGTGCGTTCGAAGGCAGGCACGCGTTTTGCGAAGTCGTCCAACCATTGCGCGAGCGGCGGATGCGTGACGCGCCACCTGCCCTCGAACCGAAGATCCAGATAGCCGAGCGCCGCCGCAAGGGCAATCTCTCCGATATGTGGGCCCACGTCGCGCCGCGCGGGCAACTGCACCGAGAAAGCGTCCAGAGCCCGCTCGACCTTGCTGCGCTGGTTTTCGACCCACGACTCCATCTGGTGGGTCTCGGGGCGAAAGCGTCGTTCGTACACCTGCAACAGCGCCGCGTCGAGCAGGCCGTCGGCTAATGCCTGCTGGCGCAGCACGCCGATGCGTTCGAGCGCGCCTGGCGGAACGAGTATGCCGCGGCCATCGATCGCGTCCAGGTACTCGACGATCACGCGCGAGTCGAACAGCGCCTGGCCGTCCTCGAGCAGCAGCGTCGGGATCTTGCCCAGGGGGTTCTGCTGCCGCAGGCTGTCCGCTGGGTCGCTGGTATCGGCGTTGACGACGCGCACGTCCGCCGTGAGGCCCACCACGTCGATCGCCATGCGCACCTTGCGCCCGAAAGGCGAGGCAGGCGAGGTGCGAAGCACGCGAATGCCGGTCACACGTTTGCCAGCAAGCCGCCGTCCACGCGAACGATCGAGCCGGTCACATACGACGCGTTGCGGCTGGCCAAAAAGGCCACGACGTCGGCGTACTCCTGCGGGTCGCCATACCGGCCGACCGGAATGCTGGCGGTGCTTTCGTTCGTCACCTCCTCTTTCGGGCGGTTCTCGCGCTTGGCCTTCTGCTCGTCGAGGAACTTAATGCGGCCCGTGGCCACCCGGCCCGGCAGCACGATGTTGCAGGTGATCCCGTCCTTGCCGACTTCGCGCGCGAGCGTCTTCGACCAGCCGAGCAGCGTCATGCGCAGCGCGTTCGACAGGCCCAGATTGGCAATGGGCGCGACCACGCCCGACGAGGTGCTCGTGACGATCCGGCCGAAGTTGCGCTCGCGCATGCCGGGCAGCACGCGATCGGTGATGGCGATGACCGACATCACCATGCTCTGGAAGTGCTGGCTCCAAAGCTCGCTGGTCTGACCCGACACCGGCGTGGGCGGCGGCCCGCCGGTGTTGTTGACGAGCACCTCTACGGGCCCCAGATCACTTTCGATGCGCGCGACGTTCGCGTCGATCACCGACAGGTCGGCGAGGTCCCAGGGCAGTGCGATGGCTTGGCCGCCGGTTTTCGAAATCTGCTCAGCCACGACGCTCGCTGCCGCGAGGTCGATGTCGGCGAGCGCGACACGTGCGCCCTCGCGAGCGAGCGTGCGCGCGATGGCGCTGCCCAGGCCGCCGCCGGCGCCTAGCACCAGCGCTGTTTTTCCCGAGAGTCCGAGGTCCATGGATGTGTCCTTGTCGTTATGCAGAGAGAGAGGGAGAGGAAGTAAGGGAACCGGGCGCGCTCAGATCAGCTTGCCTGGATTCATGATCTGGTTCGGGTCGAGTGTCTGCTTGATGCGCATCATCAGGTCGAACTCGACCTCCGACTTGTAGTGCCGCAGCTCGTCTCGTCGCAGCTGACCGACGCCGTGTTCGGCGCTGATGCTGCCGTTGGCGGCCGAGACGATGTCGTGGACGATGCGGTTCAGGCGCGCAGTGAAGGTGGCCAGTTCGTCGGGCGAGGTGCCGAGAGGCAGCAGCACGTTGTAGTGCAGGTTGCCGTCGCCCAGGTGCCCGAAGTTGACGATGGGCACGCCCGGAAACTCGGCCTGCAGTGCGGCGTCGGCCTCGTGTGCAAACGTGGCGATGGCCGAGATGGGCAACGCGATGTCATGCTTCACGGCCTTGCCCGCGCGCATCTGCGCCTGCGAGATGCCCTCGCGGATCTTCCAGAAGGCCTGGGTCTGGACGCCGCTCACGCTCACCGCGACATCGTCGATCAGTTCCTGCTCCAGCGCGTCGCCGAGTCCGCTCTCGAGCAGCTCGGCCAGGCCTTCACCCTGCGTGTCGGCCAGCTCGATGAGGGCATGGAATGCATGGGCCGAGCCCAGCGGCGCGCGTACGTCTGCCACGTGCGCGAGGATGAGCGACAACGACTCGGCCGAGAGCATCTCGAAGGCCACCAGCCGCTCGCCGCAGGCCGCGCGCAACTGTGCAAGCAATCGCACCAGCGCGTCGATGTCCTTCGCGCCCACCCATGCGGTGGCGCGCGCCACAGGGCGCGGGTGCAGCTTGAGCACCGCCGCGGTGATCACGCCCAGCGTGCCTTCGGAGCCAATGAACAGGTCGCGCAGGTCGTAACCGGTGTTGTCCTTGCGCAGCGCGCGCATGCCGTTCCAGACGCGCCCGTCGGGGAGCACCACCTCCAATCCCAGCGCCAGTTCGCGTGCATTGCCGTAGCGGAGCACCGCGATGCCGCCGGCGTTGGTGGCCAGGTTGCCGCCGATGGTGCAGCTGCCCTCAGAGCCCAGGCTCAGCGGAAAGAAGCGGTCCACCTCCTGCGCGGCCGCCTGGATGTGCGCGAGCAGCACGCCGGCTTCGGCCGTCAGCGTGTTGTTGAGCGGATCGACCGCGCGGATCGTGTTCATGCGCACCATGCTCAGCACTACCTGCGCCCCGCTGCCGTCGGGCGTGGCCCCGCCGCTCATGCCGGTGTTGCCGCCCTGCGTGACCACGGGGGTATGGGTCTCGTGGCAAATGCGCATCACCTCGGCGGTCTGCGCAGTGTCGGCAGGGCGCACAACGATGCTGCTACGGCCGGTCCACTTGTTGAGCCAGTCGGTCTCGTAGGGGGCCTTGGCGTCTTCGTCGCTGACGAGCCCGGCGTCGCCGACGGCGGCGTGCAGGCGCTTGAGGAGTTCGGGGTGCATGTTGCTCATGTGGTGTTACCAGCCCAGTTGAATGCGGCCGAGGGCCATGGAGACAGCCGCCTGCGTGGGCTCGACCACCGGCAGGCCGGTAGCTTCCTGCAGCGGCGCGCGAAAGGGCGCCATGCCGGCGCAGCCCATGACCAGCACGTCCGCGCCGTTCTCGTCGCGCAGGCGCTTGCCTGCGTCGACCATGGCGGCAAGCGTGGCCTGCTGGTCCGACAGTTCAGCCACGGTGCGGCCGATGGCCGCCTCGCCCGCCACGCGCTGCGCGATGCCCATGGCGCCCCAGTTGCGCCAATGGCGGCCGATGGGGCCTTGCAGGATGGCGATGACGCCGAAGTGCTGGCCCAGCGTGAGCGCGGTGAGTGCGGCGCACTCGCTGATGCCGAAAGAGAGCGCGCCCCTCATCTCGCGCAGCATGTACAGCCCGGGGTCGCTGAAGCAGGCGGTGACGAAGCCGGCGGCGTCGCCCAGGTGCTCCTGTGCGAAACGGTGCACCGACAGCGCGGCGCGGTCGACGTCGTGCTGCGTCTGCACGCCGCTCGGGCCGTCGGCCAGTGTCACGCACTCGATGCGCGGGCCGTCCGGCCGGCGAAACGGCGCCATGGCTGTGTCAATGCCGGCGGTGACGGCCTGGCTGCTGTTGGGGTTGATGACGTAGAGAGTCTTCTGCATGGCAGCCTCGTGACCTTGGAAACTCGAACACATTGGTATGACCCGGCAAGGGAGGCGCCGAGGGCTCGAAGTTTAGGAGCGCATGGGCGCGTCGACACTTGCCAATTCATGCGTCATCATTAACACCTTGTTATTTCATCCCCCATCATGTCATTCAATCTGAGGCAGATCGAGGTCTTTCGGGCCGTCATGATCACGGGCTCCATCCGCGGGGCCTCTCAGCTGCTGTTTGTGTCGCAGCCGGCGGTGAGCCGCCTGCTGTCGCACACCGAGGCCCGTGTCGGGTTTCCGCTGTTCGAGCGCATCAGGGGGCGGCTTCACGCCACGCCCGAGGCCAAAAAGCTGTTCCACGAGGTCGAGCAGGTCTACGCGGGCGTCAAGCGGGTGAACGAGCTGGCGCGCGAACTCAGCGAGCACCAGGAAGGCATCCTGAACCTGGTGGCCAGCCCGAGCGTGGGCCAGATGGTCATTCCCATGGCCATGGCCGAATACCGGCACAACAACCCGCAGGTGAAGCTCACCTTCCATTACCTGGGCCACACACCGCTGATGGAGCGGCTGCTGAACCGGCAAGCCGACCTGGCGGTTTCGATCCTCCCGGTGAACCATCCGAACCTGGAGATGGAGGAGATCGGCAGCGGTCGGCTGGTGTGCATCTGTCCCTACAACCATCCGCTGGCCCGGCGCGCCACGCTGGCGGTGGCCGACCTGCTCCCATTTCCGCTCATTTCTTACGACAGGGCCTCGCCTTTCGGTGCCATGGTGGGCGCGCTGTTCGAAGCCAGAGGCGAGGCTGTGCGGGCCGCCATCGAGGCCGGCTCGCCGCAGAACGCCTGCGCCCTCGTGCAGGCCGGCGCGGGCATCGCGCTGGTCGACGAGTTCTCGGCACGCAGCTGGGCGGCCAGCAAGTTCGTGGTGCGGCCGGTACTGAACGCGCCGGTGCTCAAAGCCACGCTCGTGCGGCTGCGCACCGAGCCCATGTCGCAGCTGGCGCAGGCCTTCGTCGAGGTGCTGCAGGGTGTGATGGAGCGGGAGGGCTTCCGGGTTTCTACCCAAGAGACTTAACAACATGTTAAGCATGGCGCTCAAACTGTCACGCGACAGCACGGGTCCGCGTCGGAATAATTGCCGCAACAAAACGCCCGATCTGGAGTGCTTTCCATGCCTGCCATCGCCATCCGCTCCGCGCGACACGAATACCTGTTGCTGACAGATGCGCGCCAGCCTGCACGGGGCGTTAAGGCGGTGCGGGGAGCCGGGCGGTGAAGCTCGGGCTCCACGGCCGACACGCGCTGGTCTGCGCATCGAGCCGCGGCCTCGGACGCGCCTGCGCCGTGTCGCTGGCCGGCGAAGGCGTGAGCCTGACGCTGGTCGCACGGGGCCGCGAAGCCCTCGAAGACACGGCAGCACACATACGCCGAACGAGCGGCGTGACGGTGCATGCCGTAGTGGCCGACATCACGACGCCAGCGGGGCGCGAAGCCGCGCTGGCCGCGCACCCGGCGCCCGACATCCTCGTGAACAACGCAGGCGGACCCAAGCCCGGCCACTTCAGGGATTGGGACCGCAACACCTGGATCGCAGCGCTTGACGCCAACATGCTCGCGCCCATCGAGATGATCCGCGCCACGCTCGACGGCATGGTGGCGCGCCGCTTCGGACGCATCGTGAACATCACCTCGGCCGCCGTGAAGGCGCCCATCGACATCCTTGGCCTGTCCAACGGCGCACGCTCCGGCCTGACCGGTTTCGTGGCCGGCCTGGCGCGCCAGAACGTGGCGCACAACGTCACCCTCAACAACCTCTTGCCCGGTCCCTTCGAAACCGAGCGGCTGTTGGAAACCGCGCGCCAGTGGGCACAGGACCGCGGCCAGGACGAAGGCGAAGTGCTCGCCCGCCGTCGCGCCGCAAACCCGGCCGGGCGCTTCGGACTGCCGCACGAATTCGGCGACGCCTGCGCCTTCCTGTGCAGCGCGCAAGCCGGCTTTATCACGGGACAGAACCTGCTGCTCGACGGCGGTTCGTACCCGGGCACCTTCTAGCCATGACCGTCATGAACGCGACCCCAGACAAACCCTTCGACCTCACGATCCGCAACGGCCGCATCTCCAATGCGGACGGTAGCCTCAACGCTGACATCGGCATCTCTGACGGCGTGATCGTGCAGATTGCGCCAAACCTGCCGCCGGGCACGCGCGACGTCGATGCCGCAGGTCGCTGGGTGCTCCCGGGCGGGATCGACAGCCACTGCCACATCGAGCAGCTCTCGGGCATGGGCGTGATGTGCGCGGACGACTTCTATTCGGGCACCGTGTCGGCCGCGTTCGGCGGCACCACTACCATCCTGTCGTTCGCGGCGCAGCACCGCGCCGACAGCATTCCTGAGGTGGTGGCCGCCTACGGCAGGCTGGCGCGCGAGAAGGCGGTGATCGACTACGGCTTTCACCTGATCCTGACCAATCCGGACGAGACAGCGCTGCGCGAGCACCTGCCCCAGGTGATCCGCGGCGGCATCACATCGCTGAAGGTCTACATGACCTACGACAAGCTCAAGCTCGACGACTACCAACTGCTGGAAGTGATGTCGGTGGCAGGGGAGGAAGGCGCGCTTGTAATGATGCACGCCGAGAACCACGACATGATCCGCTGGATCGCGCACCGCTTGCTCGAGCGCGGCCACGTGGCGCCGAAGTTCCATGCCGTGGCGCACGACGCGTTGGCTGAGTCGGAGGCGACGAATCGCGCCATCGCACTCGCACGGCTGGCCGACGTGCCCGTGCTCATCGTACATGTGGCGGGACGCGAGACGGTGGACGTGATCCGCAATGCACGCCGCCTGGGCGCAGCCGTGTACGCAGAGAGTTGCCCGCAGTACCTGTTCCTGGAAGCCGACGACAGCGACAAGCCCGACATGGAAGGCGCCAAGTTCTGCTGCAGCCCGCCGCCGCGCGACGCTGATTCGCAAGAAGCGGTGTGGGCGGGCCTGAAGGACGGCACGCTCGGCGTGTACTCGTCCGACCATGCGCCCTACCGCTTCGACGCCTCGGGAAAGCTGCCGAAAGGTGACGCCACCACCTTCAAGGAAATGGCCAACGGCGTGCCGGGCATCGAGCTTCGCCTGCCGCTGCTGTTCTCCGAAGGCGTGATGAAGGGGCGGCTGGGCATCGAGGAATTCGTCGCGCTCACGTCCACCAACCATGCCCGCATGTATGGCCTTGCGCCGCGCAAGGGCGCCATCGCCGTCGGCTCCGATGCCGACATCGTGCTGTGGAATCCCGAGCGCACCGTCGAGGTAAGCGCCGCGATGCTGCACGACAACGTGGGCTACACGCCCTACGAAGGCCGCGTGCTGCAGGGCTGGCCCGAGCAGGTGTTCAGCCGCGGCCGCTGCGTGGTGCGCGACAACGCGTTGCAGGTCGAGCGCGGAACCGGTGAGTACATCGCGCGCGGGCGGCCCAATCCTCTCGCCAGCAGGCCCGCCGCATCGCTGGAGCGTGGGCGCTTCAGCGAACTCGTGGGCCTCGTGCGCACGAACGCAACGAACTGATTTCCTTCCTTGAGCCGGACACCCCCGGCCGTCCTTAGATCACCCACCCAGGAGTTGAACCATGAAGTCCCCATCTCTTTCTTCGTGCCTTCGCGCCATGCCCTTTGCGCTGCTCTGCTGTTTCGGCGCGACCGCCTCCCTGGCTCAGGCGCCGCTGCGCACCGCGGTCGACGCCACCTTCGCGCCGCATGCGATGGCCAAGCTCAGCGGCGGCGTGCAGGGTTTCAACGTCGACCTCGGCGAGGAACTGGCCAAACGCCTGGGCCGCAAGATCGAGATCGAAGCCGCGGAGTTCTCGGGCCTCGTGCCGGGCCTGAACAGCCGCCGCTACGACTTCCTGATCGCGCCAGTCACGGTGACGCCCGAGCGCGCGAAGTCGCTTCTGTTCACCGAAGGCTACCTGGACACCGATTACACCTTCCTCGGCGCCAAGGCGGCACCCGCCATCGAAAAGCTCGAAGACCTCAAGGGCAAGACCGTGGCGGTCAACAAGGGCTCCAACTACGAAGGCTGGGCCCGCGACAACGCTGCGAAGTACGGCTTCAAGTTCGATGTGTACGGCGCCAATGCCGACGCGGTGCAGGCCGTGCAGTCGGGCCGCGCCGACTACAACCTGGCCGGCACCACTGTGGTGGCCTGGGTCGCCAAGCAGAACCCGAGCCTGAAGACCAGCTACACCATCAAGACCGGGCTGGTGTGGGCACTGCCGTTTCGCATGGACGACAAGGCCGGGCGAGACGCCGCGTCGAACGCGCTCAAGTGCATGAAGCAGGACGGCACCGTCGCCAAGCTCGCGGTGAAGTGGTTTGGCTTCCAGCCCGCTGCCGACAACGCCGCCGTGAAGATCGCCCCCGGCACCGGCGTGCCCGGCACCGACGGCTACGACCCGACCCCCGTCACCCCCAAGTGCGCCTGATGCCCATTCTGGAAGTCTCCGGACTGCGCAAGTCCTACGGCGGCACCGAGGTGCTGCGCGGCGTCGACCTGCATGTGAATGCGGGCGAACTGGTGTGCGTAATCGGGCCTTCGGGCTCGGGCAAGAGCACGATGCTGCGCTGCTGCAACCTGTTGGAGACGCCCACTGGCGGGCGCATCCTCGCCAACGGGCATGACGTGACCTCGGCCGCGGTGGACATCAACCGCCTGCGCCAGGACATCGGCATGGTGTTCCAGCAGTTCAACCTGTACCCCCATCTTACGGCGCTGGACAACGTGTCGCTCGCGCTGCGCAAGGTGCAGCGGCGCCCCAAGGCTGAAGCCGAGGCGCTGGCGCACGTCGCGCTCGAACAGGTGGGGCTTGGGGGCAAGGCCAGGTCGTTTCCCGCCGAACTGTCGGGCGGCCAGCAACAGCGCGTGGGCATCGCGCGCGCGGTCGCGCTCAAGCCGCACGTGATTCTTTTCGACGAGCCCACGAGCGCGCTCGACCCCGAACTGGTGGAAGACGTGCTGAACGTGATGCGGAACCTGCGCCAGCGCGGCATGACCATGCTGGTGGTCACGCACGAGATGTCCTTCGCCCATGCGGCCGCCGACCGGGTGGTATTCATGGACGGCGGAGTGGTGGTCGAGCAAGGCAGCGCAGCCGATGTGTTCGAGCGCCCGCGCGAGGCGCGCACGCAAAGCTTCCTGGCTCGCTATGGAAGCCGGCGGTCATGACGGGCGGTGACAGCGGATTCTTCTTTACCTTCTTCAACCTCGCGGTTGCGAAGCAGTACTGGCCCAACATCGCGGCCGGCATGCTGGTGACGGTGGGGGTGGGCATTGCGGTGGTCGTCACGGGCACGGTGCTCGGACTATGGCTGGCGGTGGTTCGTGCGCTCGGACGTCGCGCACTGGCGCTGCCCATCGTGGCGTTCGCGGACATCATGCGGTCATTGCCACCGCTGGTGGTTCTCATCGTCCTGTACTTCGGGCTGCCCGCGCTCGGGCTGCCGCTGTCGGCCTTCGCCGTCACCTGGCTGTCATTGTCGCTGGTGCTGGCCGCGTATGCGGAAGAAAGCATCTGGGCCGGCATCTGCGCCGTGCCTTCGGGGCAGCTCGAGGCGGCGCGCTCCACCGGTATGCGCTGGTGGCAGGCGATGCGCTGGGTGGTGCTGCCGCAGGCGCTGCGTCGTGCGGTACCGCCGGTGACCAACCGTGTGATCTCGATCACCAAGAACACCGCGCTGGGCTCGGTGGTGGCGCTCAACGAAATCTTGAACATCGCGCAGGGCGCGAGCAGCTACGCAGGAAATCCCACGCCTTTGATGATGGGCGCGTTCGCGTACTTGGTGGTGTTTCTGCCGCTGGTCGTGTTCTCGCGATGGCTCGAACAGCACTGGCAGCAGAGGTAGGAATGGCATGGAAAGTCTGATTCAGAACTTCTTCAACCTCGAAATCTACGCCGAAGTGTTTCCGCACCTACTGCGCGGCCTGTGGACGACGGTGTGGCTGTCCGCGCTGGTCATTCCGCTCGGCGCGGCCGCGGGGCTGGCGCTGGCGCTCGGCTTCACGCAGTCAGGCAGCCGCGCGGTGCGCTGGAGTATCGTCGGCTATATCGACTTCTTCCGTGCATTTCCACCGCTGGTGCTGCTCATCCTGATCTATTTTGGTGGGCCGTTCCTGGGCATCGAGCTCGGCAAGGTCACTGCGGTGGCGCTTGCCTTCGTCCTGAACAATGCGAGCTACTACGCCGAGGTGTTCCGGGCGGGGCTGGAAGGCGTGGTCAAGGGTCAGATGGAGGCTGCGCGCTCCACCGGCCTCACCCGCGCCCAGGCGCTGCGCCATGTGGTGGTACCGCAGGCCGTGAAAAACGTGCTACCCGACCTCGTGGGAAACAGCATCGAGATCGTAAAGCTCACCAGCGTTGCGAGTGTGGTAGCCATGCCCGAGCTGCTACGTGCTGCGCGCGATGCGCAGTCGCTGGTGTTCAACCCATCGCCGGTGATGCTGGCCGCATTCATGTACCTGGCGTTGCTGTGGCCGCTCACGCGCTGGCTCGGCCGTCTTGAACACCGCCGTGCGCGCCGCTGAGACCAAGCGGCAGTCAACAAAAAAACTCTCTCATCCAAAGGAATCCCCGTGACCACAGCCCAGATGACCAAGATCAGCGAGACGTCGAAGGGCGTCTACATCATTGCCGCGACACCGTTCACCGACAGCGGCGAACTCGACCTGGAAAGCACCGACAGCCTGACCGACTTCTACCTGGAGAAGGGCGTCACGGGCTTCACCATCCTCGGCATGATGGGTGAGGCGCCCAAGCTCACCGAGGCGGAAACGCTGACCGTGATGGACCGCGTGTTGAAGCGAGTCGGCACGCGCGCACCCGTAGTCGTGGGCGTCAGCCATGCGTCGAACCGGCACGTGGAACGCCTGTCGAAGACCGCCATGGATCAGGGCGCCGCCGGCGTCATGCTGGCTCCCGTGGCCAACCTGAAGACGGACGAACATGTCTACAACTACTACGCCACTGTGGCGAAGCTGCTCGGCCCCGAGATCCCGATCTGCCTGCAGGACTTTCCGCAGTCGACTGGCGTGCACATGTCGGTGTCGGTGATCCACAAGCTGATCGACGACTTCTCGCAGGTCGTCATGCTCAAGCACGAGGACTTTCCGGGCATGCGCAAGCTCAGCGAAGTGCGCGAGCAAAGCGCGGCCGCGGGTCGCCGCCGCATCAGCGTGCTGGTGGGCAATGGCGGCCTCTTCCTGCCGCAGGAAATGCTGCGTGGCGCGGACGGTGCGATGACGGGTTTTGCCTACCCGGAGATGCTTGTGCAGGTATGCAAGCTGTTCGACGAAGGCCGCGACGAGGAAGCGGAGGATCTCTTCAATGTCTACCTGCCGCTGCTGCGTCACGAGTTCCAGTACGGGATCGGCCTGGCGCTGCGCAAGGAAACGTTGAAGCGTCGCGGTGCGATCCGCTCGGCATATGTGCGGCGCCCGGGACCGTTGTTGAATGGGACGGATATGGCTGAACTCGGTCGCCTGATCCAGCGCTTGGAGGAGAGTAAGGCCGTGCGCGGTTGACAAACAGCATGGCTTCGTCATTGAGCTGATGGGGCTGGCCGGCAGTGAGCGTCCAGTCGACCCATCTTGACCGGCCGCGCGGTTCATCGGGGCTGCAGCTGCGCTCCGACGTAGGCGACGCACTCGACGAGGTTGAGGGCCGCCAGCAGCAGGAACTTCTCGGCGTCGGTTCGCACGCGTAGCAGGTCGTGCTCGCCGAGGTAGCCGTACACGAACGCGAGTAGGTAACGCTCTGGGTGGTCAACGCAGAACCGCGTGATCATCTGCTCGACGAGGTCCGGCGGCACCCCCTCGGTAAACCCGATCGTCGCTGTCAGCCGCTGCAGGCAGGTTTCCTGCACGTCTTCGGTGATCGTGGGGAAGGCGTGCCCGCTGCGCTTCATCGCCTGGAAGATCACCAGCAGAACGTGGATCGGCACCTCGAGTTGCAAGGTGTCGACCCCGAAGCGCGGCAGCACGAGGACGGAGGCGAGCAGGTTTGGCTGCAGAGCGTAGATTTCGCCAGCCAGCTCAACCTTCTGCTGCGCGCTCATGCGGTTGACGTCGATGTTCGCCCGGACCATCACGTCCTGCGTTATCAAGGTCATGGTGCCGCGTTGGACGCTGGCTGCCATCGGTGCGGCAGCAAGTCCTCGATCCGACTGTTCGGTTGCGTTGGTAGGCGCTGCAGCACGTCGCGCAGGTAGGCCCAGGGGTCATGGCCGTTCATGCGTGCCGACTGCACGAGGCTCATCACGATGGCGGCCCGCTGGCCGGCCAGTTCGCTGCCCACGAACATCCAGGCTCTGCGTCCCATCGCCCACGGCTTGATTTGGCGCTCCAGATGGTTGTTGTCCAGCGCAACCGCGCCGTCGCCCAGGTGCCGGGTCAGCGCGGTCCAGTGCGTCAGCGTGTAGTCGATGGCCTTCGCCATCGGGCCACCGTCGACCACGAGCCGGCGCTCCAGTCGCAGCCACTGCTGGAGCTCCTCCCACAGAGGCTTGGCGAGCCGCTGGCGTTGCGCCCGGCGCTCATCGTCGCTGAGGTCCTTGAGCTCAGCCTCGACCCCGTAGATGCGCGCGAAGCGACGGACCGCCTCCAGGCCCACCACGCTGGTGCCGTCGTGCGTCAACTCTTCGAAGTTGCGGCGCGCGTGCGCGGCGCAGGCGGCGCCGAAGCGGTCCGGGTACAGCCGCGGATCGACCACGGTCTCGTAGGCGCTGTAACGGTCGGTCAGCAACGTGCCCGACCATCGTTCGCCGTGTCTTTCCTGGCCTCCCAGGAATGTCATCGGGTACTGCGCCCCGCGCCCCGGGCAGAACTCGTAGATCACGCCGGGTACCGCGTCGTGCCAGCTTCTGGCGTAGGCCCAGACGTAAGCTCGGCGCGTCTTGCCCGCACCAGGGTCCAGCAGGGCCACTGGCGTCTCGTCGGCGTGCAGTACCGCGCAGCTGAGGATGAAGCGCCTGTGCACCTCGTGCAGTGGCTCCAGCGCCGCACCCGCCCGGCCGGCGATGGATGCCAGTGTGGAGCGCGGCGTGTGCACGCCGCTGCGGGCGTTGATCGTCTCTTGCCGGTAGTAGGGCAGGTGGTCCACGAAGCGGCTGATCAGCGTGTGCGCGACGAAGCCGCTGGCAGCCGTGCGGCATCAGTGCTGGCCGTCGTCGGCGCGGCGACTGCGTGGATGATGCCTTTGACCCACTTCAATCCGCGCCATCGCGGAGGGGCAGCGCCCAAGAGCGTGAACCTGACCCGCTCCTGGAACGTCGTTTGCCTCATGCGGAATGGCCAAACTTGAATCGCGTAGCGGGATAGCGCCAGACAAAGCCGGTGACGGTGTCGCCGCGGGGACCGGAATATTCTCAAAGACAGCCGCCGACATGAGCCAACCAAATGCCCTCGCCGCCATGAGGCCACGTGATACGCGCCCCGGCATTGCGGTCGATATACCGAACAAGAGGAGACAGAGTAATGGGTTTCAAATGGCAAAGCGCTGCTGCGCTAGGAACGTGCATGGCGGTGGCGGTGGCGGTGCGTACGGCAGCGCTGAGCCCGTCCGCGGCGAACTTCTGGAGCCCGCTGAGGAAATCGTAACCTTTTCGGAGGCCCAGATTGATGCGTTGACGTCGGCATCGAAAATTCGGTCTATTACAGGCAAGGCACGCTGCGGCGTGCGGATGGCACGGCTGAACTATCGCACTGTTGGCGTCAGGGGCGAGTGGACCAACGCTTCCGACGTCTTCCTGATGCCGCATGGCCCCAGGTGCGAGGGCGGGGCCACGTTGCTCGCCTACGGCAAAGGAACCGATGTCGTGCGCCCAAGAACCCTGGCCAATGCGCAGGATGTCGAAACGCAATTCCTGATGTCGATGTACGCTGCGCAGGGCTATGCCTATGCGGTGGTGGCCAGCGACATGCTGGGCTTTGCCGGGTCCGGCTACGGCTTCCACCCCTACTTGCACCCTGATTCGGAGGCAAGCGCAACAATCGATGCCCTGCGCGCCGCCCGCCGGGCTGTGATGGCCGCGGGAGGAACCCTGAATGGCAAGGTTATGGCTACCGGGTATTCGCAAGGCGGGCACACGTCGATGGCGACCCAGCGCGCGATCGAGCGCGACTTCTCCGACGAATTCGACTTCGTTGCAGGCGCTCATCTCGCCGGGCCCTACAACCTCTCCGCCACGATCCGCGGCGATCTGCCCATTGCGGGTTCGCAAGTCACCTTGCCCTACATGATCACGTCGTACCAAAAGACCTACGGCGACCTGTATCGGGAGCCGTCGGACGTCTTCCGATTGCCATACGCCGAGTATGTCAACGATCTGCTTCCCAGCGAGACACGCAATCTGGCCACGCTGGTCACGTCTGGTCTGCTGCCCTCCGGTACCCCCGAAGTTGTCAAATCCTTGTTGCTGCGCGAAGAGTTCCGCGTGGACTACAGATCGAATCCCTAAAACGGTTTCTACAGGGCCGCGAAGCAAAACGATCTGCTGAACTGGACGCCTCGGGCGCCGATGCCGCTGTGCGGCGGTGCCGGCGATCCCACGGTGCCGCTGGCGGTTCACCAGGTGCCTGCCGAGGCGGCGTTCAGGTCACGCGGCGCCGTGGATGTCACCTCTGTGGACGTCGACAACCAGATCCAAGCTGCTTTCGGCGTCGATGGCAAGGCACCCGAGCCGTCTGATCCCGCATTTGCTCTCTACATGGGCGCGTACCACAGCCAGAACGAAGGAACTTTCTGTCATGCGCTGGCCCGTCGCCACTTGGATACGCATAACCGCTGACCGCTCGGCGTTGCGCTGCCCCCAACTTTCGTAGCACTTTGATCGAGCGGTCGAGGGTTTGCATGGTAGGTGATGCGGCGGTTTACGCGGTGAACAAGGCCCCGATTTGCACGAAAGATCGCGGTAGGGACGCCCATTACTGGTCGCCCCCCGCTCAGATCACGTGCCCAATTCGGGCATACGGCTCCTACCTCGGGTGCGTGACGGCAAAGCGCTGCTGCGGCCATGGATGAAGGATGCGGGGTGTAGGAAGCCAGTGCGCAGCGATCTTCGCGATCCGCTCCCACGTCATCCGGTCCTTCTGGCTGCGCCGCCGTAGCGTGCGTAGCCATTGCCTTGTGACGTGGTATGGAATGCCCCGAGTGCCCGACTGTTCGTGGGCACCGCGTGGTACGCGAAGCAGCCCGTGACCACAACTTTCAGCCATCTGCCTTGCTCAGGAGGTGTCGTGCATGCGTTCACGCAACTGTCGCTTGATCTCCTTGAGCCTCGCCCGCATGCGGTCTGCGCGTGTTTTGCGCTGGAGCAGGAATGTTCCCCGCCGCGACTTACCGCATATGAACGTGAACCCCAGGAACGTGAAGGTCTCTGGTTTTCCCAATCCCGCCCGCTCTCGTCGTGACGCCGCCAGGCGGCCGAACTCCAGCAGGCGGGTTTTCTCCCCATGCAGTTCGAGCGAGAACTGCTCGAACCTCTCTCGCATCGCGTCCCAGAAGCGCCTCGCATCGGCATCGTGCTCGAAGCCGACCACGATGTCGTCGGCGTAGCGCACGACGATCACATTGCCCGTGGCTTCGCGCCGCCGCCATTGCTGGGCCCAGAGATCGAAGACGTAGTGCAGGTAGACGTTCGCGAGCAGCGGTGAAACCACTGCCCCTTGAGGTGTCCCCTTCTCACTGACGCTCCAGTTCCCGTCCTCCAGAACGCCCGCCTTGAGCCACTTGCGCACAAGGCGGATGATGCGCTCGTCGCCAATCCGGTGCTCCAGGAACTTGATCATCCATTCTTCGGAGATTGCGTCGAAGAAGCCTCGAATGTCCGCGTCGAGAATCCAGTTCACCGGGATATCGCTGATCGCCACCGCCAGTGCATCCATCGCATCATGCTGGCTGCGTCCGGGCCGAAACGCGTACGAGAAGCCGAGGAAGTCTTCCTCGCAGATTGCGTTGAACACTGCGACGACTGCGCTTTGGACGATCTTGTCTTCCAGCGCAGCGATTCCCAGTGGGCGTTGTTGGCCGTCCGGCTTCGGTATGAACCGACGCCTGACGGGTAGCGCCCGGAAGCTTCCGCGATGGACCTGCGCGTTCAGCTCCTGGAGGTTTCCCTCCAGGTTCGCCTCGTAGTCCTGCCACGTCACGCCATCCACTCCGGGGGCGGCGCGGCGCTTGAGCGCCAAGAACGCATCCCTCAGCCGGTCGATCGTCACGTGGTGAAGCAGCGCGGTGAACTTCTCCTTCTGCCACTGCTTTGCAGCTTGCCGTACACGGTCCAGCCCCTGTGACACGCTACCGCGACTCTGTGTTCGACGCGTGCGCGGTTGGCCCGTGTTTCCCTTGGTCCCCGCCCTTGGCGCCACCCACTCCGCAGCCGGTTGCCCGGCCTTGTTCGCAGGCTTCATCGCTACTATGGCGGAGTCTGATTTCTCGGATCCGTTCATCATCGGCTACGGCTCCTCGCCTTCCCGATGCGGGCCAGCCGCCGAGGCGGCTGGTCGGACCCGAGGTCTCCCGGTTCCCGATCAAGGAGCGTGCTCACGTGCCAGGGTCTACGACCACGCCGGGTCGATCGAGTGCTCGCGATTGCGCACTCGACCATATTGCCTTCCGTCATCGTAACGACGTCGGCACCCAGGATAGGGGGTCTATCGTGGCTCAATGGCTGGCCTATGCGTACCCCTGTCAACGCTTCGCGCCACACCTCGCGATGTGACGCGCATGACTCGGGGACAACATGAATCGCTACTTCTTTGCTGTCAGGGACTTGCACCCTTTACTCCTTGCCGGTCTCCCGGCGCACTACGACAACCCCTGAATGCGCAAGGCACCCAGTCGGACCTCCACCGGCGGCGTCTCCCAGAGATCCGCTTGCAAGGAGGGCCAGTACTTCTCGGACGTCTGGAGTCGCGTGCGCACCATGATCGCCACGACCGCGGCGGTGCCTCCTTGCAATGGGATTTCGTCGACGCTCGTGGCCAGCCTCCCAACGATTTGACCGTTGGTCGAATGAACGAATCGGTCTCTCAGTTCAACCAGATCCCCGGGGCGTAGGGTCGCGATCGCCCGATGGACCGGATGGGAAGGCGGGCTGCGTCCGGCAAACCCAATGTCCATGTTGGCTGCCCCGAGCATGACGTACTGACGTTCGAGGTCTGCGCGTTGCTGAGGCCGGAGGGCCGGCAAGCAGTTCTGCACCCCGCCGACCGTCCCAAGATCGACTAAGTACGGGTTGCGCCCGCCCTCTGCCCGCATCAAGGTGAGCGTCTGGCGCGCGCGTGTCAGGGCAACGTAGAGCAGCCGTCTCTCGCCCTCATGGTTCCAGCGCCAGTCTGCGCAGTCCATCACGATGACGTGGCCGAATTCTAGGCCCTGGCAGCGTGCGCCGTCATGAGCTTGATGGCGCTGTCCCGGCCGTCGCGTCGCATCTCGCCCGCAGCATCGTAGAAGAGCTCCAGCACTTCGGCCGCCGGGAGGATGTCCGCCTGAAGCGACGAGGCAACGTCCTCGACGATCTCCTGGAAGTCCTGCAGCGCGGCGTTTCGGGGTTGTGCGCGCCGTTGGCGATTCAACTGCCTGCGCAACGCGCCCAGTCGGACCATACGCAGCCGGCGCCGGCGCAGCACTTGCGCCAGTGCCCAGCCTTCACGTGTTCGCATTCGCGAGATCTGCCCCTTGGCGGCCTCAGGCCCCGTGATCTCGCGGGGCAACCCCTCGACATCACATATGGCCCGCATCTTCTCCAGCGGGGCATGCGTGCGACAGAGCGCGGCGATCTCCGACAACTTCACCGCAGGGTGAATGCGTCGAATGCGCTGAATCTCTGCATAGACCAGTTGGGCCTGAGTGTTCGGGCTGGTTGGGCTGGTGAGAAGTCGCACCGCACCGTGACTCTCTGGGTCCACCTTGGTCCATCGCCCGCCGTGCGGATCGTCCTTGCGCCGGGCGTCGATCCGAATCGGATGATCGACCTTCATCCGGTCAGCGCCGCGCTGGATCACATGGTTGGCCGCCGAGATGATGTTCTGGGTGGAGCGGAAGTTCTCGACCAGGTAGGTGAGCTCCTCTTCGTAGTCGGCCCGGAAGCGCTGGATGAACTCAACGTTCGCGCCCTTGAACGAGTAGATGTTCTGGTCGTCGTCTCCCACTGCCATGATGCTCAGCTTGCTGTCCGCATCGACACGCCGTTGGCCGGCCAAGGCGCTGACCAGGGCGTACTGCTGCTCGTCGATGTCCTGGTACTCGTTGACGAAGATGTATTCATACCCCTGCAGCTGCCGATCACGGATCTCGTCCGCATCGGTCAGAGCTGGACTCCTGCCTCCAAGCAGATCGAAAGCATCCCGGAGCATCTGATTGAAGTCGACCGCGCTAACAACATGCAGACAACCTAAATCCTCGGATGGCCGAAAATTGGTTGCGCCGGCCGCGACAAAGGGCTTGACGGCGCCGCGGCTATTCATCTAGCATCTCCGCACGCAAACGTTTGCACGACCGCACCACTTTTATGCGTGCGAGCTTGTGCAGCCCCCGCTCTTCTTCGCCCCTTCGCAAAAAGGCACATTCATGCGCTCTGAATCCTCGAACTTCCGCCGACCGCTTATTGCATTAGCCCTAGGGTGTGCACTTTGCGCACCATCGATGGGCGCCCACGCGCAGTCCTCCATTCCGACCAGCAAGCCGGCGCTGCAGTCCATGACAGTCTCACGCGATCCTGAGAAGCTCGGGTTCTCTAAAGCGCGCCTCGATAGGCTGGGTGGCATCTTCGAAGAGAAAATTTCCTCAAAGATGTGGCCAGGCTCTGTGAGCATCATTGCGCGAAACGGACATCTTGTTCATTTTGAGGCGCACGGCACCATGGATCCAGCTGGCAGTAGGCCCATGCGCAAGGATTCGATCTTCCGGGTCATGTCAATGACCAAACCGGTGGTCGCAGTGGCCGCGATGACGCTCGTGGAAAAGGGAGTCCTCAATCTAGATGACCCTGTCGAACGCTACTTGCCTGAACTTAAGGGTTTGAAGGTCGCAAACCCGACAAATCCCAGCGCTCCAATAGCGCTGGAGCGCTCGATCATCATCTACGATCTGCTACGCCACGCATCGGGTTTGGTCTGGGCGCGCGCTGTTGAGCCGACCCGACCCGCGTATGTGAGAGACATTGCAAAGGCATATGAGGCGGCGGACCTGCAGCCGGGCGCCACCAATCAGACGCCTGAAGAGTTTTTGACTAAGCTCGCCGCCATTCCCCTGGCCTATCAGCCTGGAACAGTTTTCGACTATGGCATCTCCTCCGATGTGCTCGGTGTTGTGTTGGAGCGTGTCAGTGGACAGAGACTGGATCAGTTCGTGAAAAAGACCATTTTCGAGCCATTGAAGATGAAGGACAGCGATTGGTATGTTCCGCAGGACAAACTCGGACGACTCGCAGATGCCTTCGACCAGGATCCTATGAAGGCGGCGGTCTGGCGTAATGCCCCCCCAGAGCCGACGCCGGGACCGGCCATCCGCTACGCGGGTGGTGGAATGTTCTCCACCGCCCAAGACTACTTCCGCTTTGCTCAGATGGTATTGAATGGAGGGGAGCTCGATGGCGTGCGGGTGCTATCGCCCAAGACTCTCGACTTCATGATGGTGAACCACATTCAAGGACTAGGCGGCTCGCCGGCGGCCATATCGGGGTCCGGATACGGCTACGGGTTGGGCTTTGGCGTTCGTCTCGACCTTGGCGGGAGTGTCGTACCGGGCAGCGTGGGCGACGCTTATTGGCCAGGAATCAGCGGCACCTCCTTCACCGTAGATCGCAAGGAAGGACTCGTCGCGTTGTATTTGGTTCAGGCGCCTTCCAACCGCATCTCGGCCCGACACATGTTCAAAGACGTCGTCTATTCCACGATGTTGCACAGAAATCCGCAAGCGACCGCAGATTGAGGCAGGGCACACGCTCAAGTTAAAGGATCAATCGCAGGGATTCAATTGCAGCTAGACGAAAGAAGCATGATGAGATTGACACCTACACAACATTTGCAACCGGTGAGTCGCCGGACACTGCTAGGCGCGGGGTTCTCTCTACTCGCTACTGTCTCCGGTTGCGCGGGACAGCGCGGTGATCTTGCCAGTACGTCGGCCTTAGCCGGAGCTGCCAAAGATCCACGCCGCCGCATTCTTCTGAAAGATGGCATCGTCCTCACTATGGACCGATCCGTTCCGGACTTGGAGCGGGGCGACGTCCTAATCTCCGGGGGGCTAATCGAGGCTGTTGGCGTGAACCTCAATGCGACCGCGGACGTGGTCGTGGATGCAAGGGGGAAGATCGTCATGCCTGGTTTCATTGACACCCATCACCACCAGTACGAGACGGCGCTTCGTAGCATCTTGGCGGACGGCGCGCTTGGCCTTCAACCCGAGGATGGGCCGGAGAACTACTTCAGAGTAATCCAGCAGCTTTACACGCCTCTGTACTCACCCGAGGACGCCTATGTCTCGCAGTTAGTGGCATCGCTCAGCCAACTCAGCGCCGGCGTGACCACCACGGTGGACACGTCGCAGGTCTCGCTCTCTCCCGAGCACTCCGATGCATGCATTGCGGCATTGCGTGACTCCGGCCGGCGCGCGGTGTACGCCTATTCGCCTGGGTCAAACCTGCCAACGAGCCGATATCCGGAAGACATCCGGCGTTTGCGCCGAGACTACTTCGCCAGTGAAGACCAGTTGCTCACCCTTGCGATGAACAGCGCGCCCGATGCAAAGGTCTGGGCCTTGGCTCGCGAAGTTGGAGCCCCCATTGTGTCGCATATCGTCGGTAAGCGATTTGGTGACCTCGACCGAGTTTCGACTTCGATGGGGCCTGACAATGAGTACATCCATTGCACACAATTGTCTGACGCCACGTGGAGACGAATTGCCGATACGGGCGGAAAGATCTCGGTCGCACCTGCGATCGAAATGCAGATGCGCCATGGGATGCCTCCACTTCAGAAGGCCCTCGATCTCGGGTTCCGGCCTAGTCTGTCTGTTGACGTGGAGACCAACATGACGGCCGACATGTTCTCAACAATGAGAACGGCGTTCACTCTTCAGCGGGGATTGGCTAGCGAACGCTCCCTTTCGGGGGAGGCAAACGCGCCGCACCTTGTCACCACTCGACAGGTTCTGGAATGGGCAACCACAAACGGTGCCTACGTTACTCACCTCGAGCGGCGGATCGGGAGCATCGCGCCCGGCAAAGAGGCTGACATCTTGTTGCTTGACACCGGCACGATCAACACTATTCCCCTCAACAACGCACCTGGTGCCGTTGTGACCCTGATGGACACCAGCAACGTGTCAGGCGTGTTCGTCGCAGGCGTCGTAAAGAAGTGGAATGGCCAACTCGTCGGGGTAGACTTGCCTAGCTTGCGCTATCGAATCGAGAAGTCACGTTCAGGGCTCCTCGAACGAGCCCGGCGGAAGCCAAATCTGTTTGAAAGTTGTTGCAAATAGAAGAGCATCTCGAAGTGAACTGACCCCCAAAACCTGGACGAATCTGGGGAAATGGGATGGTCAGGTACACAGACAAACAGAAGCTCGACGCAGTCAAGGCCTATAGGAAGGGAAGAGGCGGCTTGCTCGCGACGGCAGCAGCCCAGGGCGTGAACGTTGCGTCGTTGCGCAAATGGGTCGCTGGCTACGACTCTCTTGGCGATGCAGGAGTAGTAACGAAGAGGCGCAGCAAATACGATCCTGGATTCAAGCTGGAGGTCCTGCGCTCGCGGGCTACGGGGCCATCACCATGGCCAACGCGCTCAAGAGAACCGTGACCACGCTGCCTGCTCAGCTATGGCAATCAGTGACTTGGGATCGAGGCAAGGAACTCTCCGACCACGCGCGGTTCACCATCGAGTTCGGAGTGCGCGTCTTCTTTGTCGATCCTCACAGCCCATGGCAGCGCGGAACGAAGGAGTCCATCCATTTCCTGGGGGTGTGCAGTGCAGCAAAGTAAGCTTCGGGAATGGAAACTGGGGTGTCTTCCGGGCAGGAGGTCCTGCAGCTACGCGCAGTGCTGCGGAGCATCAGCCTGCTGATCTGGCGGCGCCTTCTGCTGCGAGGCGATACGAGCGTCGCCCGGCTTCACCAGATCCTGCAGGTCGCGTTCGGCTGGCAGGACATGCACCTGCACCGTTTCGAGATTCGAGGTCGCGAGTACGGAGTACACCAGGAGGGCGGTATCTTCTTCGACACCGACGCACACGCAGCCCTGATCGGCCAACTGAAGCTGCGGCGCCTTGAGCGATTCACCTACGAGTACGACTTCGGCGATTTGTGGGTGCACGACCTGCGCATCGAGGCCACCTATCCTCTGGACCCGAAGCGGGTTTATCCGGTGTGCATCGAAGGCCGGCGCGCCGGACCCCAGAGGATTGCGGCGGTCCGCATCCGTTCATGGCCACTCGGTTCGAGTACACCTTGATCGGCGAGAGCAGGTCCCGCCAAGAGTTCGAGGATCTTCTCGACGATAAGGTGGACGACGAGGAGTGGGCCATCTTGCGCCACTACCACCCCGACCGCTTCGATCGGCGCGCGGTGAACCGAAGGCTCGCCGCTTTGGCTGCGCGATCTCAGGAAAGGTGGATCCCATGAGAGCAATCGTTCAGATTCGCATTGAGGGCGCCGCGTCGCGCCCCTTCACCGTGCCACTTCACACCATCGATCGTCGATGTGACCAGGTGCAGAACGTCGGACTCGCCCTGGGCGACGCCAAGACCATCCTCGAAACCCTTCAGCAAGCGTTTGTCCAAGAGCAGCTGGATGGCTACCTGTCCGACCGCAGGGCCTGTCCGCATTGCGACAAGCCGCGCGCGGTCACGCTATGGGATTGGACGTGGCCGCCGGCGTGCGGCAGCAGCCTGAAGCTGACGCGCGAAGGCTAGGCGGCCTGCGCCTGTTGCCCGAGCGATTCATGGTCATCGAGCAGGCGTGGGTCTCCCCAAAAGCCGAGGAGCTTTGGCCACGTCGCTTCTTCAACAGTTTGTCGAGGACGCGAAGTCCTCTGGGTTCGTCAGCAACTCACTTAGACGGCATCGCATCGAAGGGGTATCCATCGCCTCTGCAACAGGCAAGGCTTAAGGATCCAATCGAGTCCCGGATTGCTACAGGAAGCGGGCTTCTGGCCGCCCGCTCTAGCGCCGGAGCGGGTCAACAGTTGCCATGATCTCGGGAAAGATCGATAGGTCAAAGTATTTGCTCGAACGTCTTTCGAATGTCGTCCACGAGCACATCCGGTTGCTCCATTGCCGCGAAGTGACCGCCAGCGGTGCCCTCATTGAAATACACCACCTGGCTGTATCGCCGCTCGAGCCAACGACGTGACTTGCGCACATGTTCCTTCGGCAGCATCGTGAAGCCCGTAGGAACCGTAATCGGGCCGGGAGGCTGCCCTCCTGCAGGGCCACCCGCTTTTGACAGTTCCCAGTAGAGCCGGGCCGCGGAAGCCCCGGAATCGTTCAGCCAGTACATCATGACGTGGTCGAGTATCTCGTCCTTGGTGAATGTCTCTTCCGCACTGTCACGCGTGCCTCCCGTGTCCTGGAACATCGCGTATATCCACGCGGCCAGCCCCGCGGGCGAGTCCGCCAGCGAGTAGCCGAGGGTCTGTGGTCGTGTCGATTGCACTTTGGCGTAGCCCGAGAGTTGACCCCAGAACTGGGCGGCGTCCTCCAGCATTTCCTTTTCGGCGGGTGTCGCCTCGGCGGCTTCGGCCGGCGTGGTCATGAACATCGCAAAGTTCAGGTGCACGCCCACCAGGCCCTTGGGTCGCTCTCGGGCGATCGCGTCACACACCCCGGCGCCCAGGTCGCCGCCCTGGAGCGCCCAGCGGTCTTGGTAGCCAAGACGCTGAACAAGCTCAATCCAGGCGTCGCCAATGCGCGGCAAGCCCCAGCCGGTGGCTGTGGGCTTACCCGAAAATCCGAAGCCCGGCATCGACGGAGCAATGACATGGAAGGCCTGTGGCCGGACTCCGTCACGCGATGGCGGATGGGTCAGCGGCTCGATCACTTTCTTGAACTCCAGTACCGAGCCGGGCCAGCCATGGCACAGGACGAGAGGGAGCGCATCCAGATGGGGCGACTGCGCATGAAGAAAGTGCACCATGAGGCCATCGATCTCTGTGGTGTATTGACCCACCCGATTCAGAAGATCTTCCGTCTGGCGCCAGTCGTAGGCGGTGCGCCAATGCACGCACAAGGAGCGCATTGTTTCGAGACGGACACCCTGCGTCATGTCTTCGACTGTTTCCTTGTCGGGAAATCGGGTGCGCGCCAAGCGTTCTCGCAGATCGAGGAGTTGCGCTTCGGGCACTTTCAAATGAAAGGGAGATATGGAGGCTGTGTTCATGGGTAGTTTCTTTTCCGTTAGATGCGATGCCGCGGGTGATTCCTTGGGCTGCGAGGCCCAGTCAATGCCTGGGAGAGGAGCAGAGGCCATCGATCCGAGAAGCGTTCTGCGTTTCATGCCACCTCCCGGGTGTTTGATTTCTGCTGATGCAGCAGTTCGTGAACGCTCGTCCATCCGTTTCCCTTCAGAGCAAGGCTGCATCCTAAGAAGCCGGGTCATGCCTGTCATAGCCGCAAGGGTTGGACGTGCCGTTCCAGATGTGGAACGATCGGGGCATGCAACTCTCTGATCTGCGGATTTTTCTTCGCGTGCTCGACAGCGGCTCGCTTTCGGGGGCGGCGCGTGCAACCGGCCTACCCAAATCGTCGATCAGCCGCGCGCTTAATCGCCTGGAGACCGACGTAGGCGCGGCTCTGCTCGACCGCTCGGGACGGCGCGTGAAGCTCACTGACTCAGGTAGCGCGTTGCAGCCGCACGCAGTGTCCCTGCTAGGCGCTGCCGAAGAGGCTCAGGCGTCAATCGACAGCACCGCCGGGTTGTTGCGCGGCACGCTCAAGGTGAATGCTCCGTTTGCACTCGCCGCCATCTTGCTCACGCCCATGCTCGTGGACTTCCTGAAGCGGTATCCAGACCTCGACCTAGTACTGGAAGTCGATAACCGCAAGGTCGATCTCGCCGCCGAAGAGGTCGATGTCGCCTTGCGCATCGGCCCGCTACCCAGCTCGGAACTCGTCGCACGCCACCTCACGGACATGGCACTGTGGACGTGCGCCAGCCCTGCTTATCTGGTGGCCCACGGAACGCCCCACGAACCATCGCAGCTGAGTGCCCATCGCCTGCTGTCACGCGTCAACCAGCCCGCGCGCTGGCGCTATACCTCGGCAAAGGGCGAGCACATCGAAGTAAGCGTGCCTCCCCGCACCGTCATCCCTGATGTCGCTGCGCTGTTGCCAATCCTCGTCGGCGGCTGTGGCATCGGGCGGCTGCCGGACTTCCTCGCTGCGCCGGCCATCCGTGACGGCTCATTGTCACGATTGCTGCCAGACCACGCGTCTGATTTCGTCGAATTGCACGCCGTGTACACGAACCGGAAGACGCTTTCGACGAAGGCGCGGGTCTTCATCGACGCCGTCGCTAGTCACCTGTCTGAACTGCAAAGAACCCTCGTGTAAGCGGCGTGAGATCAGCGAGTTGTACGCCATGACGCTTGCGGATCTCACCCTTGCAGTGGCGCTGCTCATCCATCGCAATCTTCGAGATGCCCGCAATCTCGTCTCTTCCCGCAGGCAGTATGGAGCCCGCGTGAAGGAATGCAGCTAGGCGCACTCGGCGCGCCTGACCGACGGTGTGCCAGAGAGCATTGAGATCAGCTCGCAGCGTCTTGATCTGATCAGCGATCTTGAGCGCGTCAAATTCCATATCTGCGCAATCTCATCGACCTTTTTGGACGCCGACGTCCAAGGCAAAGAGACTTCGTCATCCGGGCTGCTGTGTCTCGAACCCAAAGGCTCTTAGGTGCCAGGGCCCCCACGACGACTACGCGTTGGCCCATCACTAGCTTTAGGGCTTGGCGCTCGGCCGGACCTCTGCTATTTACTCGCCAGCGTCAACGGGCACTTCTGATGATGCCCTTCCGACATCTACGCTGTTGAAGGTACTGCGGCTACCATTGTGAGCCAAGCGAGAAATTCATGCAGTTGGTGGGACCGCTCCGCAGTCACCGGCAGTAATGCCACATAGTCGGCGCCAGCCACGCGAACTTCGGGAAAAGGAAGTGTTAGTCTTCCCTGGAGCAAGTCGCGCGACAAGGTCGGCAATGTACCGATGCCGACGCCAAGACCATCGACGATGGCCTGCAGACTGACGTGAAAATGATCGAACCGAAGTACGTTCGCCGGGCGCAGGCTACCCCGGCCCGCCGCGTCGAGCCAAGCATCCCAATCTCCCGCTCGCGTCGCTGTGGCGATAAATGTGTGACGTGCCAGCGCCGACGGACGGTGTAGCGGTTTCTGTTCAAGCAGACTTGGCGCGGCGATGACCGTACGCCATTCGCTGAACAGCGGCGTCTTTGCGAACTGTCGAAATCCCGGTGTGGCGCCCGGATCGCGCCGTATCGCAACATCGAAGCTGCCGCCAAATCCAGGATCGGCACTGCTGGCGGTTGCCAGAACTACTTCAATATCGGGATGCAGTGCATAGAACTCGGGCAATCGCGGGATAAGCCAGCGCATGGCGAGCGTTGTCTGTGCATTGACGCGCACGACACGTTTGCGCGGCGACTTTCCGAATCTTAAAGTCGCATCTCCCATGCGATCGAAAAGGGCGCCGATCTCGAGGGCGAAAGCGCGAGCGTGGTCAGTCGCGACGCTGCGTCTCCCCTGCCTTAAGAAGAGCTGCCGCCCCAGTCGCTCTTCGAGCGACTTGATTTGTCGGCTCACGGCTCCGTGGGTGATGTTCAACTCGCTCGCCGCGGCAGTGAAGCTTTCCGCGCGCGCCGCCGTTTCGAAAACCCGAAGCGCATTCAATGGAGGCAAATTTCGGCCCATCTGTGATTCGATCCAACAGTTATCGTGAGATTTTATCGATATGGTGATTTGAGATCACAGCTTATCGTCGCGTAGTTCGAAGTTGCGTACCGATCTGCGCGGGTCATGGCAGAAGAAAGAACGAGGAACGTTGGATGCTGCAGGGGTATATGGTGGTGCTCACGGTGAGTCTGATGGCGGGCGTGCTCAGTGGAGTGGTCGGCACCGGCTCCTCAGTCATGCTGCTGCCGGTGCTCGTGCATGTTTTTGGTCCGAAGGAAGCTGTGCCCGTCATGGCGGTGGCAGCAGTCGTCGGCAATGCGGGGCGTGCGCTGGCTTGGTGGCGGGATGTCGATTGGCGTGCGGTCGGCGCGTATTCGCTGCCAGGCGCGCCCGCTGCGGCGTTGGGCGCAAGAACGCTGTGGGCAATGCCCGGCCATGCGGTCGATATTGCGCTTGGGCTCTTCTTCGTACTGCTAGTTCCGACGCGGCACTTCCTGCGGCGGCGTCAATGGCGGTTGAGCCTTTCTCAACTGGCCGTTGCCGGCGCCGTGACTGGCTTCTTGACCGGGCTGGTTCTGTCAACTGGGCCGCTCAGCGTGCCCGTTTTCACGGCTTACGGCTTGCTAAAAGGCACATTCCTCGGCACAGAGGCAGTAAGTGCACTGGTCCTCTACTCGACCAAGGTTGTGACGTTTTCTGGCCTGGGCGCACTTCCGTTCAGCCTTGTGCTCAAAGGTCTGATCATCGGCGGCGCGCTTACCGTCGGAACCTTCATAGGAAAATTCTTCGTGCTTCGCCTACCCGCACAGATATTCCAGCAGCTGCTGGATTGCATGATGCTGCTATCCGGGTTGGCACTGCTCGCAGCCGCCCGGTAAAGAACCAGAAAATTGCCTGTTTCCCCTCCGCTCAAGCCCATTTACCGAGCGCTTAGGACATGAGCCTGCCACAACGACTATACGAATGCCCTTGAGCCACTTAGTCCAGCTGCACCTTGACGGCACAGATCTATAGGATGAGTACTGCTCGGCGACGACGAGTGCAATGTTAAAGTGGCCGAGTCGGGTACGCCGGTGGTCGATGTGTGCCGCCAGATTGGCGTGTCCGAAGCGACGTACTACACTTGGAAGAAGAAGTTCGGTGACTTGGGCGTGACCGAGCTCAGGCGCTTGAAGATGCTCGAGGACGAGAACGCCAGGCTGAAGCGCATCGTGGCGGACCTGACGCTGGACAAGCAGATCCTGCAGGAGGTCGTCCGAAAAAAGCTCTGAAGGCTGCCAAGCGGCGTGAGCTGGCAGCCTGGATGCAGGAGCGCTTCAAAGTGAATGTGCGCAGGTCGTGTCGATTGGCGCTGCTGAGGCCCTCGGTCTGGTATCAGAAGAGCGAGGCGCGCGATCAAAGTGCGTTGCGGTTGCGCATTCGGGAGGTCGCCATGGACCGACCGCGATTCGGCTATCTGCGCGTCCTGGTCATGCTCAAACGCGAGGGCTGGTCGGTCGGCAAGAAGCGGGTCTATCGGCTGTACCGGCTGGAAGGGCTGCAGCTGCGCATGAAGGTCAAACGCCGCAAGCGCATCAGCCTGCAGCGTGGTCGACCGGTGCCGGCGACCGGGCCGAATCAGCACTGGAGCATGGACTTTGTCCACGACCAGATGCTCGATGGCCGGGCATTCCGTGTGCTCACGGTGATCGATCAATGGAGTCGCGAGAGCGTGTCTCTAGAGGCCAACTTCCGTCTCACGGGGCGATGCGTCGGGAAGGCCCTGGACGAGGCCGCGCAGCAGCGTGGGTGGCCCAAGGCGATCACGGTGGACAACGGCACCGAGTTCACCTCCAAAGCGCTCGACGAATGGGCCTGGCGACGTGGTGTGAAGCTTGACTACACGCGCCCCGGCAAGCCCACGGACAACGGGCTGATCGAGTCGTTCAACGGTCGGCTACGCGACGAGTTCCTGAACGTCAACGCGTTCATTACGATGCAGGATGCGCGCGAGAAGTTGAAGGCATGGCAGCATGACTACAACCATCACCGCCCGCACGGATCACTTGGCCACCTGACCCCCGGTGAGTTCGTCAAAAAGAGGTCAGATCAGTCAGATCAACAAGCCGAAAACCGCCCAACTCCAGTTTAGAACTGACCGGATAAGGGGAGACGTCAATTCGACTTGAGAACCAAGTCCCAACCCGTCCGCCCAACAGGGTCAAGTCCAGTTGCCGGCGGCTGCAACCAACTCGACGAGCGGGGTGCGGAGGCACACATTGGACACTGGGCGCCGCCTCGATGCTCAAGGCCTGCAGGTCGGTCCGCAAGCGCCTGAGAGGGAGTGCAGGCCGAAAGTCACCACGGTCGGGCTGGATGGCGGCTACCCTGCGGCTTTGTCACCCTGACGAGGAGAAGTCATTCGAAGTCGTCGTCGGCCGAGCCATGCGCGCCGGTGTCGGGCAGCGCAGCCTGGCATTCGTTCGCACCGTCGACGAGCATGCACACCAGCGTGTCCGATGCGTTCTATCCGCGTTCGGTCGACAGGACAGGTCGATGGAGGTCTTCACTGATGGCGACATCCAGCTGCGCCAGTGGCAGCTGGCCACGTTGCCGAAGGTAACCCACATCCTGGACTGGTACCACCTGCGACGAAGGGTCGGCAAGCTCAACGCCGTTGTGAGCAGCCAGGTCGCGGCAAGTCACCTAAAGCCGGTTGACCAAGATCGCCTGTCGATGCTGGCCGGTGGCCTGCGTGGCGGCTTTGGCATGGCCGAGCCCGCGCAGCGATACGGCGACTCGAAGCCATGAAGTTTCTCTTGGGAAAGCCCGGAATGGGTTGCAAGGGCCCAGTGCCGCTGATTCGCAAGCTCACCACCGAACTGCTCGGCTACGCGTTTGGAAATCATGGCATCAAATCATGCAAGGCTCGGGCCAGTTTTGCAGACCATCCCTAACACCGTGAGCACCAGCAAGTCGCCCACGCGTCGCGCCCACCTTTCATCCTGGGTGTTGAAGTCGCCGGCACGATCGCCGCGGTGGGGAAGGGGGTCACTACCCTCGAAGTCGGCACCCGGTCCTTGCGACGCCTGGCGCCGGGGGATATGCACAATTCATCTGTGTCCCGGCGGCCATGGTCATACCGATGCCGAGCGGCTTTGGCGCCGTGCAAGCGGCCGCGCTGGTTGGGCACGGTCTCACCACCGCCATCTCGCTGCGCAATGCTGCGCGACTGGCTCCGGGAGAGAGCGTACTGATCGCGGCTGCCGCGGGTGGGGTGGGACAAGTTGCCATCCAACTGGCCAAGCTCTACGGCGCCGGCAAAGTGATCGCGGCGGCCAGCACGCCGGAAAGAAGAGGCGTTGCAGAACGTCTTGGGGCAGATGCATCGATCGACTACAGCTCCCGATTGGGCCGAGAAGGTGCGAGCACTGACAGACGAACAAGACCACCGACGCGCATCTCTTGGTCGATCAGTTCAGCGCGCACGCGGGGCATGCCGTAGGTGCCGTCGGATTCGGTGTGGATTGCGCGGATTCGCTCCAGCAGCACCGCATCGTCGATCGAACGCCTCGACGGTCAGTCGTTCGCGCCACGCGTAGTAGCGACTCGCAGAGACCTTGAGAACGCGGCACATCCGAAGTTTCTGCGGTCCATATGAGACACCTTTCGTTGCTAGTTGTTCGATCCGTGTAGAGCGACTTTGCGTTGTGCAAAGCGAGTAGCCCATTCAGACATGAGCATGAAGCTCGGGTCGGTGCGGACAATGCGTTCGGTGTCGGCCCAGATCGACGCGTCGTCCTGGTCGAGATCGAGCGGGTCGCCGTGCGGCTGGCTGACATACCACGGGGTGTCGAGATAGACCTCGACCGTGTTGTCTTCCGGGTCCATGCAATAGATCGAGATCGCGTTGCCATGATTCAGCCCGCGCATCTTCGTGGCACCCAGCGCCAGTGCGCGGCGCCGCGCCTCGCGCAGGTGGTCCAGCGTTTGGACCTTGAACGACAGTTGCATCACGGTGCTCGGCGAGTCGGCGCCGCGGCTGGAGGCCAGCACCAACTGGTGGTGCTGGTCGTCTCGGCCGCTCAGGAAAATCATCTCGAAGCGGAAGGTATGACCCTCGCCGCGGTCCGTCTCCTGCATGTCGAAAGTCCCGCTGTAGAAGGCCTTCATCACTTGCAAGTCGCGGCAAAAGATGCCGCAGTGCGAAAGGTTGGGGGTGTAGGGCTGGTCCAAGATGGGCTCCGGGCGTGGGATCAAGGGTGCAGAACAATCTTGCCGAGCGTCTCGCCACTGTCGAGCAGCTCGTGCACGCGACGCGCATCGGCCAGCGCGAAGTGGGTGGCTTGCGGCGCACGCACGCTGCCGGCGGCCATCAGCGCGATGGCCGATTCCATCAGGCCACGACGCTGCACGGCATCGGCGTCCACGGTGTGGATCGAGAAGGTGCGGATCGCCAGGCTCTTGCCCAGCAGCTTGCGCAGTTCGTCGAACACGTCGCCGTCCGGCGGACCGCTGACGATGTTGTATGACACGGCCATGCCGAACGGCGCCAATGCGCGCAGGCAGGCGATAAACAGCTTGCCGCCGATGTGGTCGAAGGCGAGGTCGACGCCGCGCCCGTCGGTCAGCCGCATCACCTGCTCGGTCAGCGTGTCGGGATGGCCGTCGATCACTTCGCTCGCGCCGTTGGCCAGCGCGAAGGCGCGCTTGACCTCCGTCGATGCGGTGCCGATCGCGCGCAGGCCGCGCGCCCGGGCCACCTGCACCAGGGCGGTCGCCACGCCGCCGGCGGCGCCGGGGACCAGGATCGATCGGGCCGGAAGGTTGCCATTGCTGGCCAGCAGGGCCAGGGCGAGTTGGAAGTTGCCCAGGCTCACCGCCTCGTCGAAGCCGATCGAATCGGGCAGTGCAAAGGGGGCGGCCTCCGGCACGCAGATGTATTCGGCATAGCAGCTGCCGCGCTGGGGCAACTCGCGCGCGCTCACCAGCACGCGCTGGCCGACCGCGAGGGTCCGGACACCCGCGCCGATGGCGTCGACCACGCCCGCCATCTCGTTGCCCGGGATCGCCGGCATCGGCGGCATCCACTTGTAGGTGCCGTTGCGGATCAACACGTCCGGCCCGCCGGCGCCGATGGCATGGGCCTTGACGCGCACCATGCCCGGTCCGGGCTCGGGCAGGGGCAGGTCGACCAGTGCGAGCACTTCGGGCCCCCCGGGCTCTTGAAGCTGAATGGCCTTCATGGTGGTGCGTGCCATCGGTCAGCGCTGCCCGTCATGCACGGAGACCTTGTCCGTACTCAGGCCGCCCAGCCGTGCGTGGATGCGGCCGCCATCGGCCATGACCAGCGCGAACAGGATCTCGTCGGGTCGCGGCGCATCCTGAATGCCGACCTCGAAGCTGTTGTAGTGGCTGCGAACATACGCGGCGTGGATGTAGTGCAGCGGGACCATGAGCCGGTAGCCGGTGTGTGCGACCGCCTTCGCGGACGGGACGATGGCCTTTGGGTCCCCCAGAGCCTCCCGCATCGCCCAGCCGCCCGCCTCGTGCCAGACCGCGCCGTGCTCCAGCTCTCCGTTGACGCCGACGATGGCGGCCTTGCTGTAGGCCTGGACGTTGTCTTTGCCCAGCGTCGCGACCAGTTCGTCGGACAGGAGCTTGCCGAGGGCGCGCAGTTCGGCCATGAACGGCAGCAGGTCGGGCTCGTAGCGGCCGGCGTAGGGATTGCGGACGACAGCGCATGCGGCGGCCAGCCGCAAGGGCTTGTCGGCCACCGGGCCCCCTTCGTGATAGACCGTCTCGACCGTCAGGCTGCGCTTGCGGATGGTGATCAATGACATGGTGGAAACCTCATTTCCCGCTGGTTGCGATGACATCGACTTCGATCATCATCCCCGGCCAGGCCAGACCCGTGACCTCCACCAGGGTGCCGGCCGGCTGTGGTGTCGAGCCGAAGGTGTCGGCCCGGCACTTGAACGCGTCGCGCAGATGACGGATATCAGTGACATACGTCGTGACCTTGGCCACATCGACAAGCCCCGCGTTTTGCTTCTCCAGGATGCGCTTGATCTTGTCCCACGCGTACAAGCACTGCTTGTAGAAGTCATCCTTGAAAAGGATCTTGGCGTCGCCCGTGGCGTTCTCGTCTTCCGACCCGACACCGGCCAGATAGAGGGTACGCCGCGGGCTGGTGACCGTGACGACTTCGGAGAACTTGCCCTTGGCCCATTCACTGTAGTTGAAGCCCTCTTTCTTGTAGGCGTCAGCGGTTTGCGCCATCGAGTGGGTCTGCAAGGCGCATAGCGCGCAGAGGGCAAGCGCGGCGGGAATCGGTTTCATGCGGGTAGCTCCTGAAAGGTCATGCGGTTTGTGGGGTTCACTGCTTCGGGATCTTGGCCTCGGCCACCACCTGCGTCCACTTCTGGAGTTCGTTGCCGACCATGGTCTTCATTTCCTCGGGCGTGCTGCCGCGGGCCTCGCCGCCCATGTCTTCGAGGCGTTGGCGCACCGCAGGTGTATTCAAGGCCTTGACCGTTTCCGAGTTGAGTCGGTCGACCACGGGGCGTGGGGTGCCGGCCGGCGCCATCAGGCCGGCCCAGGAACGTACGTCGTACGCGGGCACGCCTTGCTCGGCCACGGTGGGCACATTGGGCATGCCGGGCCAGCGTTGCGGCCCGGTGGTCGCCAGCGCGCGCAGCTTGCCGGCCTGAATGTTCGACATGACCGCGGTGGGCGGAGCGATGATGAACGGGACGTCGCCCGCCAGCAGCGCGGTGATGGAGGCCGCGTCGCCCCGGTAGGGCACGTGCAGCATCGGCACCTTGGCCATGCTCTGCAGCAGTTCTCCCGCCAGGTGGTGGGTCGATCCGACGCCTGCCGTTCCGTAGGCCAGCGCAGCCGGGCCGGCGCGGGCGGCGGCGATCAGCTCGGCAAAACTCTGGAACTTCGAATTGGCGTTGACGACGACCAGGAACGGAAAGTAGGTGATGGTGGAAACCATCTCGAAATCCGCCACCGTCTTGTAGGGCAGCGTGCTGTAGAGCGCACCCGCCACCGCGTGGCCGCCGGTGGCCAGCAGCAGCGTGTAGCCGTCGGGCTTGGCACGCGCCACCGTGGAGGCCGCGATGGTGCCGCCGGCCCCGGCCTGCGCCTCCACCACCACCGGCTGCCCGAGCGTCTTGCCCAGCTCGATGCCCACGGCGCGGGCAATGGCGTCGGCGTTGCCGCCGGGCGCGAAGCCCTGGTAGATCTTGATGGCGCGGTCCGGATAGCCTTGCGCCGAGGCGGGCAGTGCCGCGCAGGCGGCCCATGTGCCGCAAGCTGCGAGAAGCAGTCTTCTTTTCATGTGTGTCTCCTGTCTCCTTGGAGCGATCGCGCGGCTCAGGCCTGGGCGACGACGGGGTTGCGCAGCAGGCCGATGCCTTCGATCTCGACTTCCACCGTGTCGCCGGCCTGCATGAACTGCGGCGGCTTCTTGCTCCAACCCACGCCAGCCGGGGTCCCGGTAGCGATCACGTCGCCGGGCACCAGCGTGAAGATGGTCGATGCGTACTTGATAAGTCGCGGGACCGAGAAGATCATGTGGCCGGTGTGGCTCGACTGCACAACCTGTCCGTTGAGCCGGGTCTCGAGTTTGAGCTCGCGTCCTGCCTCGATCTCGTCCGCGGTCACCATCCAGGGGCCGAAGGCGCCCGTGGACTCGAAGTTCTTTCCCGAGGCGATCTGCTTGGCGTGAAACTGCCACTCGCGCACGCTGGCGTCGTTGTAGCAGCTGTAGCCGGCCACATGGTTCCATGCATCGGCTTCGGCGATGTTGCGGCCACCCTTGCCGATGATCACCGCCAACTCGCCTTCCCAGTCGAGCGAGTCCGACACCGTCGGCCGGACGATCGGGGCGTCGTGCGCAGTCTGCGAGCGCCACACACGCAGGAAGATCGGCGGTTCTTCGGAAAGCTCTCGCTGCATGCCGGCAGCCAGCACTTCCTGGTGGTGGTCCATGTAGTTGCGAACCGCGCAGACGATCTTCTCCGGACGGGGAATCACGGGCAGGAAGACCACGTCGGACAGTTTCGTGTCGGCCTGCAATCCGGCAACGACCGCGTCGCGCTGCGCGAACTTCGGGCTCGCGATGAAGTCCGCCAGCGTGGCGCAGCCCGTGCGCTGGCTCAGGTCGGCGACACCGTCGCCGATCACGACGCCCCAGGTCTCTTGGCCGGCGTTCAGGTAGGACATCAGTTTCATTTGGGTTCCTTGAAGGGGGATGTTGGCGCGCGACGGGCGCACCGCTTGATTTGCATTCGAAGTTTCATGCATAAAACGGTAGAATACGCATAGGGTATACGAGCATGCGCAATGTTCTAATATCTGCGTGATGCGCTAAGATGCCGTCCGTGAAGAACCCAGCCCAATCCCCCGAACCCGCCGTGGAGGCGGATATCCCGCTGTCGGAGCTCGCCTATCGACGGCTTCACCAGGCCATCGTCCGGTGCGAAGTCGAGCCGGGCCAGCGTCTGCGGGTCGATGAGTTGAGCAGGCAGTACGAAATCAGCAGCAGCCCGCTGCGCGAGGCCTTGAGCCGGTTGGCCGAGCAAGGTCTGGTACAGGCCTTCGAGAACCGCGGCTTCCACGTCTCCCCGCTGACCGTGCAGGGCATCGCCGACCTCACGCGCGTGCGACTGCTTGTTGAATCCGAGGCGCTGCGCGATGCCATGGCCAACGGGTCGGATCAGTGGGAGTCGGATCTGGTCGCCGCTGCCCACAGTCTCTCGCTGATCGAGCAGCGCCTGAGTACCGGTCCGATGGTGTTGGAGGAGGGCTGGTCGCGACGTCATCGCGCGTTTCACATGGCCATCTACGCAGGTTCGACGTCGCCGTTGCTGCTCAAGCTGGTGTCCGCCCTTTTCGACAACGCCGAGCGATTCAGGCACTACTCAGCCCGGCATCGCAAGGTCGAGCGCAACAAGACGGCAGAGCACCAGCGCTTGTTGGCAGCGGTCTTGGCGCGCGATGAAGTCAAGGCGGTCGGACTGCTGAGGCAGCACATTTCCAGCACGGAACGCAACGTCACCGAGAGCCTGCTCCACATGGGCGGCGGAAGCATTCAATGAGAGACACGGCAGGATGAGCAATCTGGATATCGTCGGCATCTGCGGCAGCTTGCGTGCCGCATCGATCAACAGGATGGCGTTGAACCTGGCCGCATCGGTGATGCCGCAGGACATGGCGATGGAGGTTGTCGAGTGGCGCGAGCTGCCCGCTTTCGACGCCGACGTGCTTGCCGAGGGCTTTCCGCCGGCCGTGGCGGCACTGCGAGACCGTATCCGGCGCGCCGATGGCTTGGTCATCGCGACGCCCGAGTACAACTTCTCGCTTCCGGGCATGTTGAAGAATGCGATTGACTGGCTCAGCCGTGGCGACGACCAGCCTTTCGCGCACAAGCCGATTGCGATCCTGTCGGCCTCGCCGGGTCCGTTGGGTGGCGCGCGCGTTCAATACGATCTGCGCAAGATTCTGCTGTTCGTGAATGCCATGCCGCTCGTGAAGCCCGAGGTGTTCATCGGTCACGCGGCCACCAAGTTCGACGCCGAAGGCGGATGCACGGACGAGAAGACGCGCAAGTTCGTCACCGACCAGATGCGCGCCTTCGGAAAGTGGATCGAGGCCGTCAAGCGGATGGCTTGAGCGCGCTTTACCCGAGCGTGTACGCCGTCTTCACGAAAGTGAAGACATCCTGCGCATACCGGCCCTGCTCGCGCGGCCCGTAGCTCGACCCCTTGCGGCCGCCGAAGGGCACGTGGTCGTCCACCCGATCGCGATGGTCGACGAGATCGAATCGCCGGCACCCTCGGGAAGAGGTTCACCGTCGGTTATTGAGCATCAGATTAGAGCCAGTCATCTTTCGGCTCATTCCCTGCGTCCATCTTCGATCTGCGAATAGAGGCTTTGGACGTGCATTGCGGAGAGCATCACAATCCCGGGGGGTGTGCAGTGCAGCATCCTTGCTCCACCGCCTACGCCGCGAGCGGCACCTGGTCCCGAGCTCCGAAACCCGGATACCACCTCTCGAAGGATGCGCGTGGCTCGTCATTGAGGACCTGGGTGCGAACCTGGAGGAGCAGATGCGCGCCGCGCGGCGTCCAGCGCATCTACTGCTTTTTCACGAACCGCTTGGAGATCACCTGGTTGACCGCGGATTCAACGAAGCCGGTTGCAATGCGCTCCCCGCACCGGTACCGCTCTCCGTAGTTGACGATGGCGCCGGCGTTGCTGTCGACGTAGGTCGCGAATTCACCCAGCGCCCGATCAAGTTTCTTCAGCACGACCGAAGACGGCCGCCCAGTTTGCCTGTCCTGCTCGAGTACGCCGTTGACTTCCTCGACCAGGTCGTACAGGGTTTCGTCGGCGCGGATCACGTTTCCATGCCACAGGAACCATTTGACGCGCTCGATGCTCTTGAGGAGGTGCTCCTTCTCCGAGCCTTGCCACCCGCGTGCTGTTTGCAAGAGTTGCTCGATGCGCATGGCGACGTGGAACCAATCCAGAATGTGCTCGGATCGCGGGTGCAGGAAGGCGCCAAGCTCGCGCACGGTGTCGCCGCCGTCACACAGGAACGTGATGCGCTGTCGAGGGAGGATGCCTTGCGACTCGAGCACGGCGCGCAGCCTCCGCTTCGGTTTGCGGTCTATCCGATGGACGAAGGCGAAGACTTTCGCCGCACCTTCGTCCGGGATGCTCTTGCCGGCGATGACCTCGAAGCATCCGTTGGCACCCGGCAGGCGATCGCGGCCTCGGATGTGGCCGCCGTCCAGCCCCACCGTGATGGGAGCGGCAGGCTCCGGCGAGGCTTCGATCTCGCGCTGGGAGCCGCCGTCGTAGGCGAACTGCTCCGGGCCGAGCTGCGCTTCGAGTCGCTCTGCGGTGTCCAGAACGTGCCGACGAATGGTTTCCGGACGCAGCCCCTGGTCGCCGGGCAACACATCATGCAACAGCGCACCGACCGCCGCGAAGGAGACTTGCGCGGCCCACTTGGCCTGCAGATATGTCAGTTCTGGGGCCGTGTGCACCGTCAGCAGTTCGCTCAGCGGGCAGAAAGTAGCCTCCCGGGATTGCTCGCAGCGGCAGCGGCGCCAACGGGGGCTGCGAAAGTCGATATCCCCGAAGGCGGTGCGAAAGCGCAGAGGGTGGTAGCCCTTGACGGCTCCCGGCCTGCCGTAGTACGGACAGGCCCTGCGGTCGGATAGGTAGCCATCCAGCTGCTCTTGGACAAGCGCTTGTTGGAGCTTGCCGAGGATGGCTTGGCGTCGCCGAAAGCGAGTCCGACGTCCTGCACCTGGTCACATGCCCGATCCATGACATGAAGCGGCACGGTGACCGGCCGCGCCGCGGCGACTTCGATATGAACCTGAACGGTGACTCTCATGGGGCCTACCTTTCCTGAGATTGCCCAGCCAAGGCGGCCAGCCTTCGATTGACGGCGCGCCGATCGAAGCGATCGGGGTGGTAGTGGCGCAGGATCTCCCATTCCTCGTCTTCCACCTCGTCGAGAAGATCATCGAATTCCTGCCGGGACCTGCTCTCGCCAATCAAGGTGTACTCGAACCGAGTGACCATGAATGCATGCGGACCGCCACAATCTCCTGTGGGGGTGCAGCGCGTCGGCCTGCGATGCACACCGGATATATCCGCTTCGGGTCCAAAGGCAAGGTCGCCTCGATGCGCAGGTCGTGCACCCACAGATGGCCAAAGTCGTACTCGTAGGTGAATCGTTCGAGGGGCCGCAGCTTCAGTTGGCCGATCAGGGCTGCGTGTGCGTCGGTTTCGAAGAAGATTCCACCCTCTTGGTGGACTCCGTACTCGCGACCACGAATCTCGAAGCGGTGAAGGTGCATGTCCTGCCAGCCGAACGCGACCTGCAGAATCTGGTGAAGCCGCGCGACGCTCGTATCGCCTCGCACCAGAAGGCGCCGCCAGATCAACGGGCTGATGCTGCGCAGCACTGCGCGCAGCTGCAGGACCCCCTGTCCAGAAGATGCTCCGGCTTCCATTCTCGAAGCTTACTTTGCTGCACTGCACACCCCGAGGAATGTGATGCTCTCCAGGGTAGCGCGTTGCCCGGCATCGAGTGCCAACGCCATCAAGTCAGAAAGGTCTCTTGATATGAGCAGGCTCACGGTGCCGCGTGGCGCTCGCACAGCGCCTGAACCAGCGTCCACCCCGTTGCTCGCTCAATGCTTGCGCGCGTGATCCACGGCAGTGTCTGGTTGTCGGCGAGAACTACGACCGTGTCAATTTACTGAGATGGACCCTGCGCCACCCCGATAGCAAACTGAGCGACTCATCAACCGCTGTTTCCGGAGGTTCATCATGGAGATCTACATTCTCGGCATCGACTTGGCCAAGCGTGTCTTCCAACTCTACGGCGCCGATCGCCAGGGCCGCACGGTCTACACCGCCAAGGTTATGCGCACCGCATTCGTCGAGACCGTCCGCGAATCGCGGCCTCGCATCGTTGCCATGGAAGCGTGCGGATCCGCCCACCATTGGGCCCGATGCTTCCGTGCCATGGGCATCGAGGTGCGGTTGATCAGTCCGCAGTACGTCACACCGTTCGTGAAGACCAACAAGAACGACCGCAACGATGCGCAAGCCATCGTCGAGGCCGCCAGCCGGCCGACGATGAACTTCGTGACGGTGAAGTCCGTCGAGCAGCAGGACATCCAGGCGGTGCATCGTGTGCGCGAATTGCTGGTGCAGCAACGCACGGCACTGATTAACCAGGCAAGAGGATTGCTAGTCGAGCGAGGCGTGTCCATGGCGCAGACGCGCCAGGCATTCAAGCGCGAAGTCCCAAAGATCATCGGCTCGTGCGAGGGCGAGGTGACAAGCGTGTGCCAAGCCATGGTGCTAGAGATCTCGGAACAGATCCACGCTCTGGAGGAGCGGATCAAGCACGCCGAGACCTGGCTCAAGTCATTCATGAAGCAGTCAGCGCTGTGCCGGAAGATCGCCGCCGTTGACGGCGTCGGCACCATCACGGCGACAGCCATGGTGGCCTCGGTCGGAGAGGCCAAAGAGTTCAAGAACGGCCGACATCTGTCCGCTTGGCTCGGTCTGGTGCCGCGTCAGCATTCGTCGGGCGGCAAATCGCAGCTCAGGGGAATCAGCAAGCGAGGCGACAAATACCTTCGAACCTTGCTCATACACGGTGCGCGATCTGTCTTGCGCTACTCGGTGGGCAAGACCGATGCCCAAAGTCGCTGGCTTCAGGACCTGATCGCGCGGCGTGGCTATAACCGCGCGGCCGTGGCGCTGGCCAACAAGAATGCGCGGGTGATCCAGGCCCTGCTGAGCAGCGACATGCCATATCGCCCGTCGAGTGCCGCGGCGCGCTGAGCGACCGCCACCAAATGCCAAGCACAACATTCGAGGAGGAATACCCCCAGCACTGGTTTGCGAAGCTTTCGGAAGTGATGACAAAAGTGGTTGAACCAACACCCCGAAGCCTGATTTTTCGACCGGCTGCGTCACGCACTCAAGCCGTCAATTTGCTGAGGACAGGGTGTGCGGATCTCATCGAGGCTGCGGGCATGTTTCGACGCGCCCCACAGCAAGCCGTATACATGCATGCAGACCGTTTGACGTCACTGAACAGAGCTTGCAAAAGGCGCAGGGTCCACATGTCGAAAAAAGTGCGATTACATCAAACAGGACCCTCTTGCAGGCGACGAACCATCTCTGTATGGAGCGGGCCCCAGGCATGCTGCGCGCATGACTAGGTCCTTCGTGTTAAGCGTCGATCCTACGATGTTGCACGCTCTAGACCCACCTTTGAGCCAGGGTGTCGCCGTGGCAAACTAGATCTATGCCAATACATAAGCTGCTCGCGCGGACGGCCTTGTTGAAGGAAGAAGGCACTCGCCAGCCAACTACCGCAGCTGGTTGTTTGCGAGATGGCGGCGACGAAGTCGCCAACGATGTTCGCACGGACGACCATTCGCACTTGGCCAGCCCGAGATCAAAGGAAGACGCGGACAACGAGGCAGCGCCGAGCCGTAACGAATCTCTTGCCATCTTCGAGCCTCGCATTCCTCTTGGAGAATCGGCAGGAAAAAGATTCAGGCAAAACGCAGCGATCGCCTTCATCTTCGGATTGGCCGCACTGACGTTGGTCTTGATCGTGCACCTCAATCCATAGTGGGACGGAGAAACCGGAGGCGTGACGGGCAACGCCATGCGCTCGATCGGGTTGCGCTGGACCCTGGTGCCGCCGCGGGGGGCATTCAGGAGCAGTTCAGGGACGAGTTCCACGATCAGTTCCTCCTCCCAGACATGCGCGCAGGCACCGAAGCGGCGCTGGCACGCATGGTTCGTGTCTTCGGCGCCGCGCGCCCGCACCACGCTTACCTGTTCGCTAATCGGCGTGCGAATCGCATGAAGGTCCTGGTGCACGACGGAATCGGGATCTGGCTGTCAGCACGACGCCTGCACCAGGACAAGTTCGTCTGGCCCAAGGACAGCGGCACCACCCTCAGCCTTACCCATCCGCAGTTCGATGCGCTGGTGCTCGGGCTTCCATGGCAACGTATCGGCGAAGCTGGAGTGATCTGCGTGCTGTAGTGCAATTGCAGAATGTGCTGATGCGTGGGCCGGCACGCTGGGGCACCATCACCTTCCGT
Source organism: Variovorax sp. 10N432 (assembly GCF_056394465.1). Taxonomy (NCBI): domain Bacteria; kingdom Pseudomonadati; phylum Pseudomonadota; class Betaproteobacteria; order Burkholderiales; family Comamonadaceae; genus Variovorax; species Variovorax sp. 10N432. The sequence continues at coordinate 42,187 of NZ_JBFTHX010000045.1, forward strand.
GATTGACACGGCCGACCTTGACCATCTGGACGCGCAGCAACTGCGACAGATGGTGCTCTCCCTCAGGCAAGGGGCCGCAGCCGACAGGCTCGAGATCGAGCGCCGCGACCATGAGATCGCGTTCAAGCAAGCGGCCATCGACAAACTCACGCACGAGATGGCCGTGCTCAAACGGTTGAAGTTCGCCGCCAAGTCGGAAGCTTTCAACGCCGAGCAGAAGAGCCTCCTGGAAGAGACCATCGATGCCGACCTCGCGGCGGTGGAACGTGAGCTGGAGGAACTCGCGAGCGCGCCGTCGGCGCAGCGCGAGAAGCAACTGCCCAAGCGTCAGGCACTGCCCGCGCACTCGCCGCGCCGGGAGATCCGCCACGAGCCCGAGAGCACCACCTGCGCTTGCGGCTACGCGCTTCAGCGCATTGGTGAGGATGTGGCCGAGAAGCTCGACTACCAGTCTGGCGTGTTCACGGTGGAGCGCCACGTGCGCGGCAAACGAGTCTGCACGAAGTGCGAGACGCTGGTGCAGGCGCCCGTCGCCCCGCACATCATCGACAAGGGCATCCCGACAGCTGGGCTGCACTCGCAGGTTCTGGTGGGCAAATATCTGGACCACTTGCCGCTGTACAGGCAGGAAGCCATCTTCGGTCGCGCGGGCCTCGCCTTCCCGCGCTCGACGCTGGCCAGCTGGGTCGGGCAGTGCGGCGTGCAGCTGCAGCCATTGGTCGATGCGCTCAAGCGCGAGACGCTCGAAGACCGCGTGCTGCATGCCGACGAGACGCCCGTGGCGATGCTCAAACCCGGCAACGGCAAGACACACCCGGCGTACCTCTGGAGCTACTGCACGACGAGCTACAGCGCGCTGCGCGCAGTGGTGTTCGACTTCGCCGACGGCCGGGGCGGCCAGCGCCGAGCTGATGTGACGAGGCCTCGGACTTCTCAACCTGCAAACTCACCTTGGCGCGGCTTTGGATCGTACGCTCTAATACCCGTCCAACTACAACCCGAGGAGATCCCGATGAGCAACTCTAGCAACAGACCAGCACCGAGCGCCCCGCCCCCGTCACCTGCGCCGGCGCCAGGGCCGTTCGTGCCTCAGCCTGTTCCAACCCGCAAGAACGACGTGCCGCCCGCGCACAGGTAGAACGTGGCTGCCATGAAACGTTCAGCGACGAGGGTCGCGGACAAGATGAAGGGATCGGGGCGCGCGACCCGGGCGAGCAAGAAGTCAGCTGCCAGGACTCAGCAGCCGATGGAGGATTTTGAGATCCCCCAGCCGAAGAAAACCGCCAAGAGCTCGGCACGGGATGAGTTCCTGAAGTCCAAGGGTGAAGGCGGCTGGTAGAGATGGAAACGAAGCCACACGCAACATGGCCAGAGCGCCTGAAGTGGGCCGAAGAGTTGGGGTTGAAGAACCTTCAGGAGAAGTTCACAACCGGCGACAACATGAAAAAGGAAGCGCAGGCGACCCTGACCTATGTCCTCGCGGGGATCGGCGGAACGTTCGCGTTTATGGCAAAAGGACTGGACGCCAGCCTCACCCCCTTCGTTTTCGGAAACGTTGTCCTCTGCGCGTGGTTCACTGTCCTCGGTCTCTATTTGTTCCTTCGGACAATGTGGCTGGATCCATTCCCCGCGCCTTTTCAAGATCCACAGAATGTCTTGCTGTATCCGGGGCTTTCGATAGACACGATGCGCCGGCTCGAGATTGCAAACATCGAAAGGCGAATCGTAGCGGCCCACGAGTGGATAGAGAAAAAGAGCAAGGCGATAAACCGCGTCCGCGGATTGCTGCTGGTCTCGCCGATAATTTTCTTGGCTGCCGTTGTCATCCACCGCTGCTGGGGCCACCTAGGGTGAGGCCCCGGTGACATCTGAAGAGCGCCTTAGTCCCCCATCAGTGCCCGGTCAGCCGCCACCTGCGCCTTGAGTGCTTTCACTTCGGTTTCGCGGCGCGTGACGATGCTGCGAGCTTCTTCCTGAAGGTCTGCAGATCGAGCAAGTAGTTCTCTTGCCTCTCAAAGAAGCCCTTCGACGGGGTTGGGTCGATCGCCTGGATGCTGGCGGACTGCGGCGTCGGCTTTGGCTTGCTTCCGATCACCATCGATGGCGCCGAAGGCGTGGCGCGGCCCGCGGCCACCGGCGTGCGCGTCGAGAGGCTGCAGGATATCAGCGAGGCCGATGCAGATGCAGAAGGCGTCGACTTCCTGCGCCACGTCCCCGACGCCGACGAATCGCTCACCGCTAAGCAACTGTACGAGTGCCTGTGGGAGTCGATCAACGGCGCCGGCAGCTGGGGCGCGAACCCATGAGTGTGGGTGCTCGAGCTTCGGAGGAATAGCCCATGTCCGCAGGCACGTCACTGACGCTAGGCGGGAAACGTGTCGATGCGTGCGGCGCCGCCTCGCTTGTTGATCGCGTCCAAGAGGCCTTTCCCCAGGGGCTTGAGGATGGTTGCTGCTTCATGGGCGCACTCTTCGATGTGGCTGCCAGCGGTCATCCCAGACAGGTAGGCCCTGGACTCTGCGGCGGCCAACTCTTCCAAGAGGCGCGGAGACACCGCAGTGGCGACCAGCAGCGACCGCCTCAAGCTGGGCTTGGCGCTGCACATCGGGTTCGCCCGCATGACCGGACGGCCGCCGAACAGCGTGCGGATCGTGCCCCCCTGCCCTGCTTCGCCACCTTGAGCCGAGAACCGGACATTGCCGCGCCTGATCTGGTCTCACTGCGCGCGTATCGGCATTGGATACGCCGCGTCCAGACGGCGAGCACTGCCAGAGCGGGCTGTGGAGCACGCCGGCAAGGCATTCCACACGCCAGATCACCGAGGTCCTGGAAAGGATCGCGTTCCTGACCGACCTCGGCGTCGATCGACATCTGGGGGATCTCAACGACGTTCTGGTGCGCCGCTACGCCAGGCGCATGGCCGGGCGGCCCCCATCGGTCAGTGCCAGGATCAAGGAGCCGGCCCGCACGCTGGAGCTCAGCTGCTTCCTGCGCTACTGCCTGCTCACGGCGACCGACCAGATCATCTTCATGTTCCAGCGTCGAGTGGCCGACCTGTGGCACCACTGTGCCGACGGTGTCGCGTCCGTGGATTGGGCGCGTCAGTACCAGGAACTGCTGCAGGAGCTCTCCGAGCTCGCAGACCATGACGCCGTGCCAGATACCGAACTGCGTTCACGCCTACGCGAAATCGTCGCTGCCAAGTGCGCTCAGCGCCCGCCGAGTCGAGCATCGGTCATACGGCAACTCCTGATCGATGCCATTGCGCCGGTGCGTTCGCTGCTGGTGGGGGTCAGCCGCTTGCCTTGGCAGGCCACCGGCGAGCACCCGGCACTTGATGCGCTGAACACGCTTCGAGCCGGGTACGCCGCCGGCATCAAGCGACTTCCAAGCGAAGTCACGGCCCTACGACTGGGAGCCGCCTGGCTCGCAAGTATCGCCGACCCTGACCGCGAGCGTGCCTTCGGGGCGCTAGAGGTCGCCACCCTGCTTGCTCTGCGCCGGGCGGTGCGCAACGGCTCGGTCTGGATAGCTCATTCACTGAGCTTCCGCGGTCGCGAGCGTCTGTTCCTGCCCGAGGAGCGTTGGCAAGCCGAAGCGCCGAGGCACTACGCCAGGTTGCAGCTGCCGGCTAAGGCTAGCGAGTTC
>NZ_JBFTHX010000046.1:0-43709 GCF_056394465.1 Variovorax sp. 10N432
CAGCGCATCGATCGCCCAGCGCATCGATCGCCACCTTGGCCTTGAATGCCGCTGAGTGATTGCGGCGGGGTCTTTTGCTCATGTCGTCTGCTCCTGTCATCCGGGCTCTGTCCTCGCCCATGGGAGCAGCCTATCCACTTTGCGGCGTGTTCAGATTTGCGCGGCTGGCTCTCTGGGTGGGAGACATCGACCCCAGCAAAACCTTCGTTCACATCTTTGATGAAGGATCCCTGGATCTGCTCTTGACCGAGCTGGATGCCGGCCCTGACTTCATTCACTACCTTATCGAGCGCGAACGCGCGATCCGGAAGGAACATCTGTCGGTGATCTACGGCGAGGAAGACTTTCTCGCCGTGTACTTCAGCAACCTGCAACCCAACGGCTTTGGTGCTTATCGTCCCTACCGGCCGATTCCAGCCGACGTCGACGACTGCCTTCTCACTCTCGAGGAAGGCATGTGGTCAGCCCTTCGAAACTCCAGGATCTATGCGCTCTTCGAAGGCCAGCGAAAAGCTGCGATGGCCTGGAAGCGAATCACCAACGACCTCTCCGAAGCCGTCCTCTCCGCCGACGTTGGCAGCGAGGTGAGCACTGAGTCGCTGGCTACTCATGAGCGCGCTGTTCGAACGATGGCCTCAGAGAACCGGGCATCTAGGGCGGCGCTGGGCCACATGCTCATTGAGAAGTTCAACACGGTGCCCGGCCAAGCTCGTAGTGCTCGTGTTGTTGCTTCCTTGACGCATCCAGAGCGGATCTACATCTTCCTGCTCTTCCCATGGATCGACGCGCACGTCACCTACGACGGCTATCGTGCGGAGCGGAAGGCTTGCATGGAGCTCTATGCGCGCGCGGCGCAAGTGAAATTCCCCACCTATGCGGAGATTGTCGTTCTGGGCGCAGACACAAAGGGCTCGCCTGGAAGTTCCGAAACCGTAATGGTTGCGGAGGGCAACCCGAATCTGTCCGAGGCAGAGAAAGCTGAGACCCTGGCCATGATGGAAGAGCACCAGATCTTGTCCACCCTCGGCGATTCTGCTTCGAGCAGCTATCGCCCCAGCATGCTCGCCCCTCGAATCTTCGATAGCTCCTGGGCAGTAACACCACCGGACAAACTGCCCGGCGTGAACGCACCCTGCTACTGCGGTTCAGGCCGAAAGTTCAAGAAATGCTGCAGGCCCTAGGAACCGGCGCGCGCAGTTTCCGGGCCTCGCTGGCGGCGTCGAACTGGGTTCGCCGGGCGTACGGCATCCCCGCGCCAGCGTTGGCACCGCGGAACCAACGAGAACACGAACGGCTTGCTCAGGCAGTACTTCCCTAAAGGGATCGATCTCTCGAGCCATTCACAGGCCAAGCTGAATGCCGTTGCAAGACAATTGAACGAGCGACCACGGAAGACCCCCGACTTCCACACACCGGCTGAGATGTTCAGCCAAATCGTTGCATCGACCGGTTGAATCCGCAGCCAGCAGCGGTCGTTCGACCTCGTGGCAGTATGTATCTTTGCTGATGCAGAAAGAAACCTAGGACAGTCTGCAGAACCCGTTTTGCAATCACGTCTGAATGAACAAGGTCAGGTCGCAGCGAGACGGCCCGATCGAGCAAGGTCGGCAACGATTTGCTGCTTGGGACTGTCGCGCGTGGTACTTGATGGCGGCATGGCCACCGAGGTCGAACACGCTTCGCAGCCCATCATCGAATGACCGTCCTAGCCAGAAGAGCGCCGGGTAGCCATAGAAAAGTATCTGTGAAGTGAAGAGGCATTTGGCCTCCTCAAGGTTGTCAAATCCAATCGGCTTGGACTTCGGGAGTGCGGCGATTGCAGCGTCGAAGGTTTTGTAGGACCCCAAGAACAAGTGCTCTTCGCGATTGTTCAGGCATTCTTGCCGATACGCGACTGGCGCATCGAAGACGGCACTATCTTTTCAAGCATCTTGTTTTCTATGCAACGAGAGAAACTAACCTGCCAGCGAAAAATAGAACCCTGAGAAGGCCTGTATGGTGCACTCCGGGTGTCCTGGAATCCACATGTTTCTCTCATGAACCTTCCATTCGTCCCTCAGCGTGTAGCCAAGGTCCTCGACCTCTCTGATGAAGCTAGCGCGGTTGTAGACCTGCACCGGCGAGTAGCAGCCATAGCCGATGTTCTGAGCCGTGACGAAGTCGCTTCCTTCACAAATCGGAAGTTTGTTTAGAAGGATGTGAGTCGGTTGCGCCGCGGAGATGCCGAGCATGCGACCTATTCGCCCTTCGTCCATGTACTGGAGGGTGCCACAGGAAAGCCAGATGCTGGCTTGCCTTCCGGCCTCCTGAAGGTCGCCAGTGAAACGAAGCGCGGTTTTCTTCTGAGCGGCGAACTCCTTGCCGATGGAGATCATTGCCGGCAGCTCGGCCACCTCCCAGATCAGGTCATCCGGCAATTCGATATAGCGCCGATAGGCATAGTAGTGCACGCCAAAGGAGCCACCGATGTCCAGCAGCGTTCTGGAGCCATCGCCAAAAGCGTGCTGAAGCCACCACATGACGGGATAGTCATAGGCAAACACGTGATGGACATGCTCATCGTAGCCTCGAGCCAATGCCGCGTGATCGAATCCTTTATTGAGGGGCAGCCAGGCACGGGCGGCGTCGAAACTCTCGAAGACGCCAAAATAGTTGCAGAATCCTTCCGGCGTGAGGAACTCTTCGGCTTTCAACCGGAGCATTGTCGAGCGAAGCACCGGGACATTCTTCAGCTGCTGCAACCGTCTGGCCCAATTGAGCATCGTCATCCTTGCCTCCTAGTCTTCAGAACCCGTACGGCGCGTGTGATCGACATGTGCTGTGGCAGCCGCTTTGTGGTTTCTCCTCGGGACTTCGTCGGCTCAGGGCCCGAGGCCTTCCATCGCCGATCGCAGGGAAGACGCGGACGCAGCTTCGGCGGCGGCATCGAGGGGGCAGCGCAGAGCCGAGCCGAGCGCCCGGTGCCAAGGCAGCCAACGGACGGGCTGGCAAGAAAGTGAGCATGGTGACCTCGCGAAATTCATGAACGGCGTGCCGTCGTCAAGCCCGGGCAAGGCGTGACGACACGAGCGGTACATGTGCGTCGACGCGTCAGCAACTGAAGATCGCTGACGGTTCGGACGCGGTCAGACGCGAGGTGGTTTGTGGGGAACGCTAGGTGACACGGTCGCCAAAGCGCGTAGAGGCTCGGCGAAATCGGCCTGAGGCAGACCGCGAAGAATGGCCGTGCCAAGAGTCGGCATCATTCCGACCGAATGACACGCGGCGCAATTGCCGCATTTGTGGGGAGGCGTGTCCGACGGATCGTCGGGCGAGCCCCGGGCAACATGGTGGTCCGCGCTGTCACCGCTGGCCATCTTTGCATGATGATGCTCAGCGCCTTGTGCGCGGTGATCGTGCCCACTGTGGTCGTGGACGGCGCCCGAGTTCGCGTGCGCCGGCTCAGGTGCGCAAAACGTCATGGCTGCCGCCGCGTAGCCCTGAAAGGGCACCGCAAGCACCACAAACCACAGCAGAAAGGCGCGGAAACAGGCCATCGCGGAAATTGTAAGAGGTTGCCTGGCCTTTGCCAACGCAGTGCCTGGAACTGGCAACCTCTGCGCGCCTGCAAGCATGTGGGCAAAATCATGCGGGCGATTTGTCAACAGGCCTATCCCCCATCGGCCTGCCAATAGGGGCTGAGTTGGATGTGTGCGGGCGACACTCCAGCAGTTGGGCCGCGCGACGCCATGGGGCTGCTCCAACCGCTTCGGTGAACAGCAGCGACTCCGGCCCAACGGCGCAGGATCTTTCTCTTGACCTTCCCCCCATAGGAAGGTTCAAACTCAGTCTTTCCTGCAGTTTTGCGGGCAATGTATAGAATTTTCTGGATGGTTCGCCTGCGCGCAATCCTGCTCTGGCTCTTGATGCTCGCCGTACCCTTTCAGGGCTACGCGGCGGCAGCTATGGCCTTTTGCGCGCCGTCGGGAACGGAACTCGAGGCGGGGCTGGTGCATGAGCACGCCAGTCACGACCATGCTGCGTCGCCAGCTGCGCACGAACATGAAGCGAGCGATCAGGCTCCCCATCAGCACGACCAAGACGATCAAAGCGCGTCGCACACGTGTGGCAACTGCGCGGCGTGTCACGCCGTCGGCATGGCTCCAACGCTGGAACCGATTCTTTGGAAGGGGCTCCCGCAGGCGGACCTGCTGGAGCCGTTCCATCCGGTGTCAAGCATCTCGCCCCCTGTTCCCCAAAAACCTCCTCGCGTCTGACCGCGTCTGATCCGTCAGCGAACTTCTGTTGCTGATGGGTGGACGCGCATGTTCCGCTTGTTGTCGCACGGCCGCCGGCCGCTGATGGCACTTCGTTCATGAACACGCGAGGATTCCATGTTCAATTTTTCGCCAGCCCGGTGGCTGGCAGCGTTGCCGGTTCTTGTGGCGTTGGCAGCGGCCGCTCAGTCGGGCGACGAGGCCAAAGCGAAAGACGCGGCGGCCCCCGCACTCACCTTCCAGTCGGCGATGGAGGGCTACAAGCCCTTCGCGGCTGGCTCTAGTGTCCCGTGGCGCCAGGCAAACGAAACGGTCCACCAAAGAGGTGGCTGGCAGGCCTACGCCAAAGAAGCGTCCGGAGAGACTGACGGTGAGCGTTCGCCATCGGACGCTCACGAGGCTCACTCCGCACCCATGCCTCCAGCGGCGCCTGCTAAGGAAAAGCCATGAGGCGCGCAGTCCGCGTTCTTTCGGCTTTGGTCGGGGCGGTTTTCCTCGCCGGCTGTGCATCGCTCGGAATCGATGACGCGCTGAAATCGACCAACACTTCCGCTTCTCAATTCACCGACGGGAATCTGGAGCTCAGTCGTACCGACGAGCAGCAAAAGGCCCGGGCAGGCCTCGCGCAAGAATTGCTGAGCAAGCCCTTGTCCCAGGACGATGCGGTGCGCCTCGCACTGGCAAATAGCCCCACGGTGCAAGCTTTGATCGCGCAGAACTGGGTCGATCTCGCTGCGGCCAACCAAGCGGGCCGCATTCCCAACCCGGTCTTCACGTTCGAGAGATTTCGTCTGGGTGATGAACTCGAAATCGGTCGCCTGCTATCGTTTGGATTGGTGGATTTGCTGCTTCTACCGAAGCGCGTATCCATTGCCGAGAGTCTGGTCGCCCAGGCTCAAGTACAGCTGACCGGCGCGGTCGTTGACCAGGTCACTCAGGTGCGCCAAGTCTGGGTCCGAGCGGTGGCGGCTCAGCAGTCTCTCAAGTATGCGGAGCAGGTGAAGGAATCTGCTGAAGCCAGTGCCGAGCTTGCACGACGGATGCAAGCGGTCGGAAACTTCAGCAAGCTGCAGCGAGCGCGTCAGCAGGTCTTTTATGCGGATGCGACCACCCAATTGGCTTCGGCGCGCCATGCCACGACCGCTGCACGGGAAGAACTCACGAGGGCACTGGGCCTGACCGATGTTCAAGCTGTCCACCTGAAGCTTCCCGAGCGCCTTCCCGATCTCCCCAGGGCTCCTCGCGATGCTAGTCAGGTCGCGTCTGCCGCCGGGGAGCAGCGGCTGGACATTCAACAAGCCAAGGCCCAATTGGAGGTTGCTGGCAAGTCGCAGGGCATCAACCTGCTCTCAACCTTCATCGACGTGGAGGCAGGGTATCGGCACGACACGGTATTCGACAACGCCGGCGGCGGTAGCGCTACACGGCGTGGCTGGGAATTCGACATTCAGCTGCCGCTGTTCGACTGGGGAACTGCGCGCCGAGACGCGCTGAACGCTCAAGCCCTCGCCGCCGCCAACCGGTACGACGCAGCGGTGCGCGGTGCCACCTCGCAGCTGCGGGAAAACTATTCGGCCTATCGAACGGCGTACGACATCGCGCGCCACTACCGCGACGAAATTGTCCCGTTGAGGCAGACGATGGCTGAAGAAAACGTCCTTCGATACAACGGAATGCTCATCGGGGTTTTCGAGCTTCTCGCGGAGGCTCGGGACCAGATAGCCAGCGTGACAAGTGCCATCAATGCCCAGCAGCAGTTCTGGCTCGCCGATGCATCTCTGAAGGCTGCGGTCATTGGTAGGCCCATGGCAGGCATGACCTCTTTTTCTTCTTCCAGCCCCGCCTCGACCTCGGACGCGGCCGCCGCTCACTGAACTCCTTACTCGATCCACTGCAGATGAAGAACAGACGAAACTTTCTAGGCGGAGCAGGCGCTATCACGGGTGCCCTGGCCGCCGCCTCGGTCAGCAAGGTTGCCATGGCAGCGTTGCCAGAGCCAGTGCTGCAAACCAAGCCTGACACCATGCCGCCGCTCGCGCCGTCGACGGGGCGACCCTTCAATCCTGTGGTGACGCTTAACGGTTGGTCACTTCCTTGGCGCATGAACGGCGGTGTGAAGGAGTTTCACCTCGTGGCCGAGCCCGTCGTTCGCGAGATGGCGCCGGGCTTCAAAGCACACCTTTGGGGCTATAACGGCCAGTCTCCAGGGCCGACTATCGAGGTGGTCGAGGGTGACCGGGTGCGTATCTTCGTCACCAACAAGCTTCCGGAACACACCAGCGTTCATTGGCATGGCCAGCGCCTGCCCAACGGAATGGATGGCGTCACCGGCCTAACCCAGCCGGGCATTCAACCTGAGAAGACCTTCGTCTATGAGTTCGTGGCGAGAAGGCCGGGGACGTTCATGTACCACCCTCATGCCGACGAGATGGTCCAGATGGCGATGGGGATGATGGGATTCTGGGTGACTCACCCGAGGGAGCGGCACCCGCTCATCGAAGAAGTCGACCGCGACTTCGTCTTCCTGCTCAATGCCTACGACATTGAACCCGGCAGCGCGACGCCCAAGGTCATGACCATGCTCGACTTCAATCTTTGGTCGTGGAACAGCCGCATCTTTCCTGGCATTGATTCGCTGAACGTGCGCCAGAACGACAAGGTCCGCATTCGATTCGGCAACCTCACGATGACCAACCACCCGATGCACCTGCATGGGCATGAGTTCATGGTCACGGGCACCGACGGCGGACCGACGCCAAAGAGCACTCGCTGGCCCGAAGTCACCACCGATGTCGCGGTTGGCCAGATGCGGCAAATCGAATTCTTGGCAGACGAGGAAGGTGACTGGGCGTTCCATTGCCACAAGAGCCATCACACGATGAACGCGATGGGCCACGACGTGCCCACCATGATTGGTGTTGACCACAAAGATGTGGTCAAGAAGATCACGAAGCTGGTCCCTGATTACATGGTCATGGGGGAGCGCGGCATGGCCGACATGGGCGAGATGGAAATGCCCATTCCCGACAACACCGCTCGAATGATGACCGGCGAAGGCCCGTTCGGCTCGGTGGAAATGGGCGGTATGTTCAGCGTTGTCAAAGTTCGCAAGGGCCAAAAGCCCGGTGACTACTCAAATCCTGGCTGGTTCAAACACCCGCAGCGGACGATCGCCTATGAGTTCGCCGGTGAGCCGCCGGCACCAGCCCGCGCCAGCAATGCAGGCGCCAGTTCCATGCGGGCGCAGCATATGCCCGCCAAAAACATTGAAGTTCAAGTTCGAAAACCAGCTGGTGGTGGCCACGCCGGCCACTGACCATTCCTCAGATCAACCAAGGGAAAATCCTATGAACACCCACCATCGCAACACGTTGCTTGCGGCCCTCGCGACTACGTTCACCGCTATTGCGGCCGCCTCCGGCAACCACGCCGGCGGCCATGGCCACAACGCCGCCGACGCCTTCGGCAAGTCCGGGGATGCCACCAAAGCTGATCGCATCGTAAAGGTCGACATGACGGACAGCATGCGGTTCAACCCATCGACTCTGGCCGTCAAGCAAGGCGAGACCGTTCGCTTCGTCGTCAGCAACTCAGGACATCTCAAGCATGAGCTGGTTCTCGGCACAGAGAAGGAGCTGAAGGAGCACTACGAAGCGATGAAGAAGAACCCAGAGATGGAGCACGCCGACCCGGGTATGGTGACCCTGGCCCCGGGCAAGACCGGCGAGATCGTTTGGCAGTTCACCAAGGCAGGGAAGGTGGACTTTGCCTGCCTTCAGCCCGGCCACTACGACGCAGGAATGAAGGGCAGCGTGATGGTAGACAAGACTAACAGTTCCACGAAGCAACACTAGGCACAGCTCACGATTGGCTCGCGGCGCCCCGGCGCCCTCAACACACCTCAAGGAAACTCTCATGCTCAAAACTTCAATTGCTATAGGCCTCCTCATTTCCGTGTTGGCACTCCCAAGTCTGGCGACTGGGCAGCCAAGCGGAACATCGACGGCGATCCCAAACGCAAGCGCCTCCGACGCGTCCGAACTCACGCAAGGCGAGGTCCGCAAGGTGGACAAGGATGCCAAGAAGCTCACGATCAAGCACGGGCCCCTGAAGAATCTAGACATGCCTGGGATGACCATGGTGTTTCAGGTGAAGGACGACACGGTCCTGGACAAGGTCCAAGTCGGAGACAAGGTGGAGTTCCGGGCCGAGAAGATCGACGGCAAGTTCACGGTCACTAGGCTGGAGGCTCTGCGTTAGTCCTCTGCATCCGCCGCCAAGGCGACGGCGGATGCTGCTTTCATAAGAAGAGATCTTTGTTGGTACGGTGGTGGAGAAGAGACCGATGAGAAATGCGAGTACAGCACAGATGATCCGCGACTTCCTGGATGGGCCCCTAGCGCGACCGGCCCTCATGCATTGGGGGCGAAAACATTTTCTTTCAGAGCGCGGAACCGGCTTGCATTTTGGGATCTTTGACAGTTTCGACAGTGCACGACGCTGGTTACCGGTGAGCTCGGAGTTCAATACAAATGCAATTCACAAGGAACACGTCGAGGCTCGGACTCGAAGAGTCTTCGCTTCCGACTATCCCGTGATGTGGTGGCTCTCGGCCGCGTTCCGAGATGGTGCTCAGAGCATCTTGGACGTCGGGGGGTCTGTGGGCGTGCACTACTACCGCTACCTTCCATTCATCGATATGCCGGAGACGCTGAGCTGGAACATAGTCGAGGTTCCATCGGTCGTTGCGATGGGCAGAACGCTGGCCGCTGTGCGCAAAGCAGCTGCGCTCGAGTTCTCTCCAAACTTGAACGAAAGCCTGTCCCGGGTCTGTGCTGACCTATTGATGTGCACTGGGACCCTTCAGTATCTCGAGGACGTTGGACCGGCCAGTCTCATCAAGCGAATGGCGCACGGACCCTCGCGGCTTCTCTTCAACAAGCTGCCGCTTATTGACGGTGAAGGCTTCATCACCACGCAGAACTTAGGAGGGGGCTGTTTTGCCCCGATGCGTGTCTTCAACCGCAATGCCTTCATCGATGCCGTTGAGGCGCAGGGGTACGTCCTGAACGATGAATGGTCAGTCCATGAGCGCGCCCTCCACTTGCCGGGCTTCCCCGAACGCTCGATCCCACACTTTACGGGGCTGTATTTCTGCAAAGAAGACAGACGCGCCCCCCCTCGGGTCAACAACGGATCGCATGGTGCGAAACAGCCGTACTCTGAATTAACGTCGAAAGGTCGGCCTGTCGAGGACCACTGGTCGTTTCGTGTGCCGTACGAAATCAGGCTGGCGAACGGCGACGATGTCGTCAGACCTATTCATGGGACTGTCGTTACACCGAACGTATGGCTGCCGGACACGCCGCAGAACAGACGCAAGGTACTCGATGCACTGGCACTGGCCTCAGATCGCTTCGGCCATGCAACATTTTGGATTGAGGAGCGTCGAGCATGAGCCTTCAGAGCAAAGCGGTCGCGAGCCCGGTGATGGGACTTTCCGCTATCTAGAATTTTGAGCCGTCTTGTTTGTCACCCCGCTCGTGGGTTGGGAGCCTCGCGCTCATCTCAGACGTGGCGCACATGCTCACGGATGCTGCTGCGCTTGCCTGCGCAGGTGAACTAGCGACTGCCGGCTCGATCCGCGTGGTCTGCGCGGCCGTCCATAGCGGGACGCCGAGCGACAAGGCGCCTGGCAAAATCTTGATGTGGTTTTTCATGTTCGATGCATCTGATCGCGGGCCTAGGCAGAGCCTGGCCAACCGTTGCCCGTGCGGAGGACGAACGAGCCCTATCCTCTCAGAGAGGCCTGTCTGGGTCAGATGGTTCGTGGGGCCCCTCTTGTCGCTTCGAGACGAAGCTCGGAGGGGGACTTCACGGGCGACAGCATGAAGGCGGAACCTTCGAAGGGCGTAACGGCGAGCTCTAGAGCTTGCCCCCATGGGAAGGTCAACCAATCTCAGAAAAAGTTTGACTCACTAGGGGTACTGCTTGGCGACTTTACCTTGCCATCATGGGAGGGTTGACATTTGTCTTATCGAAACCACCCTGGAGAGCAAAGCAATGATTACCTTTGAAGTTAGCGACATGACCTGTGGTCACTGCGTGAGCACCATCAGCAAGGCGGTAGCCAGCGTCGACGATGGCGCGAGAATCCAAATAGACCTACCCGCACACCGAGTTCAAATCGAGCCGGCGGCTGCAACCGCTCAGAAGTTGAGCGACGCCATCCGGGACGCTGGCTACAGCCCGTCGGTCGTCGACGGCACCTCGCCCACCTCTGCGGCGACGAAGCGAAGCGGCTGCTGCTGCGGATAGCCAAGGGCAGCGCGTAAGACCTCATGGGTTTATGGAAGTCAGCCGGCGCTCGCGCACCTGCCTTGATTTGCATCAAGAGCGAAGGCGGACCTTGGGAGCATTGTGGAGCCGTGGAGTGCTGTCCCGAGCACCCAAGGCACAAAGTGAAGAACCATGAAGCGCATATGTATCTTGGCTGCGGCCGCAGCGGTCACGCTTGCCGGCTGCTCCTCGCTTCCCGGCTCGGGGGCCAAACAGGCCGAAGAGCACGAGACGCATCACCCGGCGGCTGAAGCCGCACCAAAGCTCGACCCGGCCAAGTTCGACCAGCAAATGAAGACGATGCAGGAGATGCATCAGAAGATGATGGCCGCCAAGACGCCCGCAGAGCGTGCCGCGCTGATGAAGGACCACATGAAGGTCATGCAGGATGGCATGGCGATGATGGGGCAGATGGGCGGCGGCATGCCGATGCAGGGCGGGGGCATGTCCTCGATGCCCGGCGGCATGCAGAAAGACATGATGCAGCACATGGCCATGATGCAAATGATGATGCAGATGATGGTGGACCGCGAGGCGGCAACGCCTCCCGCGGCCAGGTAGCAGGCACAAATTGTTGGGGAGCATTGAGATGGACACGAACGACCATGAGCCACCTTTCTGGCGCTCACCCGGTGGAATCGGCTTGCTTGTCGTCGCCCTTGTCGGCGGGTTCTTCCTTGTCACCGAACACCGGGCGCACCTGCTTGGATGGCTTCCATTTCTTTTCATCCTCGCTTGTCCGCTGATGCATGTTTTCATGCACCACGGGCACCATCACGGAGGAAAGCACTCCGGGCACAACCCGTCGGGAGGCGACCATGAACAGCGCGAGCAATGACTACGGCTTGTGGAGCCTGGTGCTCCTGAACTCCGCCGTCTTCATCGGGTTCGCATACAGCTTCTTCAAACCGTCTACGCTGCGGGACTGGAGGAGTTTTGGCGCCTACTCGGCGTTTATCGTGGCCCTGTTCGCAGAGATGTATGGCTTCCCTCTCACGATATTCCTGCTGTCCGGCTGGCTCGGTGCCAAGTTTCCGGGCGTCAACCTGTTCGGGCACGACGCCGGGCACCTGTGGTGGTTGTTTACGGGCCAGCACGGAAATCCACACGCGGGCGTACTGCACATCCTGAGCTTCATTGCCATCTTTGTTGGCTTCATGCTGTTGTCAAAGGCATGGCAAGTGCTGTATCACGCGCAGCGGCGCCATGAGGTGGCCACAGCCGGCCCGTATCGCAGCATTCGGCATCCGCAATACGTCGCGTTCGTACTCATCATGCTCGGATTCCTACTTCAGTGGCCGACGATGCTGACTCTGGCGATGTTCCCGGTGCTGGTTTTCATGTACGTCCGGCTCGCCGTTTCCGAGGAAGATGATTCAGAGCGCGAGTTCGGAGAAGCTTGGCGCGCCTACGCACAAGTGACGCCTCGCTTCATTCCCGCCTGGGGCGGCGGTCGCCATCGACATGCTTAGTGGGACGGCTCGCGTCAAGAGCGCCG
This sequence comes from Variovorax sp. 10N432, assembly GCF_056394465.1. Classification (NCBI taxonomy): domain Bacteria; kingdom Pseudomonadati; phylum Pseudomonadota; class Betaproteobacteria; order Burkholderiales; family Comamonadaceae; genus Variovorax; species Variovorax sp. 10N432. The sequence goes on from NZ_JBFTHX010000046.1 coordinate 12,094, forward strand.
AGCTGTTATCAGGGGTCGGTGCCGTCGTCCTCGGAGTGGGACTAGGGTTGCTTGCGCCCTTGACAATACAGCGGCACGCACTGACGCTGCTGGGTGCCGGTGTGCTCCTCCATGGCGCGGGGATGACGCTCAAGTATCGGCTCGAGGCTGGGGGTCGCGAACCGCAGTGGTGGGACCGTGCGTTGTTCTGGGCTTGCTGGGCCTTTCTATTGGCGACCCTCGGGTGGATCGCTTTCCTCGTGGTTGCCCAGCCTCAGACCTAAGGCAAACGAAACCTATGCCGTCTTGACCTTCCTATCATGGGAGGGTGGAGACTGGGCCATCACCAATGCTGGAAAGAAGATGCCAATGACGTCCGACACCTCGTCCAAGCTGGACACGGCCGAGATGCACGACCACATGGCCCATCCCGACCCTCATGGCCACGGCGCGCACACCGGCCATGCGCAGTCCCCTCCGACGAGCACGCCGAGGGCGGGCTCAAAGGACATCGAGTACACCTGTCCCATGCACCCGCAGGTGCGGCAGAGGGGCCCGGGAAACTGCCCCATCTGTGGCATGGCGCTCGAGCCCGTGGTGGCCACGACGCAATCCGGCGAGAGCCCCGAGTTGCGCGATATGACCCGACGCTTCTGGGTCGGCCTCGCGCTGACCATTCCGGTCTTCGCGCTGGAGATGGGCGCGCACCTTATGGACATCCATCACCTCATCGGGCAGCAGACCTCGAACTGGATTCAGCTTTTGTTCGGGACCCCGGTGGTGCTATGGGCGGGCTGGCCGTTCTTTGTCCGCGCTTGGGCGTCCGTCAAGAACCGTAGCTTGAACATGTTCAGCCTCATCGCATTGGGAACCGGTGTGGCCTGGGTCTACAGCATCGTCGGGACGGTGATGCCGCAGGTCTTTCCGGCCGAGTTCAGGGGGCCCGGCGGTGCCGTGGCCATCTACTTTGAGGCCGCCGCGGTCATCACCGTGCTGGTGCTCCTTGGCCAGGTGCTGGAACTGAGGGCCAGGGAGAAGACATCGGGCGCGATACGCGCACTGCTTGACCTGGCGCCAAAGGAGGCGCTTCGCGTGACGGCCGATGGCACCGACGAGCGGGTCCCCTTGGAAACCGTGCAGGTCGGTGAGTTGCTGCGCGTGCGACCCGGCGAAAAGGTGCCGGTCGATGGCGAACTCACCGACGGCAAGGGTACCGTCGACGAGTCGATGGTCACCGGCGAGCCGATGCCGGTGGCCAAGGCGCCTGGCTCCAAGGTGACCGCAGGAACGCTCAATCAGACCGGCGGCTTCGTGATGCGGGCCGAAAAGGTCGGCGCCGATACCCTGCTCTCGCAGATTGTCCACATGGTGGCCGCCGCTCAGCGCAGCCGCGCGCCGATTCAACGCATGGCGGACCAGGTTGCAGGATGGTTCGTTCCGGTCGTCATTGCCATAGCAGTGCTCGCTTTCGTCGCTTGGTTCGTGTGGGGAGCCAGTCCAGCCTTCTCATATGCGCTCATCGCCGCGGTCGCTGTACTCATCATCGCGTGTCCCTGTGCCCTGGGCCTCGCAACGCCGATGTCAATCATGGTGGGGGTCGGGCGCGGTGCGCAGAGTGGCGTGCTCATTCGGGATGCTGAAGCGCTGGAACGAATGGAAAGGGTCGACACGCTGGTGGTCGACAAGACGGGCACTCTGACCGAAGGTCGCCCCAAGGTCGTGACCGTGCAACCGGTCGAAGGCTTCGACGCGGGCAACGTTCTTCAGAAGCTGGCCAGCGTGGAGCGAGCCAGCGAACATCCCCTGGCTGCCGCCATCGTCGCGGACGCGCTGGAACGGAAGCTCTCGCTCTCGCCTGTGACCGACTTCGATTCGCCCGTTGGAAAGGGTGTGCTCGGTGTCGTGGACGGCGTCCGTGTCGTCTGCGGCGGCGCGAAGTTCCTGGCGGAGAACGGCATCGAAGTCGCCACGCTCATCACGGCTGCCGAGGCCGTCAGTGCCAAGGCGGCCACTGTCATATTCGTCGGCATCGATGGTCGCCTGGCCGGATTCGTCGGCATCGCGGATCCCATCAAGGCAAGCACGGCCCAAGCCATCGCCGCATTGCGAAAGGCAAACATCCGTGTGGTGATGCTCACCGGCGACGGGAAGACCACTGCGCAGGCGGTCGGTCGGGAACTGGGCATCGACGAGGTCGTCGCAGAGGTCCTTCCTGAAGACAAGGCGTCAGTAGTGCAGCGATTGAAGACCGAAGGCCGGGTCGTTGCCATGGCGGGAGACGGCGTCAACGACGCACCGGCACTTGCCGCGGCAGACGTCGGCATCGCCATGGGCACGGGAACCGATGTCGCAATGGAAAGTTCAGGCGTAACGCTGCTGCACGGTGACCTTATGGGTATCGTCAAGGCGCGCCAGTTGTCGAAGGCGACTATGGGCAACATCCGCCTGAACCTCTGGTTCGCCTTCGGCTACAACGTGCTCGGCATCCCCGTTGCGGCCGGGGTGCTCTATCCATTCTTTGGCATCTTGCTCTCACCAGTTGTGGCTGCTGCCGCCATGGCGCTGTCCTCGGTGAGCGTCATCGCCAACTCCCTTCGGTTGCGAACGGCCAAGCTAAACGACTGACGACCGGGAGGACGTCAACTGGAGGGGGCTGCGCTGCGGGGGGTCAAGAGCAAGTGCCGGACGCCTCGAGCCAAGAAGAGAGCAATGGTACTCAGCGCACAGACTCGATGTACGTCACTGTCGCTTCGCCGTTCTTGATTTCAGCGTTGAATCGCACCCTGTCGCCAGGCTTCAATCTGTCCAGCATCCGTTTGTCGGCCACGGCGAAACCCATCGTCATCGCTTCCATCCCGAGGTTGGGCAGGTCGCCGTGATTGATGACGACCTCGCTGTGCTCCTTGTCGACCCTTTCCACTTCGCCCACCGTGAGGGCCATCGCGGGACGAGTGCCAATGCTCCAAGCCTTTTCAGGGGCGGAAGTCGGGCCTTTTGCTGTCTGTGACTGCGTACTGGCGCACGCCATGAGCAAGAGCGCGGCGATGATGGCTATGCGGTTCATCATGACTTTGACGATGCCTGGTGGGCGGGATAGTTCGCGAACACCGTCTCGCGACCTTTGGGGTCGACCAGAAGAACCTTGTACGGGTCCTTGCGCTCTCCGTACTCCATACCGGGCGACCCAACGGGCATCCCGGGCACGGCGAGGCCGATAGCCTGCGGTTTGGCGGCCAGCAGCCGCTTGATGTCGGCTGCGGGCACATGCCCCTCAATCGCATAGCCTTCGACGATGCCAGTGTGGCAGCTGGCGAGGCGTTCCGGCATGCCGAGACGCTTCCGCACGGCTGACGTGTCGTCTGTCTCGGAGACGTCAACAGAAAATCCAGCTGCTTTCAGATGTTCGACCCACGCGGTACAGCATTCGCAACCGGGATTTTTGTAGACATGGACCTTTGAGGCTGCGGCCCGTGCGGGGAGCGTCCGCAGCAGCGGGAGCGCTGCGATAGCGCCGAGAAGTGAGCGTCTGTTCATGAATGTACCCTTTGAGGAGTTTGATGTTGGTTCAGGCGCAGGCGATTCAAGCAGCCTTTGCTGCTGGAACAACGATTCCCTCAAGGCGTCGCTTGGGTCGGCTGCGGTGCACCAGATACCAGGCCGCCGGCATGACGAGCATGCTCAGCAAAGGGGCTGTCACCATACCGCCGACCATCGGCGCAGCTATTCGAGTCATTACCTCCGAGCCGGTTCCGCTTCCCCACATGATGGGCAGCAAGCCTGCCATGACCACCGCCACTGTCATTGCCTTCGGGCGAACGCGTTGCACCGCTCCCTCTCGGATGGCTGCGAGCAAAGTCTCGTCGTTCATCGGGGCCCCGGCTACGATGCGTCGCGCGAGCGCATTCTTGAGGTAGATGAGCATCACGACGCCGAATTCCGCGGCTAGGCCGGCAAGCGCGATGAATCCGACCGCTGTAGCCACAGAAACGGAGTGACCCAGTGCCCAGACCAGCCAGAACCCGCCGATGAGCGAGAAGGGAACGGCAGCCATCACCAAAGCAGCCTCCCTAAGCGATTTGAACAGTAGGTACAGCAGCACGAAGATGACCGCCAAGGTAGCGGGAACTACCAGCTTGAGCCTTTGCGTGGCTCGCTCAAGATACTCGAACTGCCCGGACCAAGACACAGCGTACCCCGTAGGCATCGTCACCGACTGCGCGACCGCAAACTGCATGTCGTTGACAACAGACCTGAGGTCTCGGCCTCGCACGTCCACATAGACCCAACCGGAGAGGCGCGCGTTCTCGCTGCGCAGCATCGGTGGTCCTTCCTCGATGGTGACCTTCGCGACATCCTGAAGCAGAAGCTGCGCTCCCCGTTCGGTCGCGAAGGGGAGTTCCCGCAGACGCTGCAAGGAGTCACGAACCTCTCGCGGGTAGCGCACGTTGATGGGATAGCGCTCCCGGCCCTGAATGACCTCGCCCACGTTGTCGCCGCCGATGGCTGTCGAAACGATGGCCTGGACGTCGGCCACTGAAAGGCCATGGCGAGCTGCCGCGAGTCTGTCCACGTCGACGTCGATGTATCGTCCGCCTGTCAGCCGCTCCGCCAGGGCCGAAGAGACTCCCGACACGCTCCTGACTGCGGCTTCAATCTGTGTCGTGAGCCTGTCGATAGTGGCCAAGTCGGTCCCGGACACCTTGATGCCGACAGGGCTCTTGATCCCGGTCGCCAACATGTCGATGCGGTTGCGGATGGGCGGAACCCAGACATTGGTGAGACCCGGTACCTTCACGACGCGGTCCAACTCTTCGACAAGCTTGTCAGGGGTCATGCCGGCGCGCCACTGTGCGCGCGGCTTGAACTGAATGGTGGTTTCGAACATCTCGAGCGGCGCCGGGTCGGTCGCCGTGTCGGCGCGACCCGCCTTCCCGAAGACGCGTTCGACCTCAGGGACCGTCTTGATGAGCCGGTCCGTCTGCTGGAGGAGCTCGGACGCTTTGGATACGGAGAGCCCGGGGAAGGCCGATGGCATGTACAGCAGGTCCCCCTCGTCGAGCGGTGGCATGAACTCGCCGCCAAGACGCATCACCGGGACGAGCGTGATGGCCAGGAGCACACCTGCCACCACCAGCGTGGCCTTGGGAAAGCGAAGGACGGCCTCCAGCGCGGGGCGATACGCTGCCATGAGGAAGCGGTTCACGGGGTTCGCCGCCTCGTGGGGGATGCGTCCGCGGATGAGGTATCCCATCAACACAGGCACCAGTGTCACGGAAAGGCCCGCCGCCGCTGCCATCGCATAGGTCTTTGTGAATGCCAGCGGGGAAAAGAGCCGGCCTTCCTGTGCTTCGAGCGAGAACACCGGTACGAACGAGAGCGCGATGATGAGCAACGAGAAGAATAGGGCGGGCCCGACCTCCGTCGATGCTCTGCCGACCAATTCCCATCGCTCGGCAGGTGTGGGATTTCGGCCATGCGTCGTCTCGAAGGCCTCAAGGTGCTTGTGGACGTTCTCGACCATGACGATGGCCCCGTCCACCATGGCGCCGATGCTGATGGCGATGCCGCCAAGCGACATGATGTTGGCGTTGACGCCTTGCCATTGCATGACGATGAAAGCTGCGAGCACGCCGATGGGAAGTGCAACGACCGCCACGAGGGCAGAGCGCATGTGAAACAGGAAGATGGCGCACACTGCCGCAACGACCGCGAACTCTTCCAGCAGCTTGTAGCGCAGGTTCTCGACCGCGCGGTCGATGAGCAGCGACCTGTCGTAGGTGGGAACGATTTCGACGCCCGGCGGGAGGCTGGATTTGAGCGTCTCAAGCTTTTCCTTGACGGCCTGGATGGTGGTGCGCGCGTTCTTGCCTGAGCGCATCACCACCACCCCTCCTGCGACTTCCCCTTCGCCGTCGAGCTCGGCAATGCCTCGTCGCATCTCCGGGCCAACCTGCACCGTGGCGACATCGCGCAGGAGCACCGGGGTGCTACCGGAGACTGCGAGCGGAATCGTGCGAAAGTCATCCAGCGATTTCAGGTAGCCTCGCGAGCGCACCATGTACTCCGCCTCCGCGAGTTCGACCACCGAGCCGCCTGAGGCCTGGTTTGCCTTCTGAAGCGCCGACACCACCGTCGCTTGTGTGACGCCGAGACCTCGCATGCGGTCAGGGTCGAGCACCACTTGGTACTGTCGCACCATGCCGCCGATGCTCGCGACTTCGGCCACGTCGGGTATGGTCTTCAGCTCGAACTTCAGGAACCAATCATTCAACGCGCGCAGCTGCCCGATGTCCCGCTTGCCCGAACGGTCCACCAGCGCGTACTCGTAGACCCATCCGACGCCCGTCGCGTCGGGCCCCAGTGACGCATTCGCGCCTGCGGGCAATTTGCCTTGCACCTGGTTGAGGTACTCCACAACCCGGGAGCGGGCCCAGTACGGGTCCGTCTTGTCGTCGAAGAGCACGTAGACGAACGAGTCCCCGAAGAACGAGTAGCCGCGGACGGTCTTGGCCCCCGGCACGCTTAGCATCGTGGTCGTCAGCGGATATGTCACCAGGTCCTCGACCACCTGTGGTGCCTTGCCAGAGAAGGGCGTCCGGATGATGACCTGCACGTCCGACAGATCCGGAAGGGCATCCACCGGAATGCGAGTCGCTGACCACATTCCAGCGACCACAAGGAACAGCGTGGCAAAGAGCACCAGGAGTCGATTGCCAATCGACCATCGGATGAGCGCGGCAATCATTGCTTCGTGCCCGGTTGTACACGCTGAACGGAGAGGAGTTCATAGCCCATGGGGCCGCCCTCCCTGAACTCGAACCGGACGGTGTCGCCAGATTTCACCTCCGCGAAAGCGCCGGGAGCCGGCTTCGAGAAGCCCATTGTCATCGCCGGCCACTTGAGGGTCGCAACCGGGCCGTGGGAGATCGTGATGCCATCTGGTTCGACGCTCTCGACTTTGCCTTCGGCTGAGTGGGTTGCCGATGCCTTGGCAGCCGGCGATGAGGCAGCGGGCACGGGCGATGTGGCAGACGCGGCCATGCCTCCCAGCACCGAGCGCAGCCGGGCCTCCGAGTCGATGAGGAACTGACCGCTGGCGACCACCTGGTCGCCTTCCTTCAACCCTTGCACAACCTCGATGTCATCGCCCAGGTCCATGCCTGGCGATACGTCGCGCGGCTCGAACGCGCCGGCGTCGTTGCGGACGATGACGACCGCGCGCTTGCCCGTGCGAATGACCGCCTCGGCCGGGACGACCAGTCGCGTGCTCGTCGGTCCTGTCACTTGCAGGCGCAACAGCATCCCCGGCGTGAGCTTGCCTTCCTTGTTGTCGACCTCGAAGCGCGCCTTCAGGGTGCGTGTGTTCGAACTGACCTCTGGCAATATTTCCCTGAGTTCGCCCTCGAAGGTCTGAGAGGCGTCGGCCTGCAATACGGCCTTGACCTTCTGGCCGCGGATCAAGCGCACCGCCTGAGCTTCCGGCACCTCGGCCACGGCCCAGACCTTTTCAAGCCCGGCGATGCGAAACAGCGTCATGCCGGGCGTGACAGCAACGCCTTCCCGCACGCCGAGTTCGGCTACCACCCCGCTTGCTGGTGCGCTCAGGGTGAAGCGCGCCTGTGCCGTCCCCGTCTCCTCGCTCCGGCGAATGAGGTTTTCCGGAATCGACATCGCGCGCATCCGCTCGCGTGCCGCTGCGATGAGGTCGGGCGCGACACCGGCCCGTTTGAGCGCAAGGACCTCGCTCTGTGGCCCGAGCCATTCCGGTGCAAAGATGGTCGCCAGGGCTTGACCTTTGCGCACGCGTTCCATCGGGGCGCGAACGGCCAAATGCTCGACGTAGCCCGCAACCCGCGTCTGTACGGCCACGCTCAACCGCTCGTCGAACTGCACAGTGCCGATGGCATCGAACGAACTCGAGGCCTCAGCTCGTCGCACGTTGGCGTAACGTATGCCCAGGTTCTGCTGTACCGAGGGGCTCACCTTGACACCAGACGCGCTCTGGTCGCTGTCGGCGTAAACCGGCACGAGCTGCATGTCCATGAAAGGCGATTTGCCTGGCTTGTCGAAGCGCGGGCCGGGGACCATCGGGTCGTGCCAATAGAGCACCTTGCGCCCGTCGGGTGACGAGGTGCCGGCGCTGTTGGCAGCTCTGGAGGTACCGTCATTGCTGGTGTGGCGTCCCAGCAGGAAGCTGCCACCAGCGAGGACGGCGCTGCCGACAACGAGAAGCGCGGTGAGGTGAGTGCGTTTCATTTGTCGGCTCCTTGTGCGAGAGGTTTGAATGCAAGTTGTGCTTGCGTCTTGGCGAGGTCGCGTTGAAGCGTGAGGAGTTTTCGCTTGGCTTCGACTTCGGCGTGCCGTGCCTCGAAGAGGGTCAGCAAAGGGCCCTGGTTCGACCGATATGCAGCGGTAGCTGCGGTGGTCCGCTGCAGGGCCGGAGTCACGACGCCGGCGCGATACCGCTCGATGCGTTCGCGCAGGCGTTGGGCGTCACTGGCGAGCGCTCGATATTCGGCGGTCGCCCCGCGCGTGGCTTCTGCAAGCTCTGCCTCGGCTTTGTCGGCCAACGCGAGCTTCGCCGCGGTCTCGCGGTCCTGGCGCTCGGACGGAGCGACCTGAAGCGGGATGCTCACACCGAAAGTCGCCATGTCCGAATAGCCCGTGCGTTGCCCGTATGAAACCTCCCAGGTCCAGTTCGGCTTGCGCTCCGAGGCCGCGACCGCGGCTGCTCGCGTGGCCACATCGATGTCGAACTGCTTTGCGAGGACGACTGGATTGGCCGCGACGTAGGCCTGCTCCGTCGGCAACGGAACCTCGGCTATGGGCGCCAATTCGTCGGCGTCGACACCGACCCAGCGCTGGAGCGTGACTTGAGCCGCGCTTCGAAGCTGACGAACCTCGGCCGACTCGTCTTCGGCCGAACCACGCGCACCGGCGAGGGCGAGCGCTTCCTGGCTGCTTCCGGCGGACGAAGCCAATCGGGCGCGTGCTGCCTCGAACTCCTCATGAGCGTGGTGCTCCACGAGCGTTGTGAGCTTCAAAGCCTCGCCCGCGTAGTAGGCGTCGAGGTAGGCGAGCGCGGTGTTCAGTCGGGTTTCGGCAACCGCGGCGCGCGTCTGGATGCTTTCTCTTGCGACCATCGCTTCGGCCGCCGCTCGGCGAGCATTCCGCTTCTCGCTCGACAGCCATTCCTGGCTTATGCCGATGCGCTTCATCGTCATCGGGTCGCGTGTGGTGCTGAAACGGTCCGGTCCGGTCACCGGCAGGTTTTCGATGCCGGCTCGCAGCGTGGGGTCCGGAAGCTGGCCCGCCGCGTGGGCGAGTTCGGATGCGCTCGAGGCGCCGGCTCGCGCTGCGCGAGCCGACTCGGAGCGCTGGACGGCTTGGTCGAGGGCGGCGTCGAGCGTGAGGGGCGCCGCGCCCACCAAAGAGGGCAGCAGTGCGGCGGCCAAGGCGGCCGCACGCAGGAATGGGGGTTGCATGGAGACTCCGAGGACAAATGGCAACACAGCTGGTGAGCGGGCAAGCCGCACCAGCGCCGTTCAGTCGACGGAGATTTCAGACTCGGAGTCTGAGCGTGGAGAGAAAGAGGGGGTCGGGGGGCGGTCTGAGCTCCGGGCTCGGGCCGACCGGAGCGGCCGCTGCCAGCTGCACCTCGAGGACAAGCGGGACGATCAGCACCTGGATGACCGCCGGAAGCGATGGTGTGGCCAACTTGACCTGCTCGTACGACAGTTTCATGTCGGCAGCATGCTGATGACAAAGCACCGGCTGCGCCGAATCCATGCCCTCACAGGGTTCGCCAGCAGCCATCATTTCTGCCATCGCATCGGCGTCGGTCATGCCAGGACAGACGTAGCTCGCCAGCGCTAGCTGTGAGAACAGCAGCGAGATGACCACAGCGAACGTGGTCATGCAGCGATGGATGTGGCGGCTAAGCATGAAATCGAGAGTGTAGCGGCGTGGGACCCGTCGCAGTAGGGCTCGTGTCCGTTGATGCGCGCTGAGTGCAGCAGGCTCATGACCGCCGCCGCCCGCTTGCCCGCGCGCAGGCTAACGCACCGAAGGCTCTTCTCCGGCGTCGTCAAACTGCGCGCGAAACGAAGAGTATCAGTGCGCAGTCACCCACTAGGCCGAACGACCGCTTTGGAGCGTTCGGAATGACGGCAACGGGCCCTGAGCCGAAGTTCGGGCTATTGCCAAAGCGGACGTTCAGTCGTTCGCCAACGTGCTCACCCGTCATTTGGGCCGAAGGTCCGCCGTAGACGCCTTGGCCAATGGTAGCGTGACCGTAAAAGTGCTGCCCTGCCCGGGGCCGGCGCTCTCTGCCGCCACGTGGCCACCGTGCTGCTCGACAAAGCCTTTGACCAGCGCGAGGCCGATGCCCAACCCACCTTCGGCGTTTGCATGTGAGACTCCTTGGACGAAAGGCTCAAAGGCTCTATGGAGCAGAACGTCGGTCATTCCCACGCCGTTGTCCTTAACTTCAATTCGCGCAACCTCTGCGTCGTCGTTCACTGCCACTTCGATATGCCCTCCGTCCGGTGTGTACTTGACTGCGTTGGTCACAAGATTGACGACGACTTGGGTCAGCCTGGTGGCATCTCCGCGAACGCGCGTACTGCGGCCAGCGAGGCGAACGTGCAGAGTGTGGTCATGTGCCTCGGCTGCCGACCTAACGGACTCGACGGCCCGACTCACCAGAGCATCGAGGTCAAGGTCGACTAGGTCAAGTCGCACCTTTCCTCGCGTGACTCGGTTGACATCAAGAAGATCATCAATTAACCGTGCCATGAGAATGACCTGGCGATCGACGATGTCGACGAACCGCGTGGCCTTTGGCTTGTCCACGAGCCGCTGCAGGACGGCCATGGCATTCTTTATGGCGGCCAAGGGATTGCGCAGTTCATGAGAGAGCACAGCAATGAACTCGGAAATCTTCTTACTTTCATACTCGAGAGCTTCCGCGCGCTTGGTTGCGGTGGTATCACGCACAATGCGGACAAAGCCCTTGCACTTCCTGTTGCTGTCGAGCACGGCCGTGGTCGTTATCTCTGCCGAAAACGCAGAGCCATCCGCTTTGCACCGTGTGGCCACGATGGTGGTAGTCCCAGCGATGAGGGCCGCCGAAATTTCGGCTTCAACCTTGCCTGCAAGGCGGTCCTCAGCCAGATAGAACATTGACACGTCTCGACCAATGACTTGCTCAGCCGCATATCCAAATACCCGCTGAGCTCCTAGATTCCAGGACTGAACGCGGCCATTCGGGTCCAAGAAGAACATTGCATGGTCTCTGACGCCGTCGACCAGGAGACGTAGGCTCTCCTCCCTTTCGCGCAAAGCCTCTTCGTGTGCCCTGCGTTCCGTCAGGTCACGCGTGACTTTTGAGAAGCCAAGCAGTTCACCTTTCTGTCCTCGCAGCGCCGTGATGACAACGTTCGCCCAGATGCGCGTGCCGTCCTTCCTGAGCCGCCAGCCTTCGTCCTCGAAGCGACCATCTGCAGCAGCGCGTCGAAGTTCTTCTTGCGGCCAGCCAGCAGCAAGCGCGGCCGCCTCGTAAAACATGGAGAAGTGACGTCCGACAGCCTCTTGTGCGGTGTAGCCTTTGATGCGCTCGGCACCCAAATTCCAGCTCGTGATTTTCCCTTGAGGGTCCAGCAAGAAGATGGCGTAGTCCTGCGCCGAATCGACCAGGAGCCGGAGCGTGCGTTCGCTGTCACGTATGCGTTCCTCGGCACGGCGGCGCTCTGTCAAGTCGCGCGTCACCTTGGAAAAACCAAGCAGGGCGCCGTTGGGGCTCAGCACCGGCGTGATAATGACGTTGGCCCAGAACTGGGAGCCATCCTTCCGCACTCGCCACCCTTCATCCTCGAGCCGCCCGTCCATCACGGCCCGACGCAGCTCTTCTGCTGGCCAGTCGCGGGCGAGAGCTTCGGGCGGGTAGAACACCGAAAAGTGCTTCCCGATGATTTCGTTGGCTTGGTAGCCTTTGATGCGCTCCGCGCCGGCATTCCAAGACGCGACATGCCCCTCCGGCGTTAGCAGGAAGATGGCGTAGTCAAGAACGGTCTCGACAAGACGTCGAAAAATCTTTCCGTCCTCGGCTTCGACAACCTGAAGCAAGGAGAAGGGCGAGTGGCGCTCGCCGTCATCCGGAAGAGCCAACGAAGGTAATGCTTTTGTGGGCTCCATTGTGCGGCGATGTTACGGCACGGAAAGTCCGCAATGCCGGAATCAGGGTTTACCCGCTTCGCGTTGCCGATATGGCAGAGCGCTCAGACGCTCGAGTTCTTGGCCAATCGCTGTGCTTCCAGGCGAGAGCTTTTATTGTGACACCTTCCGAATGTCGGCTTCCAAGCGAAGTGCCCTCCTATCGGCGAACGACGGGTTCTGGGCCGTACTGTGCCGTTGCCGATTGACGAAAGAGTACTCTGAGCGGAAGTAGCGGATTCAAGCCGCCTTGACCAGTCGCACCACGCCCTGTTTGCCACCCACTTGGCGTTCTGCGGAATCGACCGCGGCGAAGGTCACGCGAACTTTCTCCCAGGCGAATGCGAGATGACGACGCGCAGCGTCTTCCGCAGCGTCGGGGTCTCGCTCAACAATCGCGGCCAGGATGGCCTCGTGTCCTCCGTGATAGAGCGTGTCCAGTTCGGGCGTGGCCTCAATGGCTCCCCAGTGGTCATACAGCCAATCCACGTAGGCGCGGTGGATGGCTGGGTAAATCTCGTTGCGCGGGATTTTGTAGAGCACGTGATGGAAGGCTGCATCACTGCGCTCGAAGTCACCGGGAATTCCGATGGTCTCCTTGTTTGCCGCCAGTGCCGCCCTGAGTTCGACGATGTCCTCGCGCCGCGCGTGCAGTGCAGCCCATCGCGCAAGGCCGACCTCAATGAAGACGCGCGTCTCGAAAAGGTTCTTCAGTCCTGCCTCGCTGCCCATGGTGAGGTGGTTGACGAATTGCGCCAGCGAACCCAGTGCAGACACCACCTCCGGCCGACTGATGACTGGCCGGAAGCCAGCGCGCGTCTTCAGCAGCCCCTGGCTGGCCAGTTCCGCAATGGCTTCGCGTACCACCGACCGGCCGACACCGAAGTCGGCCATTAGCTGCCGCTCCGTCGGAAGACGGTCCCCCGCCTTCAGCTGACCGGACCGAATCATGTCGGCCAGTTGCCGACGCAGACGCCTGCCCGCAGTCTCGTTGCCGGCGGGCGCATCAGTCGTGTTGGGATAGGGGGTCATTGTGTCGTTGCTGCGTGCGAACCGCCATTTTGCTCGTACCAAATCATGCGAGGCATCAATTTGCTCTGACCAAAATCGATTTCTTGACGATGATTTCGTGTAGGAACTAAGGTTGGTGCTACCAAATCGAGGATTGAGACATGTCCACCATCACCGCGGTCGAGCCCAGCTACTACCGCATTCCGCTCGAGACTGAATTGAGCGACAGCATGCACGGGGCGATTCCCAACTTTGAGCTGAACACGGTGCGCGTGCGCGACGCCGATGGCGCAGAAGGCATGGGCTACACGTACACCGTCGGCCGGAATGGCGTGGCCATCCATGCGCTGCTGGAACGCGAGTTCCGCGAACTAGCCGTGGGACAGGAAGCCAACCGAATCGAGGCGCTTTGGCAGAGGCTCTGGTGGGCGCTGCACTACGGCGGTCGCGGCGGCCCTGTGGTGCTTGCGCTGTCCGCTTTTGACATTGCGCTGTGGGACCTGAAAGCCAAGCGGGCCGGGATGCCGATGTGGGAACTCCTGGGCGGCTTCGACCCGCACGTGCCCTGCTATGCGGGCGGCATCGACCTGGATTTCACGCTCGACAAGCTAATCGACCAGACCGATGCGAACCTGCGCAAGGGCTTCCGTGCCATCAAGATGAAGGTCGGCCGGCAGAGGCTCTCGGAGGACGTGGCGCGCCTGAAGGCCATGCGCGAGCACCTCGGCGACGAATTTCCCCTGATGGTCGATGCCAACATGAAGTGGTCGGCCGACCAGGCGATTCGCGCGGCGCGCGAGTTCGCACCGTACCAGCCGCTCTGGCTCGAAGAGCCACTGATTCCCGATGACTTCGCAGGCCAAGCCCGCGTGGTGCGCGAAGGCGGTCTGCCCATAGCCGCAGGAGAAAACTTCCGAACGCTTTGGGAATTCAAGCAACTCATCGAGATGGGTGGAGTAACTTACCCCGAGCCGGATGTCACCAACTGCGGCGGCGTCACTTCGTTCATGAAGATTGCGCACTTGGCCGAATCCTTCAATCTCCCGGTCACCTCACACGGCGCGCACGACGTGACTGTGCAAGTTCTCGCGGCGTTGCCCAACCGCTCCTACCTCGAGGCCCACGGCTTTGGGCTTGACCGCTACATCGAGCAGCCTCTGACGATTGAAGAGGGGTTTGCCCTCGCACCCGGCCGGACGGGGCACGGCATCAACTTTAATTGGGAGCGGCTCGAACGGGAACGGGCATAGTCACTGGCGCATTCGACGGTAACGGCGCCCCCAAACAGTCCCGCGACAACAGTGGTGCGGAATGGGCCGGGCTGGATGTGGAAGCTCAACTGCGTCTTCTCGGGCGCGCTGCCTGCGCAGGGTCCACTGAGGGGCGCTGTCAACGTCGATGTGCGCTCCCTCTGCTACGACAGCTCTAGAGCGAATGAGAATGAATCTCGATAAAGCCAGCGCAGCAACGACTTTGGAGCCCTTAGCGCCCCCACAGTGGAGCATGGACGTGATGCGCGAAGGCCAGCAATTCACCGCAGAGGTCAAGAAATCAGCGATTGTGATGTGCCGCGTGTCCGTCGTACGTCCTGATGATGACGATGAGGCTGCAGCCAGGGCCGCCCTTGCTGACAAGGCACGCCGTTGGATTGACGACTATCTGCGGCGGACCGCCGGTCGATAGCTACCGGTTCATTCAAGGCGGGCTTGCGGACGTTTCTTGCTCAGTTGACGGGCTTGTGCCACCTTCTCCTACGCCTCGCTCCACCGTGTCGAGCAGACTCTCCTCGGCCGGTAGTTTCGACTGCCTCTCTCCCTTGCTAGGCGGGAGCTCACGCGTGGCGTTAGGAACTCTGACCTTGCGGCTTACCACTCCCCTTTGAGGACATTTCTTGCTGCCCGCTGCTTGCAGCTTGCGGCTCGCGCTCATGCCGCCTTTCGTTCTGACGTGCTCTTTGTCGTCGCCGGCCGCTTAGCAGCGGCCTTCTTTGCGGTGGGCTTTTTCGCCGCTGTCTTTGACGAACCTGTGCCCCCGGATTTGGTACCGCCTTTCAGACTCCGCTGTAGCAATTCAGTCAGGTCGATGACGTTGCTGCTCTCAGGGGCATCCTCCTCTGGCTCGATGACCGTCTCGGTCTTGCCAGCCTTCACCTTCTTGTCCACGAGCTTCATGACCTGGTGCCGGAACTCGTCCTTGAAGTCTTCTGGGTCCCACTTGCCGGACATCTCGGCAATGAGCTGCTTGGCCATTTTGAGTTCTGCCGCGCTGAGGTTYTTCCGTCCGGCAGGCGGCAGGTCCAACGAATCGAGCGTCTTCACTTCGTCGCCCCAGCGCAGCAGGTCCAGAACGAGTGCGGGTCCGGATGGTACAAGGGCCGCAAGGTGCTGCTTGGTCGCGATGACAACCTTGGCCAATGCAATCTTCCCGGTGTCGACCAAMGCCTCGCGAAGGAGYGCGTAGACCTTGTCGCTCTTGTTGATGGGGGCCACGTAGTAAGGGCGCTCCAGGAARATGAACGGCATCTCCCCAGCATCGATGAAGCGTTCAATCTCGATGGTCTGGGTCGTCTTGGGAAACACCGCCTCAACCTCTTCTGGGCTGATGATGACGTACTTGCCATCCTCGTATTCGACACCCTTGACGATGTTCTCTTTGGTGATTTCCTTGCCGGTGCGCTTGTTCACGCGCTTGTAGCCAACGGGGTCCATCGAGCGCTTGTCCAACCAGTCGAAGTCAACACCTTGCTCGGTTGCCGCGGTGTGAAGACCGACAGGGATGTGCACAAGGCCGAAAGTAATAGCCCCCTTCCAAAGCGTTCGACTACCTGTTGCCATGCTAAATCCTCCGCGTACGGGGAAACCCCCGACAGCGCGGAGTCTGCGGCGGGCGAAGCCGCCCTTTTCGTAGGCTGGCGCAACTTCTCGTCGTAGGGGGACTGCACTTTCCAAGGGTGAGGGAACCGACTACGCTGGAGGCATGCCCTCCTTGCGCCACATCGCGGTCTATGTCGAGGAACCCAGCGCCGGGGAGTTTCGTTGGGTGCTCATTGAGCGCTCCGGGAAATCCTGGGGCGTCATCGAGAAATCTGACTCGGCCGCCGGGACCTATCAGAAGGGCATGGCAGAAGGGCTCATTGCGCTCCAGAGGATGGTGGAAGACCTGGATGTCGGGCCTCGCTCCGGCGAGGACGACGCGCCACCCGCTGCCAAGGAGCACCACCCCACAAGGCAGGAGGATGGAGATGCGCCCAAGCCCGGCAAGGCCTTCTTTGGGTTCGGACCGGCGCGGTAGCGCTACGTATGGAGAGCTGTACGGTGGAGAGGCCGTGCTCCTAACTCTTCGCGCCACTTCTCAGGTATTTCTCGACTGCATCAGCGCTCGTGCCGACGGCCTGTACAGCCTTCTTCAGCTGCTCGGGCGTCACGTTGAACTTCCTTGACCAGTCGCGCAATTCATAGTCCTCGCTAACGTTGATGCGCTTGCGGTCGGCGCCTCCACTCTTGGTCCTGTCGTCAGCCATCTGGTGCTCCTAACAATGCGGCCGGGGCCGCGGTACCCGAATGATTCGGTCTACCGGGCGACACGTCCGCCAGCGCGAGAATACTCTTCGCGCCAGAAAACGCTGACAAGCGCGAGGGCATTGGCGGGATTGACGACGGGATAGCTCCCCTACAGCACTCCCGACGGGCGCGGCCATACTGGCGAGCGGCCTGGAGGTTCAATGCGCAGACGAGATTTGGCGGATGAGTGCACCATTTTCCGAGTGGGTTGACCATGCGAGTCGCGACTTGGAACATCAACAACGTCGTCAAGCGGCTAGGGCTGCTGTGCGACTGGCTCGAGCGCACCCGGCCGGACGTCGTGGCGCTGCAGGAGCTCAAGACTCCTACGGTCGACTTTCCACTCACGCGGCTGAAGGACCTAGGGTACGAGTGCCTAGTCGTCGGGCAGCGCACCTGGAATGGCGTAGCCATCCTCGCCCGGGGACATGAACCTTTGCCAGTAGTCACGGCGCTTCCGGGCGACCCGAAAGACACAGAGGCTCGGTACTTGGAAGCAGCCGTCAACGGGGTGCTTTTCGCCTGCTTGTACTTACCGAATGGCAATCCCCAGCCGGGACCCAAGTTCGACTACAAACTGCGCTGGTTCGAGCGCATGCGCCTGCGCGCAAACGAACTGCGGGAGTCGGGTCAACCAGTGGTCCTTCTCGGTGACTGGAACGTGGTGCCGACAGACGAGGACATCTACAAGCCGGACACTTGGCGCGAGAATGCCTTGCTTCAACCCGAGCCACGTGAGGCGTACGCGGCGGTTCTGGCTCAAGGTTGGACAGATGCACTTCAGACCGCCGGCCCCAAGGAGAAGCTATTCACATTCTGGGACTACCGGCGCAAGCGCTGGGAGCGGAATGCGGGCCTGCGCATCGACCACATCCTGGTCAGTCAATCGTTGAAGGTTGTCGACGCCGGCGTCGACCGCGAGGAGCGCGGGCGAGAGGGTGCAAGCGACCATGCGCCTGTGTGGGCAGAAATAGAGCCCGCGAGAGCGAAACGGGCAACCCGGGCGACCCTCGCCTCCGCGGCCCCTGAGGCCAACGAGTCCCGAAGAACTACCACCCCCAAAGCGCGAAAGACGAAGCGAAAAACCGAACAGGAAGTCCAGCCGCTGACGCGGTACAACGCCAAGCGCGACTTCACCAAGACGGCTGAGCCGGCCGGTGGCGCGGTGCGGCGAAGCAAGTCGAACCGGGACGAGAAATTTGTCTTTGTCATCCAGAAGCACTGGGCCAGCAGACTGCACTATGACGTGCGTCTGGAGTTGGACGGCGTCATGGTTTCCTGGGCCGTCCCCAAAGGACCCTCTTATGACCCAGCCGTCAAGCAACTGGCCATCCATGTCGAAGACCATCCTATCGGCTACAACACCTTCGAAGGCGAGATACCCAAGGGCGAGTACGGCGGGGGAACGGTCATCGTTTGGGACCAAGGCACCTGGGAGCCTGTCGGCGACCCGCGCGAAGGTCTGATTAAGGGCAAGCTCCTTTTCAAGCTGCACGGCCAGAAGCTTGCTGGCCTATGGGAGTTCGTGCGCATCTCCAAGCCTGGCGAGAAGAAGCAGGAACAGTGGATTTTTTTCAAGAAGCGCGGCGATGCGTGGGCGAGGCCCAGCACTCAATACGATGTCATTGCCGCCCTGCCCGACAGCGTCGTCGCCAACCCCTTAGGGCTGATTGAGGAGCGCGAACCGCGAAGCACCGACGTCTCGCGACCTCGCGCCGAGACTGCTGACCTGCAGCAGGCCAAGCGAGCCCCCCTGCCCGCGAAGCTGCAGCCTCAGCTCGCCACTTTGGTCTCGTCCGTGCCCCAGGGAGACTGGATTGTCGAGAGCAAATTCGACGGCTACCGACTTTTGGCGCGCATCGACAAAGACGACGTGCGGCTCTTTACCCGAAACGGTCACGACTGGACTAGCAAGCTCGAACCCATTGCACGGGCAGTGAAAGACCTGGGTCTGGACAGCGCTTGGCTGGACGGCGAAATCGTGGTGCTGAACGATGCCGGTCTCCCCGACTTCAATAGGCTGCAGAACGCCATCGACAACTCACGCACGGGCGACATCCAGATGTTCCTCTTTGACGTACCGTTCCTTGGCGGGATGGACTTGCGCGAGGTACCGTTGGCGAGTCGGCGAGCGGCACTTCGCAAGCTCTTCGACCAGCGCGAGGAAGGCATCGTGAGGTTCAGCCAGTCCTTCGACGTCCAGCCGAGCCACTTGCTGGATGCAGCTTGCCGCATGGGCATGGAAGGCGTCATGGTCAAGCGCGCCGAATCGCCTTATACGCCGGGACGCACAGAGAGCTGGCTGAAGCTGAAGTGCTCGCACCGGCAGGAGTTCATCGTGGTCGGCTTCACCGACCGGTCTGGCGCACCGACTGAAGTGGGCAGCCTGCTTCTTGGCTACAACGAAGGCACCGAAGTGCGCTTTGCTGGCTCCGTGGGCACCGGGTGGGCTGCCGCGACCGGTCGAGAATTAAAGAAGAAGCTATCACCTTTGCAGGTTAGCCGGCCGCCGGTTGCGCCTGAGGAAGCCAAGCCGGGGCGATGGTCCAAACGCGCGGCCGGTACCGAGCGGTGGGTCAAACCTTCGATGGTTGTCGAGGTGGCGTTCTCTGAATGGACGCCGGACGGGCGGGTCAGGCACCCCGTCTTCCGCGGCGTGCGTACCGACAAACCCGCCGCCGTCATCGTTCGTGAACGTGCCAAACCAATGGGAACGGGCACGCCTGCGAAGAAGGTGCCCAAGGGCACCGGCGTCAAGGTCACAAATCCCGAGCGGGTGATTGACCCTTCCACTGGGCTGCGCAAGGTTGACCTCGTGCGGTACTACGAGAGCGTAGCCGAGTGGATGCTTCCGCATCTGAAAGGCCGGCCAACGTCGCTTGTCCGTGGCCCCACAGGCGTCACGGGCGAGCTGTTCTTCCAGAAGCATGACGACAAGCTCTCCATCCCGCACGTCCGCAACCTGCCCGCAAATCTTTGGCCGGGCCATGGCGAGCTTCTAGAGGTCCCGACCGCCCAAGCATTGGTGGCCTGCGCGCAAATGAATGTCATCGAGTTTCACACTTGGAACTCGCTGGCCAAGAACATCGACAAGCCGGACCGCATCATCTTTGACCTAGACCCTGGTGAAGGCACGGCTTGGCAACATGTCCAAGAGGCGGCCCTGCTTGTACGGGCACTTCTCGAAGAGCTTGGGTTGGACTGCTGGCTCAAGACCTCCGGGGGCAAAGGCCTGCATGTCGTCGTGCCACTGGTTCCCCGTCTGGACTACGAGACCGTCAAGGATTTTTCCCAAGCAATAGTCCAGCACCTCGCGAGGGCCATACCGTCACGGTTTGTGGCTAAGAGCGGCCCCAAGAACCGTGTCGGCAAACTCTTCGTCGACTATTTGCGCAACGGCCACGGTGCGACGACCGCTGCCGCGTTCTCAGCAAGGTCTCGGCCTGGGCTTGGCGTTTCGATACCTGTGAGCTGGGACCAGCTTCGGGAACTGCGGAGCGGCGCTCAGTGGACTGTCGCCACCGCTCGCGAGTATTTGAGCTTTCAGCGTGAAGACCCGTGGACCGCCTACTGGAAGAAGCGACAGACGCTCGCCGCAGCCATCCGCAAGCTCGCCAGCGTGCGAAACTAGCGAACTCCTGGCGCAGATGACTGCTTCCTCGTTTGCAGCCGGGCGGAGCAGATAGGTCAGTAGCGGACAAGAATCGCAAGACCTGCTACGACTTGACAAACTGCGCCGAGCTTCACAGCCTTTGATGTGCCAGGGGAGGGCGCCCACGGCAAGGTTCCAAAGACGCCCAGGACGATGAGCAAGATTCCCGACCATGGAGGCGGGACGCTCAATGCGATGACGGCGAGCAAAAGCAGCTTCGCACAAACGGCCCACGTCGCCCCGCCGACAAGCTTGAGCCAGTCCGGTGGACTGAGCCATCTTGGGAGGGTGCGCGGGCGATTCAGTGCATGACGAATTCCTGAGTTGAAGTGGTTCCGGGGCCGTAGTTCGATGCTCGGAAAAAGCGAAACGCAAACTCCAACCATCAATCCGTGAAACACAGCCAGAACCGCCGACCCCCTTATGGCGAACGATATGGCGGACACAATTGCGCCCGACACGAGGAGCCATTTGGCGAACTTGATTCCGCCGAAAACAACTTCAACCGCCTCGCCACACGATGGACATGTCTTCTCACTTTTCTCGCGCTGCCTTTGCCACTCAGGGGAGAGAACTCTAACGACACTGGAACATTGACTGCACTTCATAGCTAGTACGGATGTCCAGCGCCGACGCCCGCGAAGGTCCAGGGTTGGCTCATAGTTGTTGAATCCAGCAGGTGGACACGAGTGACTGGTCCTGGCCGCATGCTTATACGAGGGCGAAGAACGCGATGACGCCGACGAACGCAACGGTAGGAATCCAGACCAGGGCTGCCAGCGCAAACCGAGGCATCTCGCCAGCGATTTGACGAAGGCGGTCTGCCGCGGGATGGCCGCGCGGCAGGAGCGCCGCCCCAATAAGGAGGCCGACTACGAGCGATATGGCCAGCCCGGTCAGTGCAGCGATGGCGACGAAGAGCACGAAATTGAAGGAAAGGGGCGCTGGGCTGGGCATTCGCCGATTGTTCACATATGCCTGTTTGTGTGCACGCGCTTCGAACTGCGCATTCCTGCCTCAGGGCGGAACTGTTGCCCCGGCGCCGCGAATGTCTGCTTATCAATTCTGCGGCACGTCCGAAGGACCGTTCCTGCCGGTTTCCTGCCGGCGCCGCAACGGAGACTCGAGGGCCGGCGGGCTACTTGGAACTGCCGCGACCACTGAGGTCCCACGCAAGGCCGGCAACCCAGCCGATGCCCACCAACCATGCCCCCGCCTGGACGGTTTCGATGTTGCCTGGCACGGCCCAGTGGACCACCATCGCGAGCACCAATCCAGCAAGGGCGCCAAGGCAAGACCAGGGTGAAACGAGTGCATCAAGCATTTGGGAGGTCCGGTGATTGTCTGGTCCTGGCCGGCACATCCTGCCACAGCACCTGCCGCGACCGCATGGGTCAGGCCGGGCCACGCGTTGCTGTGAACGAAACCTCATCAAAACTGTGGAGGCCCGTTTGGCCGGGTTGCAATGCCCCAAAGGGCAATATCGCCGCATTCCTTTTCCGGTTAGCTTGGTGACCATACAAACAACAAGAATGCGCTGGGTCTGAGCGACCGGGTTGCCCGGCTGCCAGGACGGCCGTTGAGGTGGAAGAGGTGAGCAAGGCCACTGTATTCGTCATCGACGACGACGCTGCTTGTCGCGACTCCGTTCGCGAACTCGTCAGCGCAGTCGGACTCGCGGTCGCGGTCTTCAGTTCTGCGGTCGAATTCCTGTCCGCTGTCGACACCACTTGGCAGGGGTGCCTAGTCCTAGACTTGCGCATGCCCCGCATGGATGGCCGCGCGCTGCAGAAGCGCCTGCACGAGATGGACATCCACCTGCCGATTGTGTTCATCAGCGGTAGCGTCGACATTGCGACAGCGGTCGAGGCCATCAGAGATGGCGCCGTAGACTTTTTGCAGAAGCCCTATCCCGAGAACAAGTTGCTGGACGCCATTTACAAAGCACTACGTCGGAACGCCTCCTGAAGGTCGAACCATCGGCCGAAGCTGCAAGGGCTGGCGCCATGAGCGAATCTGCCCTGCAAGCTTGCGTGGACCGGCACCTGGCGCACGCCGCGTGGGAACTCGTGCTGGACAACGAACTGGGCACGCACCACGGCCTGTCGTGGGCCGAATTCGTGCTGCTGACGGTATTGGATGGCACTGGCGGCGTGGCGACCGCACCGCAACTCGCGCGCACTTTGGGCATGCCCGCCTCTCGTTTGCTGCTGCGGCTGCTGCCGCTGGAGAAAACCGGGTTGTTAGAGCGCGCTGCAGATGGCGAGGGCAAGCGCAGCATCACGCTGCGCCCGCAAGGCCGGCGATTGCTGTACGAGGCGCGAGCAACGGCGGCAAATACCTGCGCACACTGACTCAACCGGTAGTCGCTCCCAGACATGGTGACCGTTTCCTCATCTTGAATTCTGCGACGCCACCGACCGTCTGGTTGTGGCCGCTACCGGCGGTCGCTCAAATTATGAATCGACCTTCCTCGCTGTCGTAGAACCGGGCGGCCAGGGCCGTGCACAGTTTGTTCAGCATCGCAACCGCCGCCTCGTCGAAGACTCCTGATGCGGTGACGGACATCGGCGGCTCGTCATCGCCGACTTCAAGCTCCAAGGTAATGCCCTTTGGACGCAGGTCGAACCGCTGTGACTTCGTCGTGACCCCGGTCAACTCGCGGATGACAGCATGGACATGAGGCCTCGTGCCCAGCGGCTGCGGCAGCCAGTCGGCATCGAGCTCTTCGATTTCCTGAGATGCACGAACGATGACACCGATGCTGCTCATATGTTGGAATTGGTGGTGGAACTGAAGGTGCTCGGCGAAGGTCTGGTCTTGGCCGTCACTTGCCCTTGCCCTTCGGCTTCATCGTGGTGACCTTGTACACCCCACCGTGCTTGTCGTAGGTCGTCCACGTCCCGACTTGTACCCCATGTTCGAAGTAGCCCGAGCGCATTCGAACGCCATCCTTGCGGAACCATTCCCAGTAGCCGTTTAACAATCCGCCGAGCATCAGACCACGAGCGCGGACCGTACCGTCCTTGAAGTATTCGACTCGCTCTTCCGGTACCGGCACCTGGTTTCCTATGTCCGTTGATGGCCCGCATTCTGCCCGTCCAGCACGCTTCACAAGGGGGCTCCTCGCTCCGCGAGTGGAGCCTAGAAGTTCGCCGATGTTGTGGTTTGATATCCGGTGAGATTGCCGCCTTGAGTCGCCTCAGCGCCTTGAGCTTTCCTGGTCGATAGCAACAGCGTCGCGACTGCTGCTCCGAACAGGACGAGCAAGCTCCACGCGCCGAACGCGTAGACCAAGCCAATCGGCATAAGGACAGCAAGAATGAGAAACAGAACCCTGAGCATGGGGCTCAGTTTGCGCCCCTAAGACCATCTTGCGTCGTGAAGAAGTGGACGCGCGGCAGAGAAAGTGGCCGAACTGATGAGGGAACGGGGCGGACAGCCGGTCCGGCTTCGTTCTGGCAGTCACAGTCGACCTCAGCATACCGGCATGGGGCATCCCCAGCGCTGCCGCTCAACTATAGCGGACGACGTTGTAGCCTTCCTCCGCCGTTGGCGCGACAAAGTAGCTGCTGATTTGGTCGAACTCCTCATCTGTCGTTTCGAAGGGGTGTTCTCTTGAGAGGTTCCGAGCACGCAGGCGCGCCTTGCAGACCTCGTCGGGCGCATCCAGGTAATGAAGGCAATGGGCTGCCCCAGCTTTCTCAAAAACGCTGCGAGCCCAAGCTCTGGTCTTGACAGTGTTCGAGGGGAAGTCGAGCACGACCGACGTGCCAGCTGCAAGCAGCGCCTCGATGTGGCCGGCCATCGCTTCACGCAACCTGCCGGCACAACGCACGTAGTCTTCGATGCCATCAATCTCGTTCGGGTACAGACGTGCGAGCCAATCGTCTTCAATGATGAGAACCGTCTTCGGCTCCGTCGCGAGGCGCTTGGTCAACGTTGACTTGCCAGCCCCAATCTTCCCGCAGACCATATGAAGCACCGCGGGCACCGAAAGGGCCGTGTTGGTCCGCGTCGTATCGAGTTCGCTCATTCCAATCTCCTGTGGCACTGAAAGCCCCGGGAGACCGAAAAAACCCGCCTCACGGGGCGGGTTGCTTATGGCTACTCAGGCCGCGCGCTAACCCACCATCCTTTGGATGGTGCGAATAATCGACGCGGCGTGCGAGCGAGCCATGGCGAGTAAGGAGTTGATGTCCCTGGAAGTGGTGTAAGTCTTCTTTCACTCGCTGCGCGGCAAGGCGCGTAGGGCGTAGCCCGAAGCGGCTTGCCGCGCAGCGACCGCTCCCTTCGGGGGTGGTCATCGTGAAGTCCGGATAGTGTTGAGGTGCGACCCACCAACCCTGTCCACAAAGGAAATCACAATGACCACCGCCACTATGGCATTAGCGGAGCTCGCCGAGAAGGGAGCCGACGTCGACATGCTGCGCCAGATGGTGCAGTTCATGGCCCAGCGCCTGATGGAACTCGATGTCGAAGGCCGCTGCGGCGCGGCCTATGACGAGAAGATTCCCGCCGAGCGCCTCAACAGCCGCAATGGCTACCGCGAGCGCACCTGGGACACCCGCGCCGGCAGCGTCGAGCTGAAGATCCCCAAGCTGCGCCAGGGCAGCTACTTCCCCGAGTTCCTGGAGCCCCGGCGCACCGCCGAGAAGGCGCTCACGGCCGTCATCCAGGAAGCCTATGTTCAAGGCATCTCCACGCGCTCCGTGGACGACCTGGTCAAGTCGCTCGGCATGAGCGGCGTCTCCAAGAGCCAGGTCAGCCGCCTGTGCGGCGAACTCGACGAACGCGTCAACGCCTTCCTGGGGCGCCAGATCGAGGGCGACTGGCCCTACCTGTGGGTCGATGCCACCTACGTGAAGACGCGCGAGGCCGGGCGTATCGTGAGCGTGGCGGTGATAGTGGCCGTCGGCGTGAACACCGACGGCCAGCGCGAGGTCCTGGGCTTGAAGGTCGGTGCCTCGGAAGCCGAGCCCTTCTGGACCGAGTTCCTGCGCAGCCTGAATCGCCGAGGTCTTCGCGGTGTGAAGCTCGTGATCAGCGACAGCCACGAGGGCATCAAGGCGGCCGCCGCGAAGGTGCTGAAGGCCACCTGGCAGCGTTGCCGGGTGCACTTCATGCGCAACGCCCTGGCGCATGCCGGCAAGACGCAGCGGCGCATGGTCTCAGCCGCCATCGGCACGGTATTCGTGCAGGACTCCGCCGATGCGGCTCGGGCGCAATGGCGCTCGGTCGCCGACCAGCTCCGAGACAAGTTCCCCAAGCTCGGCGCATTGATGGACGACGCGGAGAACGACGTGTTGGCCTTCATGACCTTCCCGCGAGCGCACTGGACGCAGATCTACAGCACGAACCCTCTGGAACGGCTGAATGCCGAGATCAAGCGACGCACGAACGTCGTGGGCATCTTCCCCAACGACGCCTCGATCACGCGCCTGGTCGGCGCGATGATGCTCGAACAGAACGACGAGTGGTCCCTCAACCGGCGATACATGCAGCTGGAAGGCTTGCAGACCCTGAGCGATACTGCGCCCACTCGGCTGTCCGCAGTGGCGCGCTGAGTACCGTGCAACTCAGCCCTCTCCGGGCTGTGGACCTACACCACGGAATGGGACGCGACCAGTAAGGATAGCCGTTGCCGGCGGTCTTGGCAAACCGACCACGGCTGCTGCCTACAGCATGCCAGTCACGCGGAGAGTTCGGTTCGAGGGTCCGCTCTTGGCCGCATCCTTCCACATGCGGGATGGAGCCGAGCGGGGCCCCGTCCTTGTCGCGCGCAAACGTGCCAACAGCGGCCAGTCTTGGCGCTTCTCAGAATCTCTCTTTCCAGGAGCGCGGAAGCTTTCCCGCAACCAAACTGGGGCTAACATGCGCTAGGGCAATTGCCCGGCTACGGAGCATGAACGTGACCCTTGAAGAATACAACTCGAGCATCCAGTCAATTCTTGCCGAGCAGCAGACCATTGCTCAGGAGACCGCCAAACTTGCTTTGTCGGGTCAGGCCATTCCGACGAACCCTGCGTTCAGTGAGCTCATGGCGAAGCAGTGGTCGCTCGTGCAGGAGCTGGCAAAGCTCAACACGAGCCTGATGGTCGGAGTCATGACCCCAAAGTAAGCTGACGTTGTCGTCTACTGTGGTACTCATTGCTCGCTGTTTGGGGAGCGAATGGGCTCGCTGTACTTGCAGCGCCGGCGGTGAATCAGCCGGGCAACCTTGCCGCCGCGGATGTGCACCTCACAGACCAGCAACTTTCGCAATTTGAACGCGGCGGGTGCGCCCAGCCTGGGGTTTCCGCATGACCTGCTGAACCAAGCGTCCACCCGCCAGAGCTTGGCAGGGGGTTAGCTTGCCCGCGGGCTATCAGGCACTCAGGGATTGACGCATATCCCCAATGACAAAAGCCCCGAGTGTCGGGGCCTTTGTCTCTCTCCAACGCGAGTTCCCCGTGTTCAATTTACATCGGACACGGAAAAGCCCCCTTATGAGGGGGCTTCGCGCTGGGCGGTCGGCAGTCCCGGGTCTCAGGCAGCGGCAGGCAATTTCGCTGCCTTGTTGGCAACAGCGGGGCTCGACTTCTTGTGAGCCTTGCCGTGCTTGGTGTGCTTAACCGGCTTCTCAGCAGCCTTGGCAGCCGGCTTCACGGTTTCGACTGCGGGCGCGGCGACCACAGGAGCGACGGCGGCCGCGGCGGCCTTGTTGACAGCGGGAGCGGGCACTGCAACAGCTGCCGGAGCCTTGACCGCGGCCGCCGGCGCGACTGCGACAGCGGGGGCGGGAGTAGGCGCAACGGCTGCGGCGGGCGCTTGCGCGAACGAGGTGCCAGCGGCGAGTGCGAAGGTGACGGCTGCGAACGAGAGAAGGGTGCGCTTCATGAGTGTGTGACGGTAGGAGTTGAAGAGGTTTATGGCCAGCCTCAAATTTCGGCCTGGTCACACCTACAACGCTGCGTTCCGCCGCCGGATGACAGAACGCCGTGACATCCTTCTGTTTTTCGCGCCCACCGAACGTGAAGTCTTGTAAAGCGGCAGCCCGTAATGGGGCTGACGAATGCAAGATGAGCTACTCACGGACAGCAAGCTCGCGACGAAGACCCTCGTCGTTCCAAAGTTGGTGAAAAAGCGCGCCTCATTCAAGGCTCGACGAACATCGACTTCGTCATCTTCGCCTGGGGCCCATGGCCGACCTTCATCTCGCATCGGATGACTCCCGACTTGCCCGGCTATTCCGATTACAGCTTCCGCAGATTGACTGGATTCGTCAGGTTGAAGGGATACAGTTGGGCACGTGTCAAATTTCAGGAGAACGTGATGGCTCAGACCTACGAGCAAGTTCGAAAGCAAATCCAAGCACTTCAACTCGAGGCGGAGAAGTTGCGAATGCAAGAGGTGAGCGGCGTCGTTGAGCGCATCAAAGTAGCAATCGCTGAGTACGGTATTACAGCCGGGCAACTCGGCTTCGGTTCCGCATCTAGGCGCGTCGTCGCCAAGAAGACCTCAGGCAAGGCTTCGAATGCTTCCATGGCCAAGTATGCCAATGGACAGGGTCAGGCCTGGGGAGGCAAGGGGCCCCGCCCGGCATGGCTGCGCACGGAACTAGAAGCGGGCAAGTCCCTTGATGACTTTTTGGTGAGCAAGGCCGTGGCCAAGGCGAAGGCGGTTTCGAGGCTGGCTTCTGGCAAAGCCTCAAAGGGAGCGAACAAGCGACGCGCGAGAATGCAGTATGCGGACCCGGCGAGTGGCAAGACTTGGGCAGGAATGGGTCCCCAGCCGAAGTGGCTCAAGGAGTTGGTTGCCTCCGGCAGAACGCTCGGAGAGCTTGCGGTCTAGCCCCCGGGGGTTTTGCACCAACCGCGAATGGCTGCAGTTGGTCGACTGTAGCCTGTTGCAGCCAACGCCTGTGGCGACAGGTCGCGCGCGGAATAGCTCCGCTCAATAGCGCGCATCAAGATTCGCAAACCTGTCAGGCGGCGCCCGATGGCACCATGAGCGCATGAAACTCCAAACAGTCATCGGCCTTGCAATCAGCGCCTCCGGCCTCGCCATCTTTGTCACAGGCATCATTCACTAGGCGAGTGCCACAGACGCCTGCCGCCGGTCGAACCGGCAGTCGTGGGCGTGCCGCGAACGTCCGCTATCCCGCGAATTCTGAGGCGCCGGTGACCGCCCGGTATTGGCCGCTTGTTGCCGGAGCTATGTTGCGGTCGGGAGTTCATACCGCGCAAACGAGGTACTCCCTATCTGGATGACGCTGTGCAGGGTGAATCCGAAGCCTTCATAGAGACTTCGCAACCCTTGACGGTTGGCGACGCAATCCAGGCGAAGGTGAGCACGTCCAAGTTGTTGCGCGCGAGTTCTGGCATATGACAGCAACTCGGTCGAGACCCCTTTCTTCGCCCACGCTCGGCGCACGGCGAGCTTGTGCACGAAGGCTGAGGAGCCTGGCGGAACCTCAGGCCAAAAAAGGGCATCCTCCAACTCGAACTTCATGACGCCAGCCAGCTGCTCGCCGTCGCGAGCTACGTGGAAGAGCCCGGCACTCGCGTCTCGCAGAACGCGTTCGTTGGCAATATCAGCGGCAGTCCAAAGCGCTCGGCCGTCGCCGGCCAACCACTGCGCCGCCTCCTCCAGGACGGAAGCAATCATTGGCACATCAGAGGGGCGGGCTTCCTGGATGTTCATGGGCGGCAAAGAGGGCTTGACGTTATTCGTTGAGCGGCAGCAGCGAAGGTCCGGAACTGGCCAATTGCCGACGCCGAACGCCTACGACCGATACTTCTTCGGGATAGGATGCGTCCGGCAGTCGAATGGTCCGTCCGAGCCACTTCCGCGAATGCGGGTTTCAAAGAACCGCCGTTTCGAAGTGGCACTTTGGAGGCCTTGCACTGTCGCGGCGTCGATTTCGCAGTAGTGGTAGTAGGTCGTCTTGAGCTGAATGACCATGTATCGCTCTGCTTTGTCGTAGCAAATGCGCGAAACGTCACTGCCCTCCTGGACCTCCGCACACGCGAAGGCGTCGAGTGAAACGACACCGTGATACTTGACTTGTACGGTCTCCGCCGTGGCGACTTGGGATATCAAGACTAGTGCGGAAAAGAGGATGGGCTTCAACGTGCCTCCAGTGTAGTTACTCGGTTCGGTTTGCCGTCTGCTTCTGGCCCCGCATCCTGCCACAGGGCTAACGCGACCTCATCGGTCCGGCGGAGCAGCGCAATCCTGCGGGTCGAATCCTCCTCAAAACTGTGGAGGTACTCGAAGCGTGGGCGCCGCGTTCAACGTCGCTGGCCGCTAGTCGCCCCCTGCGGCATCGATATCACGAAAGAGGTCGTCATAGAACTGAAGCGCATGGCGAGCTATAGCGATTACGGAGTGCGGGCGACCGTTTCCAGGAACAGATGGAACTGCAAATCTCACTCCTCGATTTGTCACTTCACGCGCGACGATTGTTGCCGGGTCTATAAGCACGCTGACCGTACTTCCCGGAGCTAAGTCGAAGTCTCCGCCTCCAACAATCTTGCCGCCGATGATTGTTCCAAGACCCATCACTCGCGTCTGAGCACTGGCGACTTCCGAGATTAAATCGACGCCATGTTCGTCTGCGTGCCGAGCCTGGTGAACGTACTCAAGGACCAAGTCCTGCTTCCGGCGTGTCGAGTACCTTGCCCTTATGCCGGTCCAGAATGGCTCGCCTCGATAATGAGCTTCGCTCTTGTTCCACACTCGCTGGTGGTAGATGAGAAAGAGCTCCCAAGCGTGAGCTAGGTCGTCAAGAGCTGTAGCAGCCTCCATCTCGGCAAGCCACTTCTGTGCCTCTACCAACGCGAGTCTCGATGCCGATTTGCCCATTCATTTCCTGCAATTTGAGGTGACGCTGAACTCTAACCAGCTTTTCCCAAGGTGCAGTGGCTCCCGTGCAGGCAATCTACGCTGAACGGCTGGCGCCATTCCATTCCGATTCTTGACGTTAGCGTGCACACACATGCAAATCGGTGAGCAGCTCATCCATTCGTGGAACTGGAGGTCGGGCTCGACCGGCTGCTTCTGGCCGGGTGCTGCCGGTAACCTTCCTCGTGCGATTGGACGCCAAGCTTTCGAGCGAGCACGAAATCAAGAAAATCGATTGGTGTGTGGCAGAACGCACGAATATGCCATCGGTAGCCGTAAATTGTGCCGGCACGCAGGGCGATGATGCGAGCCTTCAAACCCATTGAAGCCGTCGATTGATATTGATAGTGCACGCGCAAGCCGGCGCGCTGGCGAACCGCGGCCAGCCACGACAACACTCGCGCTTTGGGAGTCAGCTTCCCCTCGCTATTGGCGGGGCGTGGCCCTGTCCTTTAAACGGACGACCTCCTTCGCACTGACTGCGACCAAGAAAGCGGTACCCCACCAATGACCAACCAAACCTACTACGACCTCCTGCAAGTATCCCCAGGCGCGAGCGAGGCAGTCATCCAGGCAGCTTTTAAGACCTTGTCCCGAGCAGCATTCGAGACGTTGTCGCAAAGGCATCACGCAGACGGGAGCGACGGCGGGGAGGAAGCTCGCGCCCACATCGACCGGCTCAATGAGGCGTTTGAAGTGCTGTCGAACCCGATTCGCCGTGCAACCTATGACCTTACGATGAAGCGCCCGAAACCATCATCCAGCATGGGCAAGCCAGCTGTATACGCCACCACGGCTCTGCCGGGTCGCGCAATCGCGCCCGTCCTAGGCGGTGATTTGCCGGAGCGGCCGGTCAGCGCTTCGCGGACAAGCACCGAGGCCGCGTCTTCCTTCAAAGCGGAAGTTGCCGCGCCTCCCCCAGCCGCTGAGGCCAAGCCTGCGGCCCAAGCTCAGAAATTGCCGTTCTTTTGGTACGTGGTCTTGGCATGCTTTGTCGGGGGGCGCTACCGGGCCATCGAGATTTCCAAGCACCAGGGCAATGGGCTGGACAAGCTGTCCTTCGCGGACCAGATGTTCAGCAGTCAGTTCTGGGACGTCATGGCCGCACCAATGGGCTCACTGCTCCTTGGGGCGGTCATAGCATGGTTCCTGGCACGCCGAGTCTCATGGCTCAAGGAGAGGGTGCGCATTTCAGCGATCGTGGACGCTGGTTTCAGCGTGATCGCGGACGGTGTTTCAAGGTGATCGTGGACGATCACGGAAGCACGCGAGTGAAGGGGTTCATGGTATCTCAGTCGTCCATGATCTTGGTG
>NZ_JBFTHX010000047.1:0-43136 GCF_056394465.1 Variovorax sp. 10N432
GCACCGTCCGGCGAGGCAATGACCGTGCTGCCGCCCTTCAACGCCACGCACGCGTTCCAGCGGCTTGCAGCGTCGCGCGCCGCCGCGACCGGGTCTTCGCAGACAGCCTCCTTGCTCTGTCCACTGAGGTAGGCCATTTCGCCGGCGTGTGGCGTCATCACCACCGGTTGGTCGAGCGCGCCGTCGCGCACGACTGACATGGCCAATGCGTCCAGCACCACCGTCGCGTGGCTGAACAGCGGCATCTGCGCGCGGACCAAGCCGACGATCGAGCGTTCGTGCTGCATGCCGGGCCCCACGACCAGCGCACGGACGTGCCCCGCCAGCGCGGCGAGCGCATCGCCGCCGCGTGCGAGCAGCGCGCCACTGCGGGCCTGTGGCAGGCCGACGACGCGCGCCTCGGGGACCGAGAACGCGAGCCCGTACGCAATCCCCGCCGGCGCCGCGATCGTGAGCTTCCCTGCGCCCGCCCGCAACGCGGCCACAGCAGCCAGCAGCGCCGCGCCCGGCATTTCCACACTGCCGGCGACGATCAGCACATGGCCGCGATCCTCCTTGTCCGCATCTTCACCCGGCTTCGGCAACGGCCAGCGCGCCAGGACGGCGGGTGTCAGTCGCTTCGGACGAGATCCGGTCGCAGCCATTGGACGCTCAGGGCTTCGCCGCAGACGGCACATCGGGCGCGCTGGTGACGGGCGTGGCTGCCTCGCGCAACGGCGCGAGGAAGTTGACGAGGTCCAGTTGCAATTCCTCCGCGTCCCCATGACCGCGCGCGGCACGATAGGAAGTGATGGCGCAGTTGGGAACGTCGCCCTTGCGGTCGATGTCGAGGATCTGGTGCTCGTCGAGGCGTTCGAGCAGGTAGCGCATGCAGTTGACGATGACCTGGTGCGCCACCACCAGCACGCGGCGCTGCGCATATTCCCGCGTGATCATCTCGATCAGGCTGCGCAGTCGAAGGATCACATCGCACCAACTTTCTCCGCCGGGCGGCCGAAAGTAGAACTTGCCGACATGCAGCCGTTGCTCGTTGAGCTCGGGATGCTTCTGTTGAATGCCGAACTTGGTCAGGCGGTCGAGGATGCCGAATTCCTTCTCACGCAGGCGCTCGTCCAGACGCAGCGTCGCGACTGCGCTCGACATCCGGGCGCACTCGGCCACCAGCGCAGCGGTTTGGCGCGCCCGCTGGTAGGGCGAACACAGAATCACCTCCGGTTGATCGTTTCGAGGCAGCTTGGCGAACCAGGCGCCCAAAGCCCTGGACTGCTGAACCCCGAGGTCCGACAACGGAACGTCGATGTCGCGCCAGGCCAGATCGATGACCGCCAAGCCTCCGGACTCGGCCGCATCACGCGCGACGTTGCCGGCGCTTTCACCATGCCGGACGATCCACAACTGGGCTGGCCAGCCGGCATTCATGGCGTCACCCCTGCTGCGGCCTTTGCAAGGCTGATCGCCGCTTCCACACGGTGAAACGGCGGGGACGGCGGCGGGGACAGCGGCGGGGTTCGTGTCTGCGGGGCAGTGGCGGGCATTTGTTCTGGCATTGGATTGCTCCCGTTTGGAACATGCGATCTCGCACTTGGCGTGGGCGTAGGACGGGTTCTCTTCTTGTCCGCGAAGGGCGCCGGCTTCGCGCGCTACACGATCGGCCGGGCAGGCATGGCACGGTGATTCTTGGAGGTTCCCAGAACGAGGACAGTGGCTACATGAAGTTCGAAGGCGCACGCTGGCCGATGGTGACTCACGACACGGGCGCCAAGGCCGACAAGACGAAGGTCACGACATCGCAATTGTTTGAAGAGCAGCTGGCTTTTGTGTGCGGGCTCCTCCCACGAATGGTCCGGCGAACTGCACCTCGACGACATCGAGTTGTCGGTCGTGAACCTCCCGGTCAAGTTGAAAACGCTGACGGCCGGCCTAGACTTGCAGTCTGCACTTTTACGGAGGTCCGTCATGAGCACACCGACCCAAGTCGTACAACAGGCTTATGCCGCCTTCGGGCGCGGGGACGTCGAGGGCATCCTGGCGTTGCTGACCGATGATGTGCGGTGGCGTTTCGTGGCCAGTGCGGGCATCCCCTATGCGGGCGAGTACACCGGCAAGCTACAGGTTCGAGGATGGTTCGGCACGCTGGCCGAATCGGACGACATCCAGAAGTTCGAGCCGCGCGAATTCCTCGAAGGACCCGATCACGTCACCGTTCTTGGCTGGGAACAGACCAAGCCGCGACCCAACGGCAAGGTTTTCGAGAGCGAGTGGGTTCATGTCTTCACGCTCAAGAACGACAAGATAAGCCGCTGGATCGGCACGCTCGACACGGCTGCCTACGTGGCGGCGGGAAGATAGGCGCAAACCGGTCCAGAAGATCAGTCGACAGTGTTCCTTGGCGCAAGCGGCGGAAGTCGACGGTCCTTGCGACGGAGGCGTTGGCGCTGGTGGCAAGATCAGTCAGCGCGAGTAGGAGAATGCCCAAGCGACGTCGAAACGCATCTCAAGGGTTTGCGCAGCACACGTGCGCCGCTCGAGCTGGTCCCGACGTAGCTGCTCACCTACCGCAGCTGCGCTGCGACCAAGCATCCGGCGCGACCTTCGATTTCTTGCCAGCCCCATCCAGTTGGGCAGCACGCGCGGGCTGATCGAGCAGAGATGAGGCGCGGGCCTACAGACTTCGCGCGAGTCCGAGTGCTACTTTCTCTCAGCGACGAACCCTCGTGAGGTACGCCATGACCTCTGCCCCCTTCATCCTGTACGGCGCCCCGGGCTCCGGGGCCACTGCGGTGCATGCGGCGATCACGCTGATGGAGCTCCCGGTCCAGGTCGTGGACGTTGCGCCCTGGCAAGGAGACCATGAACGCGGGCGCTTGAGCGCCGTGAACCCGATGCGTCAGGTCCCTGTGCTCGTGCTGCCGTCCGGCGAGATCATGACCGAGAGCGCCGCCATGCTGATCTGGCTCGCCGACCGCTACCCCGCGGCGGGTTTGGCGCCGAGGACGGATGACCCGACACGTGGCCAGTTTCTTCGATGGATGACCTACGTCTCGGCTGCGATCTACGCTCTCTATTGGGTACGTGACGAGCCCTCTCGTCTCGCCTCGAACCCGGACGCGGAAGCGACGATCCTTGACCGGACAGCCGAGCGAATCGCGCAATGCTGGCGGGAAATGGATGCACAGATGCCGCGTGGCCCTCGCTACTTGCTGGGCGACCGGGTGAGCGTGCTGGACCTCTACGTCGCGGTGGTGTCCCGGTGGCAGCCCCGTCGGCTGCGCTTCTACCGGGAGGCGCCACGCATGGCGGAAGTGGTCCGACGCGTCGACGCCGAGCCCCGGTTGCTGGACCATTGGGCGGCCCGCTATCCCTTCGTGCCGCTTTGGGAAAGCGAGGGCCCATAGCCGGGCGCCCTTCGGTCGGCGGCGGGCCATTCATCGAGGAGGTCGACCGGTGCGCGTGCGCGCGGTCCACTCATCCTCCGCCGCAATCACGTCAATTTTTCGCCTACAGGAGTTGAAGATGGCAGACGATCCAAAGAAAACCGGTCTCGACCGGAAGTTGATTTCCCTGTCGGAGCCGCATGAAGTCCAGAGTTGGACCCAGTCGCTCGGCTGCACCGCGGAGCAGCTCAAGGAGGCCGTGGGCGCCGTGGGCAACAGTGCCGAGGCCGTGCGCGCGTACCTCAAAAAGAAGTAGCGCGAAGAGGGGCTTCATGATTCTGCTTGCGCTTCTGAGGGCGTGGAACCGTCTGGAGACGTACCGGCGGACCACGTGGCTGGACTCGTGAGTTCGAAGTCCGCCCGACGCGACTACTTGGTGGCGGTGGCGGAATTTGAGGACCGGGGGCTTCGCCTCTGTTTTCGCCGTTCGGGCCACGCAAGCCGGCAAGGCGAGCGCGACCGGCAAGCGCGAGACTCGACGCTGCCAAGCGCGCCCTGTAGATTTCGGCATGGCCCGCGAAACCCGCCTGGAACCGCTCCAGAAATACTGGTCGAAGCGCGACTTCGCGGTCACCTCCGAGCCTCGGGGCGAACACGCGCCCCGCAACGGCAAGGGTCTTTCTTTCGTCATCCAGAAGCATGCGGCGAGCCGGCTGCACTACGACTTCCGCCTCGAGCTGGATGGGGTCCTGCTCTCCTGGGCGGTGCCGAAGGGGCCGAGCTTCGACCCCGCCGACAAGCGCATGGCGATCCATGTCGAGGACCACCCCCTGTCCTATGGATCGTTCGAAGGCACCATTCCGCCCAAGCAATACGGCGCCGGCACGGTCCTCGTCTGGGACAACGGCACCTGGGAGCCCGAGGGCGACCCGCGGGAAGGCCTGAGGAAAGGCAAGCTGCTCTTCCACCTCCACGGTCAGAAGCTGGCCGGCTTGTGGGAGCTGGTCAAGATCGCCAAGGGCGGCGAGAAGCAGGAGCCCTGGATCCTGTTCAAGAAGAAGGACGCGTATGCGCGACCGAAGGCGGACTACGACGTCGTCTCGGCCCTCCCCGATAGTGTGATCGCCAAGCCGCTGCGCGTGGCGCCTTCCGAGCCCAAGGTCGCGGCGACGCGCGGTGCCACGGCCAAGCGCGCCAGCGGCGCGGACGACAGGGTGCCGGGGGCCGTGAAGGCACCGCTCCCCGCCAAAATGAGTCCCCAGCTCGCAACCCTGGCCACCGGCGTTCCGGCGGGCCAATGGCTCTACGAGATCAAGTTCGATGGCTACCGGATCATGACCCGCATCGACAACGGCAAGGCCGCGCTCGTGACGCGCGGCGGCCACGATTGGTCGGCCAAGATGCCCGGCCTGGTGCGCGAGCTGGAGGGCCTCGGGCTCAAGTCAACCTGGCTGGATGGCGAGATCGTGGTGCTCGACGACAAAGGCCTGCCCAGCTTCAATGCATTGCAGAAGGCCTTCGACCTCGGCGCGGGCAACGCGCAGATCGTCTACTTCGTGTTCGATGTGCCCTACTTCGAAGGCTACGACCTGCGCGAAGCGCCGTTGGTGTCGCGCCGGCAGTTGCTCAAGGCACTGCTCGACGAGAAGGCGACGGACCATGTCCGCTTCAGCGCCGCCTTCGAAGCCGACGCCGCGTCGGTGTTGAGTTCGGCCTGCCGCATGAACCTCGAGGGCGTGATCGCCAAGCGGGCCGACGCGCCTTACGCCTCGCGCCGCACGGAAACCTGGCTCAAACTCAAGTGCCAGCAGCGCCAGGAGTTCGTGGTCGCCGGCTACACCGACCGCTCGGACGGCTCCCCGCAGATCGGCAGCCTGCTGCTCGGCGTCCATGCGCCAGACGGCACGCTGGTGTCGGTCGGCAGCGTCGGTACCGGGTGGGACTCGGACGAGGCTGCGGCGTTGAAGCGCAAGCTGGTCAAGATCGAGGTTGACAAGCCCCCCTTCCCTGCCGGCGCGGCCAAGCCCGGCCGGTGGTCCAAGCGAGCCCCAGGCAGCGAGCGCTGGGTGGCGCCGCGCATGGTCGCCGAAGTGGCCTTTGCCGAATGGACGCCCGACGGACAGATCCGGCACGCGTCCTATGTTGCGCTGCGCACCGACAAGCCGGCCAGCGGGATCGTGCGCGAGACGGCCATGACGCTCGCGGATGCTGGCCCCGTGAAGACGGCAGGCAAGACCGCCACCGGGGGAATCAAGGTGAGCAACGCCGGACGCGTCATCGACCCCGATTCGGGCCTGACGAAGCTCGACCTGGTGCGCTACTACGAGTCGGTGGCGGACTGGATCCTGCCGCATTTGAAGACGCGGCCGTGCTCGCTGGTGCGCGGGCCGACCGGCGTGACGGGCGAGCTCTTCTTCCAGAAACATGACGAGAAGATCAGCATTCCCGGGATCAAGGAACTGGACCCCAAGCTGTGGCCGGGTCACGCTGCGTTGCTCGAGATCGGCACCGCGCAAGCACTTGCGGCTGCGGCACAGATGAACGTCATCGAGTTTCACACCTGGAACTCCACGGCGAAGAACATCGACAAACCAGATCGGATGATCTTCGACCTCGATCCCGGTGAAGGCACGTCCTGGCAGCACGTCCAGGAGGCGGCGATCCTGGTGCGCACACTATTGTCGGAATTGGGGCTCCAGGCCTGGCTGAAGACCAGTGGCGGCAAGGGCCTGCACGTCGTGGTGCCGATCGCGCCGCGCTTCGACTACGAGGCGGTCAAGGGCTTTTCGCAGGCGGTGGTGCAGCACCTCGCGCGCGCCATCCCGGCACGCTTTGTGGCCAGGAGCGGGCCCTCGAACCGCGTCGGCAAGCTGTTTGTCGACTTCCTGCGCAACGGGCACGGCGCCACGACCGCGGCGGCGTTTTCTGCTCGGGCGCGCGCCGGCCTCGGCGTGTCGATGCCGGTGGACTGGGATGACCTGCTCAAGCTGAAGAGCGGTGCGCAATGGACCATCGCCACTGCGCGGGAGCACCTGTCGTTTCAGACGACAGATCCATGGGCAGACTACTGGACGACGCGCCAGCCGCTGACTGCCGCGATGAAGATGATCGGGTTCAGGCCGGGAACGTAGCTCAGCCACCATGGCAAGGCGCTCGGCCGGAAATTGCATCATGAAATCCATCGAACGCCCTGTTGGCGCGGTTCGAGCGCACGGCGCGATTCACGTCCGAACCCTAGTTCAGGTCCTTGTCCTTCCAGACCTTCGAGCCTCCGAGGGACACCCCCGCCTGCAGGCCGGTCTTGGTCAGCACATACGCGGTGCCGCCCGAGAACGCGACAGCACCCGCCTTGACATTGGCCTCGTCTTTGCCGGTGCCTGCGCCCGCGGCAGCGCCGGCCGAGGCATCCCAGCCGTTGTCGATGAAGTCGGCCAGCGACTTGGCATCCTTGAACACGAAGAGATAGCGCGTGTCGGAGGCCCCGATCTGCAGGCCTGCGCTCGCCTGGGCGATGTTCATGTACGTGTCCTTCTTGGACTTGCTGTCGTGCGCTATGCCCTTCCCGCCCGCGCCGCCAAGGCCGAAGCTCAAACCGTAGGTCGTGAATACGGCGTAGCCGGGCGCCTTGCCTACCGCGTTCTTGATCTCGGGATCGGCCTTGTAGAAGTCCTCGAGCGCCTGCTTGGCCTTTGCCCTGACCTCGGCCTGCTTGGCAGCGTTGTCCTGCGCGTAGGCACCGCGGGCCAGCAACGATGCCAGCGATGCACCGACGACGAGTAGCTTGCGACGTTTCATTGCGTTCTCCTTTCACGGTCATGCAAATCCACCTCATGGGCACGAGGGCGTCCGGCTCGGCTGCACGGCTCCCTGCGAGCGGCCCGTCCGAATGTTCCCACAGATCCGGCCCCCTCGGCTACCCAGGAAATCGATGCCCAGCGCAGGCGATCTGGGACGCGGTGTTTCGGTTCGACCGGCTTGCGCCGCGGGTCAACGGCGCCGCGGCGCGGACAGAGCGATCAACAACGCCGTGACCAGCGCGCCGCCCGCAGCGGCGCAGAGGACTGCCTTGATCGGCTCGTCCATCACGTATTGCTGCCCTTTCGCGCGCAGGTCGACCGCCTGTTCCTTCATGCCCTGGATCTTCTGGCCCGCCGCATCGACCGCATTGCGGGCGTAGGTCTTGGCGGAGTCTGCGACGCTGCCAGCCTTGTCCTCGGCATCTTGCAGGCAGCCCTGGGCGGCATTCGCCGCATTGCGCCCGACGGCGTCAGCGGCGTCCATGCTGCGGCGCATCGACGCACCCTCATCGGCATAGGGCTGGGTGTCCGAGGAGCCTCCCTGCGGCGACGGCGTGCCCTGCGCGGACTGCTGCGACTGTCCGGACTGCTGCCCAGCCTGCCGGTCTTGCTCGAACGGAACGGACGCGCCTGCGGTCCAGGTGGTCTCCGGCGGCGTGCCGCTCGACGTGGTGGTGCGACTCGGGTCGCTGTCCGGCCGCGCGCCGGTTGAAGGGTTGTCCATAGTGCCTCCGGAGAAGAGAATGAAGCAAGCCGCAGCGACAGAGCGACTTCCTGATTCATGCAGGTATCCGCCCACCCGGCATGCGCATGGATCAGCGATTGAGCCCAAGCGTTGTAGGCCGAACTCCAGACCGGAGTCGGCGGCGCGGCCCGTCGCACAACCAAGGAGATCATCATGGGCCTCTTGACGCAGATTCTCGGCGGACTCGCCGGCAATGCACTCGGCGGACGCCGCAGCGACGGCTCGCGCGGCGGCGGCGGCGGCATCAGCCCGATCCTGATGGCCTTGCTGCCGGTGGTCCTCAGCATGCTGAGCCAGCGTGGCCACGCAGGCGGCCTCGGTCCGGGTCCTGCCGGCGGAGCGGGTGGTCTCGGAGGTCTCGCCGGCATGGGCGGCCTCGGCGGCCTGCTCGAACAGTTCACCCGGAAGGGCTACGGGAGCCAAGCCGATTCATGGGTCGGCACCGGCGCGAACGAGGCCTTGCCCCCGACTGCAATCGACGACATCTTCGGCCGAGATCAGTTGCACCAGATCGCGCAGCAGGCAGGCCTCGGCGACGACGAGGCGCGCTCAGGGCTGTCGGAATTGCTGCCCGACGTGGTAGACCATTTCACGCCCGGCGGTCAAGTGCCCGAGCAGAGCCAGCTTACGTCGAGCGTCGACGACTTTCTGCGGCAGTTCCGCTAGTGTCCCGTCCCGTTAATTCGTAGGCACAAAAAGTGCATGGGATGAGGCATCCTTGGAGATGCCCCATGCCCAACGCATACACCCGCACCAGCATAGTCACGCTCACGGAAGGAGAGCGCGCCGAACTGACCTCGATGGCAAGATCGCGATCGCTGCCCGCAGCTCTGGCGTTGCGCGCGCGCATCGTGTTGGCCTGTGAAGGACCCGACAAGGCCAGCACAGAGGTGGCGAAGGTTTTGGGTATTGATCGCAATACCGTGAACAAGTGGCGCGTGCGCTACGTGCGAGATCGCATCTCGGGGCTCTACGACGAGCTTCGGCCAGGGCGGCCTCGAACGGTTGATGACGAGCGGGTTGCCGAGCTGATCAACAAGACGCTGCACACCAAGCCGGCTGATGGTGCTACCCACTGGAGCACTCGCGGACTCGCTGCTGAGACGGGCATCAGCAAGAGCACGGTGGCGCGCTATCTGCAGGCTTTCCAGCTCAAGCCTCATCGCGTGGAGAGCTTCAAGCTGTCGACCGATCCGCTGTTCATCGAGAAGCTGCGCGACGTGGTGGGTTTGTATCTGAACCCGCCGGAGAACGCGCTGGTGCTGTGTGTGGACGAAAAGAGCCAGTGCCAGGCGCTGGAGCGCACCCAACCCATGCTGCCAATGGGATTGGGGTACGTCGAAGGCGTCACCCACGACTACGTGCGGCATGGAACGACGACGCTGTTTGCAGCGTTAAACGTGACGAATGGGCAGGTGCTTGCGCAATGCCGGCCGAGGCACCGGCATCAGGAGTTCCTGGACTTCCTGCGCGCGATCGACAAGGCCGTGCCGCAAGAACTGGACGTGCATTGCATTGCCGACAACTATGCAAGTCACAAGCATCCGAAGGTGCGCGCTTGGCTCGCCCAGCGACCTCGTTGGCACATGCACTTCGTGCCGACCTACTCAAGCTGGCTCAATCAGGTCGAGCGATTCTTCGCGATCATCACAGACAAGGCCATACGTCGCGGCTCGTTCAAAAGCGTCAAGGAGCTGACCAACAAGATCGACACGTTCGTCAGCCAATACAACGAGAACTGCAAGCCATTCACTTGGACGGCGACAGCCGATTCAATCCTCGAAAAACTCGCCCGCCTGTGCGGACGAATTAACGGGACAGGACACTAGGCAGCATGTCCGCGACGTGTCCAAGGTGTTTCCGCACCCGGACCCGTCGGCGAAGTTCCAGCGGACAAATAGCCGCGGCCGGACGGGCAGATCCTCCGTCCTGCATCGTCGCCGTGGCCGCCTGCTCCGCCGCCGTCGCAGCAGCCGCTGCTCGACAGAACGCACCTAAGGGCGGGCTTCGAAGACAAGGTTGAACGGCGTTTGCGCAGCACGCCGGAAGCGGCCAAACCCGCCTTCGCGAGCGACCCAGCCCAGCCGCTGCTCGCCGGCCTGCGCCCCCAGCCCGAGCCCCACTTCCTGCGACAGCGAGCAGGGCGTGCAGACCATCGTCGAGGCGGAGTAGAAGATGCGCCCGACCGGGTTGAGGTTGTCCTCCAGGCGATCGTTGGCAAACGGTTCGACGATCATCCACATGCCGTCCGGCGACAGCGTCTCGCGCACGTGTCTGGCCGCTCCCACCGGGTCGCCCATGTCGTGCAGGCAATCGAAGAAGGCGACCAGGTCGAAGTCGCGGCCAGGATACGTCTTCGCGCCAGCCACTTCGAAGCTCACACGATCGGCGACGCCCGCGGCGGCAGCACGCTCGCGCGCGGCGTTGATCGAAGGCTCGTGATAGTCGTAGCCGACGAAGGTCGAAGCCGGGTAGGCCTCGGCCAGAACGATCGTCGACGCGCCGAATCCGCAGCCGACGTCGGCCACGCGGGCACCTGCGTGCAGCCGCTCGCTCATGCCGTCCAGGGCCGGAATCCAGCTCGGCGCCAGGTTCGCGTTGTAGCCGGCCCTGAAGAAGCGCTCCGTGCCTGAGAACAGGCTCGGGTGATGTTCGTGCCAGGCAAGGCCGGTGCCATCGCGAAAGGCTCTCTGTACCTTGTCGATGTCGAGGAACATCGACATCAGGCATTCGAACCCACCGCCCATGAAGGCAGGACTGCTGTCGTCCGCCAGCACCAGTGCGGCCTCGGGCGAAAGCGCGTAGGTCTGCGCCTCCGGGTCATAGTCGACGAAGCTGCTTGCCGCCTGCGCGCTGAGCCACTCCTGCGCGTAGCGCAAGCGCAGGTGCGTGCGTTCGCTGAACTCGTCCACCGTCATCGGCCCGGCGCCGGCCATCGCCTTGTACAAACCCAGGCGGTCTCCGAGGATGACCAGCGGCGCGCTGGCGAGCGCGCCGAACTCCGTGACCATCCTGCCCATCAAGGCATCCAGCTTGTCTTCGTCGATCTGCATGACTTCACTCCTCGGGGTTGCGCCGTGCCGCATGACCGGTCACGCGGGTGGCGGGTTGCACTCGATCGATAGTTCGGGCCGTGGTGTCCCTCGGTTACGCGCCTCGCATGTGACGAAATCGTGAACTTTCATTGATGACCTCGTGAGACCATGCGGCCAAACTGAGTTTCAAATGAAGGCAAGAGGAGTCGACCATGGCGAATTCAGGCAAGCCGCGAGGCCCGTCCGGCAACGGGCACAGCAAGGGCGATCTCCCGGGCCAGGTCGTTCTGGTGCTGCAGGGTGGCGGCGCGCTCGGCGCCTACCAGGTCGGCGTCTACGAGGCGCTGCACGAAGCCGGCATCGAGCCCGACTGGGTCATCGGCACCTCGATCGGGGCGATCAATGCCTCGTTGATCGCCGGCAACCGCCCCGAACACCGGCTCGAGCGCGTGAACGCGTTCTGGAATCTGATGCAGGCGTCGACGTTCGCATTCGGTGTCCCGGACTGGATGGGGCTGGGCAACATGATGTCGAACATGGCGACCGTGCTGCGCGGCATCCCGGACTTCTTCACGCCCAACCTGCATGCGCTGCGCGGATCCGCCGCGCAGCTCGGGGCGGAGGCGGCTTCCTACTACAGCACGGCGCCGCTGCGCGGGACGCTGCAGTCGCTGGTCGATTTCGAGTACCTGCGCCAGTGCCGCACCCGCCTGACCGTCGGTGCGGTGAACGCCTGCAGCGGCGAAATGCGCTATTTCGACACCCGCAAGGAAGTGCTCGGCGTCGACCATGTGATGGCCTCGGGCGCCCTGCCCCCGGCCTTCCCTGCCGTGCGCATCGACGGCCAGCCCTACTGGGACGGCGGCATCTACTCCAACACGCCCATCGAGGCCGTGCTGGACGACAAGCCGCGGCGCGACTCGGTGATCTTCGCTGTCAACGTCTGGCACCAGACCGCGCCCGAACCCGACTCGATCTGGCAGGTGATGGCGCGCCAGAAGGACATCCAGTTCGCCAGCCGCGCCGACAGCCACATCGCGCGGCAGAAGCAGATCCACCGGCTGCGCCATGTGATTCGCGAACTGCACAAGCAGATACCCGCATCCAAGCAAGCCGATCCGAAGGTGATGGAGCTGGCTTCCTGGGGCTGCGGCACGACGATGCACGTGGCGCATCTGGTCGCGCCGCGCGTCGACGGAGAGGACCACACCAAGGACATCGATTTCACGCCCGCGGGCATCCGCGCGCGCCGCCAGGCGGGTCACGCCGACACCTGGCGCATGATCAGGCGCGCGCCCTGGAAAGAGGCCGCAATCGATCCCATCGAAGGCGTGATCGAGCACCGCTGATCCTCGGCATGGAGGAGATCGTGCACTAGCCGAGCGCACAACTGTTCCCCGCCGGGATGAAAATGGACCCGCACGCGATGTAGAACGGCTCGCACGCACCGAGGAAAGGCAGCCACCATGCAGACACGCTTCGACGCATTGATCATCGGCAGCGGCCAGGCCGGGCCTTTCCTTGCCGTGCGACTGGCCGGCGCCGGTCTGAAAGTCGCACTGGTCGAGCGCGAGCACCTCGGGGGCACCTGTGTCAACGACGGCTGCATGCCGACCAAGACGCTGGTGGCCAGCGCGCGCGTCGCCCACTTGGCACGCCGGGCGAGCGACTACGGCGTGAATGTCGGCCCTTCGGTCAGTGTCGACATGCGTGCGGTCAAGGCGCGCAAGGATCTCGTCGTCCGCAACGCTGTGGACGGCCTCGCGCGGTGGCTGGACGGAACTCCGGGCCTGCGCGTGATCCTCGGCCACGCCCGCTTCGTCGCGCCGCATGCCATCGAGGTCAATGGCGAGACCCTGGAGGCGCCAAGGATCTTCATCAACGTCGGCGCCCGGCCCATGCTTCCCGACTGGCCGGGAATCGCCGACATGCCGGTGCTCACCAACACATCCATGATGGACCTCGATGTCCTGCCCGAGCACCTGGTCGTGATCGGCGCCAGCTACATCGGCCTCGAATTTGCGCAGATGTTCCGTCGCTTCGGCTCGCAGGTCTCGGTGCTGGAATACGCGGATCGCGTCATCGCGCGGGAGGACCCCGAGGTCTCGCACGAAGTGCAGGCCATCCTCGAGCGCGAAGGCGTCCGCTTTCTGCTCGGCGTGCGCG
Organism: Variovorax sp. 10N432; assembly: GCF_056394465.1. Lineage (NCBI taxonomy): Bacteria > Pseudomonadati > Pseudomonadota > Betaproteobacteria > Burkholderiales > Comamonadaceae > Variovorax > Variovorax sp. 10N432. Next base: position 13,118 of record NZ_JBFTHX010000047.1, read on the forward strand.
AGGCCGAAGTGTCACGAGCGACCGGCGACGCGCCGATTCGCATCGCGTTGAAGTCCGCCGGCGTCGCGCAGGAGGTGCATGGCAGCCATCTGCTCGCCGCGGTGGGCCGGCGTCCCAACAGCGACTGGCTCGACCTCGACCGGGCAGGCATCGCGACCGACGCGCGCGGCTTCATCACCGTCGACGATCAATTGCGCACCAATCTCCCCGGCATATGGGCGCTCGGCGACGTCAATGGACTGGGTGCCTTCACCCACACCTCCTACAACGACCACGAGATCGTCGCGGCCAACCTGCTCGACGGCGAAGCGCGCCGCACCACCGATCGCATCCCCGCCTATGCGCTCTTTATCGACCCGCCGCTCGGGCGGATCGGCATGACCGAGGCACAGGTACGGGCATCGGGACGGCCTGCCCTGGTCGGCTTGATGCCGATGAGCCGCGTGGGACGCGCGAAGGAACGCGGCGAGACGCAAGGCTTCATGAAGGTACTGGTGGACGCGCAAACCGAGCGCATCCTCGGAGCGGCGCTGCTGTGCATCGAGGGCGACGAAATCGTGCACTCGCTGCTCGACGTGATGGCCGCCGATGCGTCCTACCAGGTGATCCGTCGCTGCGTGCACATCCATCCGACCGTCAGCGAGCTGATTCCGACGCTGTTGGGCAACTTGACGCCGCTCTGAGAGACGGACCGAGCGTCACGCACCTACAACGAGCGCATCAGGCCACCATCGATCCGAATGTTCTGACCCGTGATGTAGGCGCCATCGTCCGAGGCAAGAAAGGCGATGGTCGCCGCGACTTCCTCGCTGGTGCCGTAGCGCTGCAGCGGCACGCTCTGGCGGCGCTCCTCCTTGGCCGGCAGGCTGTCGATCCAGCCGGGCAGCACGTTGTTCATGCGCACGTTGCTGGCCCCGTACTGATCGGCGTAGAGCTTGGTGAAGGCGGCGAGCCCGGCACGGAACACACCCGAGACCGGGAACATCGCGCTGGGCTCCACGGCCCAGGCCGACGAGATGTTGATGATCGCGCCGCCCTTCTGCTTCTCCATCACCGGCGTGACCAGCCGCACCGCGCGGACCACGTTCATCAGGTAGATGTCCATGCCCGAAACCCACTGTGCATCGGTCAGCTCGAGCAAAGGCGACTTGGGCCCGTGGCCGGCACCATTGACCAGCACGTCGATGCGGCCCCAGCGCGCCATCGTCAGATCGATCAGGCGCGCAAGGTCCTCGTTCGACTGGTTGGACCCGGTGACGCCGATGCCGCCCAGCGACTTGCCGAGCGCCTCGCCCTTGCCGGACGAAGACAGGACCGCCACCTCGAACCCATTCCCCGCCAGCTTGCGTGCGGCGGCGGCACCCATTCCGCTGCCGCCGCCCACGACCACTGCAACTTTTCCTGACATCGCTTTTTCCTTTCGGTTGTGAATGCGCGCATCCTGTGCGTTGTAGCATCCAAATGCGCCTGCCTCCCGAGGTTCGCGGCAAGCGGCCGATGAATTCTCACGCAACCGACCCGGAGCCCACATGAACATCGTCGACGTCCGCCGGACCGCATTCGCCGCACCGACAAGGGGATGGAGCAAGGCGCCTACGTGCACGCGATGTACCTCGACGACCATCCGCCGATCGCCGGCGGCCGCGAGCTGTGGGGCTTTCCGAAGAAGCTGGCCTCGCCGGTGCTCGACTACGAGACCGACGTGGTGGTCGGCACCCTCGACTATGGGAAGGTGCGGGTCGCCAAGGCGACGATGGGGTTCAAGCACCGCACGCTCGAACACGCGCCGATACTCGCAGCGATCGCGCAGCCGAACTTCCTGCTCAAGATCATCCCGCATGTCGACGGCACCCCGCGCATCTGCGAGCTGGTGCGCTACCACATGGTCGACGTCACGCTGCACGGCGCCTGGAGCGGCCCGGCCTCGCTCGAACTGCATCCGCATGCACTGGCGCCGGTGGCCGAGCTGCCGGTGCTGAAGGTCGAATCGGCGGTGCACTACATCGCCGACATGACGCTCGCGCTCGGCACCGTCGAACACGACTATCTCGCACCCGCTTCCTGATGGTGCGATCAGGGCCGCTCGCGCCCCGCCGGCCCCAGCACCACGGGCGAGCCCGAGGGCGCCTTGAATCCATAGAAGCGCTCGTTGAGATGTTGCGTGACAGCGGCGATGTCGTCCTCGCTCCAGTTCAACGAGGCTGCGGCTTGCCAGTTCGCCACTTGCGCCTGGAGGCTGTTCCAGTCCTTCGCCAGCCGCCGATCTCGCCAGTGCACCTGCGTGGTGTGGCAGGCGACGCAGTGCGTCGAGTACAGCAGTTCTCCGCGTGACTGGGCAGAGGCCGGCACGCCGGAGAGCGCCGAGACCGCCAGGAGGCACACTGCCAAGGATCGAACAGCCATGGGGTCCCTCTCATTGCGGAAGATCATCGATCGAAACGTGCACCATGCGGTTCCTCGCGGACCCCGCTCAATGCACCGCATCGGTCGCCAGGGACCAAGGAAGCTCGAAATCGGCGGTCTGGAGCATCACCGGCTTCTCCGGATCGCGCCGGTAGTGCTGCATCGCCGACTCCTCGATCCGGTCGGCGTGCTCCCGACACGCCTCGACGAGGCTGTCGCCCCCTCCCTGGGCGCCGAAGATATCGCGCAGCGCGTCTTCGGTTATCTCCGCAACGACCCGAGGGCCTCCGCTGCCCTCCGGATAGATTGCGAACAGCACGCTCGCTCGATCGAAGCAGTAGATCGCATCGCTGGTCATGGGATGGCTCCTGTGTCGTTTCACGCCTGTGCGGCCAGACTGGAAGCGTGGACCAGAAACGACGCTCGCGCCTTGCGTCAGATCAAGAATCTCGAAATGGCGCGTGTTGACACCGAATTGATCCAGCGCAAGCCGCGCCGCGGCCCGCTGCCTACAGTTGCCACAGCAGCATCGCAACGAGGGCTACTCCGTGATGAAAGGAAATATATGAAATCCGACGTCCAACTGAGTGGCGGCTTTTGAAACCCGAGAGACCATGCCATGTCATCGAAGATGCTTTTGGCGATGCTGGTTGCCGTGGCAAGCGCTGGAGCGACCGCCGCCGACTACACGGCACCCGGCCAGCTGAGTCCCGCATCGACGCCGACACAGAAGATTCGCGATGCCGCGAGCAAGGCCGCCCGCGAGGCGCAAATCGCCGCACAGAAGGCCGCCGACGCAGCCAAGGCTGCGGCTGAACAGAGCAAGGTGAATGCCGGCAAGGTCTCCCAGGCGATCGCCGAGGCCATCCGCCGGGCGGCGCAAAAGGCGGCGGAGTCGGCGAACCGCTTCGAGGAGAAGGCATCGGAATCCGCCAGCCGGGCGCTCGATGCCAGCAAGGAAGCCGCGCTCAAGGCCGAAGAAGAAAGCAGGAAGGCGTCCGCGGCCACCAGGGAAGCCCTTGCGAAGGCCGAGGCGGCAGTCCAGAGCGCCATGGCCGCCAGCAAGGAAGAAGCCGAGGCGGCCGCCGGCGCAGCGCGTGAGGCGCTGCAGAAGGCCGAAGAGGCCACCCGGCAGGCGGCGCAGGCGGCCAAGGATGCGGCGGCGAGGACGACCGGCAAATGAGCGCCCTGCCCGTCAAGCAGCCCACCACGTCCTCGAGCCAAAGGCAGCAGATCATGAAGAAGCACTCGAAGCCCCGCCCCGCCCCCGGACCAGGACGCACACGCCGATCCGCCGCCCCCACCCCTGACGAAGAACCTTCAGGCGACTCCCCCCGGCCTGTTTGGGACCCGGACCGAACCGACATCGAGCGGCCGAACGAGCTGCCGGACCCTTCGATCGAGAGCGCGTCACGCGATGACGAGGCGGGCGGCGTGGAAGCGGCCGAGTCGGTCGTGAGGAAGGCAACGCCCTTCGAATAGCCGCCGGCCGTCATTGCCCTGATGCCCCGGACATGCCCGGCGGAATCCTCATCGTTGCGATACCCCGACCCATCCGATCGATGGCCCCTGGTTCGCCTCCCCCAGTCCGGCAGCGACCAGGATCAAGGTCGCCAGCAGAGTCGCGGCGATGAACATGAACGTCTTCATGTCAACGCACCAGCAGTACCGGTACCGTGCATTTCGCCAGCACCTTGGTGGCGACCGAGCCCAACACCAGGTTCTTCAACGCGCCCACCCCGTGCGATCCCATCACCAGGAGGTCGAACTTGCCCTTTTCCGCATGGGACGCTATCTCGTCCGCCGGGTGGCCCACCTTGTGGACCACCTCCGCGGCGATCCCCTGCTCGGCCAGCTGTGCCCGGACGGGCTCGAGAACGACGCGGGCATCGTCCTCGTAGTAGGCGTGCACGATGTCCGGCCCGGCGAAAGCCGCGGCCCGGTGCGGGACGGGCAGGACGATGTGCAGCACCGTGAATGCATGCCCCGTCACCCACAGGTCCCTGTGCGCTCCGAGGTAGGAAATCATTCGCTTCGTGTAGTCGCTGCCGTCGACGGCAAGAAGAATCTTCATGGTGCACTCCGGAGAAAGTTCTGGGGTCCCCGATGTTCGATGCCAGGGAGCGGGCGGAGTTGCGCCAGATCAAATCTCCGACGTGCAATGTCCGGATACTGAGGCCCTCATCACTGGATTTCAGAAGGGCCTGACATGTATCAACGAATTCTTGTACCCGTCGATGGCAGTCCGACATCGGAGCGCGGGCTCGACGAAGCGATCCGCATCGCCCAGCTCACCCACGGCCAATTGCGGCTGCTGCACGTGATCGATGAACTGTCCTTCGCCCTTGCCATGGATGCCTATGCGGGCTATGCGGGCGACTGGCTCGACACCTTGCGCGAGCAGGGCCGGACCCTCCTCGAGAAATGCAAGGCCACGGCGCAGGCCGCGGGCGTCGACGCCGACATCGCGTTGCGCGACACCTTCTCGGGGTCGGTGCACGAACAGGTCACGACCGAGGCCGCCAGCTGGCCCGCCGACCTGATCGTCCTCGGCACCCACGGCCGGCGCGGGGTCGGCAGGGTGGTGATGGGAAGCAGCGCCGAGAACATCCTCCGCTACGCCACCGTGCCGGTGCTGCTGGTGCGCGCGCCGGCCGAATCGAAGGCGAAGACCGAATCCCCGGGCGAGTCGACGAAGGTGGATCTGCCCTCCGCGGCGCTGTCGTTCGAATAGGCGCCCCGTCAACGCTTCAGCGCGAGCCAGCGGTCCACCAGCGGCGCGATCTTCAGCGACGCGTCGCTCATCACGTGGAACGTCGTCGCACGCTCCGCCTCGTCGAGCGGCTCGTGCGTCGCCAGTTGCCGCTCCAGCACCGGCAGGGTCGCCTCGGACGCGTCGGTCCCGCTGGATTGGCGGGCCGCGACCCGCTCGCGCAACTGCGCCGCGGTCGCTTCGCAATGGAGGATCGCGAAAGGCACGCCCAGTTCGCTGGCCAGGGCGCGGAACGCCAGCCTCTCGTCCCGGCGCAGGAACGCGGCATCCACGATCACCGGATAGCCGGCCTGCAGTGCGGTCCTGGCGCAGGCCCACAGCCGATCGAAGGTGCGCCGGGTCGCCTCGGGCGTGTAGATGTCATGGCCCTGATCCGTGGATCGGCTCAGGGGTTGCATGCCGAAGAGCCGCTTGCGCTCGACGTCGGACCGGATGCGTATCGCCCCGGCCAACGCGAGCACTTCGGTCGCGATAGTCGTTTTTCCGGACCCCGACAGGCCATGCGTGATCATCAGTCGCGCTGCAGGTCGGCCGGCCTGAGCGGCGAGGCCCGCCGCGCAGGCAAGATAGTCGGGGCCGGCCGCCGTCGCGCGCTCCCCGCACTCCCGATCCCTAAGCCTCGCCACCATGGCGCGCACCAGCGCGCGATAGACCTCGTAGGCCCGCAGCACCGGGATGGCGGCATAGTCTCCGCTGTGCTGCAGATAGACATCGAGCAAGCGGAACGCGAGGTCCTCGCGGCCGTGGGCCTTGAAGTCCATCGAGAGAAAGGCGACGTCGCTGATGACGTCGATCCAGCGCAGCGCCGGATCGAACTCGATGCAATCGAAGGCCGTCAGCTCGTCGTCGATGAGCACCACGTTGGACAAGTGAAGATCGCCGTGGCATTCACGCACGAAGCGCTTGCAGTGCCGTTCGGCCCAGGCGGTCCATAGCGCGCTTCCCTGTGCCTCCACCCAGGCCCGCAAGGCCGCCAGCGGTCCGGCAACAGGCTCGCCGGACAGGCCCGCAAGCGCGGTCTTCATCGTCCGAAGGACTTGCTCGGGTGTACCGAATGCCGAGGAGAGCGCGGCTGCGGCCGCCCGGTCGTGGAACTGGGCCAGGCGCTGCGCGAAGCGCGCCAGTTGGTCGATCCGGAGCCGGCCGTCCAGGAGCAGATTGCGCAGCAGGGAAGCCTCCGGAAAGCGCCTCATGCGGACCACATAGTCGATCGGCTCGCCGGCGCCCAGGTGCGGGGCATCGGGCGTCCCGCACACCGCCGTCACGTCGATGTAGATCTCGGGCGCAAGCCGGCGGTTGAGCCGCAATTCTTCTTCGCAGAAATGCTTGCGTGCCGCCAGCGTGCGGAAGTCGACAAACGGCAGGCCCACCGGCTTCTTCAGCTTGTAGGCCAAGCGGTCGGTCAGCAGCACCCAGGAGATGTGGGTTTCAATCAGCGACACCGCCAAGCCAGCTTCTGCCTGCAGGTGTTGCTGGAGCGCGGTCACCAGCGTACGGTCCGCGGGCTGGAAGGCGGTGTGAGAGGATTCCACTTCAGGCGGCCGCCATCGCGGCCGCGGACGCGCTCGCTTGCAGCAATTCGGCAGCGGCATCCTTGCCGGCGGGTGCGCGGACCAGCAGGACGGGCACGGGCGCCTGCCGAAGGATGCGCTCCGCGCCGCTTCCCAGAACCAGCCGCGCCGCTCCGCGCCGCCCGTGGGTGCCGAGCACGATCAGTTCGGCTCCCCAGTCCAAGGCCTCGGCCGCGACCTTGTCCTGCACCGAGCCGGGAAAGTTGTCGCCGAGGCGAGTATCCACATCGACCCCGGCGGCCTGGACGGTGGCCTGCGCCTCGCCCAGGATCCGCGAGCCCTCGCTGCGCAGCTGCTTCAGAAGGTCGTCCGCATGGCGCGGTTCGCTGCCGAGCGCCAACGCGAACGAAAGATCGTCGATCACGTGGAACAGGCGAATCCGCCCCTGCGTCAGTTTCGCGATGCGGATCGCTTCGCCGAGGCCGTGGTTCGAGGTCGAACTGCCATCGATGGGAACGAGGATTCGCTGGTACATGGGGACCTCCTTCGAAAGTGGATCGAGGCCTCGGAGTATTGGCGCGCTGCGCACCCGCGAGTTGATGCAGCGCAAGTTCGTGATCGACATGACAAGCGCGAAGGCTCCGCAAGCCGGATCCTGAAGATCCAATAGGCGCCAAGCCCGCTCAGGCTCAGGCGGTTCGGGATGCTGGCGCGCGCCGGCGCAGTTCGAGCAACTCGAACAGCGCCATGCCCGCCAGCATCGCGGCGATGAAGACCACCGCCTTGACCTCGCCCATGCCGAGCGACACCAGCGCCGGCCCTGGGCAGAAGCCGGCGATGCCCCAGCCAACGCCGAACAGCAGGCTGCCGCCGACCAGGCGGCGGTCGATGAGGCGCGACGAAGGTAGCCGCATCGGGGCGCCGAGCAGCGAGGCGGCACGCCGGTTCGCAACCATGAATGCCACCGTGCCAACGGCGATGGCCCCTGCCATCACGAACGCCAGCGACGGATCCCAGTGGCCAGCCAGGTCGAGGAAGCCGAGCACCTTGGCCGGATTGGCCATCCCGGAAACGATCAGGCCCAGGCCGAAGACCAGCCCGGAGAGCAGCGAAGCGAGCACGATGAGCATGGCGAAAACCTCAGATTCCGAGCAGGTGGCGAATCACGAACACCGTCACGAATCCGGCGCCCATGAAGGCCGCCGTGGCGACGAGCGAGCGCGGTGACAGGCGGGACAGGCCGCACACGCCATGACCGCTGGTGCAGCCGGCACCGTAGCGGGCGCCTGCGCCCACGAGCAGCCCTGCGAGCACCAACGCGCCGTAGCCGGCGTCGATCCGGGGCGCGGGCACGGCAGCGAACACGGCATACGCCAGCGGCGCGCCGATCAAGCCCAGGACAAAGGCCACACGCCATGCCACGTCGCCGGCGACAGGCCGGAGCAGTCCGCCGAGCACCCCGCTGATGCCGGCGATGCGCCCGTTGAGCAGCACGAACATCGCCGCGGCGATGCCGATCAGAAGACCGCCGCCCAATGCGGCAAGCGGCGTGAAGTGGTTCCAGTCGATGGTCATCAGGCTTCCTTCGGGCAGTACAGGCGATAGAGAAGCGAAAGGATCTCAAGCATCGCCGGGTCGGACACGCGGTAGAAGATGGTCCGACCCTCGCGGCGGGTCTGAACCACGCCCTCCCCGCGCAGCACGCCCAACTGTTGCGACAGCGTCGGCTGATGAATCCCCAGTGCCGCTTCCAGGTCGCTCACGCACATCTCGCCTTGTGACAGCTGGCAGAGCAGCAGCAGCCGGTCCTCGTTGGCGAGCAACTTGAGCGCGCCGACAGCCTGGCTTGCGGCACCGCGCAGGGCTTCAGGGTCGATGACAGGCAGTGCACGTTTCATGAAGAGCTTTTCCTTTCGGTTGAAATATTATTTGTTTTTATATAATATTTGTCAATAGATTGATGCGCAACCCGGAGCGACCGTCATGGCAAACCGAGCCACCACCCAAGGCTTTTTCGACCCCCAGACATGGACCATTTCCTATGTCGTGTGGGACCCGGCCACCCGCCGCGCCGCGGTTATCGATCCGGTGCTGGACTACGACTTCAGGTCGGGCCGCACCAGCACCCGATCGGCCGACCGGCTGCTCGCCCATGTCCGCGACAACGGCCTGCAGGTCGACTGGATCCTCGAAACCCACGCGCACGCCGACCATCTGTCCGGGGCCCGGCATGTGCAGGCCCAGGCGGGCGGGCGGATTGCCATCGGCGAGAACATCCGCCTCGTTCAATCGACCTTCAAGAAGCTGTTCAACCTCGAGCCCGGCTTCCTGCCCGATGGCAGCCAGTTCGACCACTTGTTCAAGGACGGCGAGACCTTCAGGATCGGCGACATCGAGGCCACCGCGCTGCTGGTGCCCGGCCACACCCCCGCCGACATGGCCTACCTGATCGACGGCGCGGTCTTCGTCGGCGACACGCTCTTCATGCCCGACCTGGGCAGCGCGCGCGCCGACTTCCCCGGCGGCGACGCGCGTCAGCTCTACCGCTCGATGCGAAGGCTGCTCGACCTGCCGCCCGAGACGACGATGTATGTCTGCCACGACTACCCGCCGGCCTCTCGCCAGCCTCGGTGGGAAACCACCGTGGCCGAGCAACGCGCCGGCAACATCCACGCCCGCGACGGCATCGGCGAGGACGCCTTCGTCGCGATGCGCACCGCGCGCGACGCGACGCTCGACATGCCGACCCTCATCCTCCCGTCGATCCAGGTCAACGTGCGGGGCGGGCAACTGCCGCCGCCTGACGACAACGGCATCGCCTACCTGCGCATTCCCTTGAACGCACTGCCCGCGCACGGCGGATGACGCCGGCGCGCGGGGCCGCTGACATCCGGCATCGCGCGCGCTTGATCCAGCGCAAGGCAGTTCCGGCCAGGCGCCCTAGAGTGACACTGAAGCCCACGCCGGCACGTCGCGCCAGCGTCGCTTCAAAAATTGCACACAAAGGCTCCAACTTCTTCGCACACGGGGAACGCCATGACCGCGTATCGATCCCTCCTGGTGCACCTGGACGGCACCACCCGCGCCGCCGCCCGCCTCCATCTCGCACTGCGGCTCGCGCTTGCGTGGCGCGCCCGTGTCAGCGCCCTGTTCGCCGTGGCGCCGAACCACCTTGCGCTGCTGCCCGTCGGGCCCGGCCTTCCGCCGTTGCCGCCGGGTGATCCGATCGATGCCGAGCACCGCCGCCGCGCCATGGAAACCTGCCAGGAGGCGTGCGCCGTGTCGGACGCGCCCTGCGAATGGCTCGAACTGACCGGCGAACCGGTGGTCGAGACCTTCACCCGGCAGGCGCTCCTGGCGGACCTCGTGTTCCTCGGCCAGCGCGATGCCGATGACGCGAACGGCTTCGACGTGCCCGCCGGCTTCGTCGAATCGATCGTGATCGGCAGCGGCCGTCCGGCACTGGTCGTCCCTTTTTCCGGCGAGCTTGCGAGTTCGCCGGACATCGTCCTGCTGGCGTGGAAGCCCACCCGCGAATGTGCGCGCGCGCTCGCCGCGGCGATCCCCTTCCTGCAGAGCGCACGGCACGTGCATCTGATCGAAGAAGAAGGCGACGAATCGCAGCCCCTGTCCTTGAAGGTCCGCGACTACCTGTACCTGCATGGCATCGAGCGGGTGCACGAGCACGCAAGGCTTCCGCAGGACCATGCCGGCGAGGCGCTGCTGTCGACCGCCGCGGACTGCGGCGCGGACCTGCTCGTCATGGGCTGCTACGGCCACAGCCGGGCGCGCGAGCTGCTGCTGGGCGGCGTGAGCCGGACCGTGCTGGATTCGATGACGCTGCCCGTTCTGATGGCCCACTGAGTGCCGCGCCTGCACGACGAGCCACGCTCTGGCGACGGGTCGGCCGAAACGCAAGGCAGCCAGCGGAGAAGATGCATCTTGAAGCACGGAAACGTCATCTTCTCTGGCCTGGGTGCCCTTTTGCTCGCGGCAGCCGGCACGGCCTGGTGGCAGTGGCCCGTGCATGTGGACACCGCGCTGCCCACGCGCGGACCCGCGATCGAGGCGGTCTATGCCACCGGCACGGTCGAGCCCACGGTGCTGATGCCGGTGTCGCCGCGCACCGGCGGGCGGCTGGTGAGCATCGAGGCCGAGGAGGGCCAGCAGGTCAGGCGCGCGCAAGTCCTGGCCCGCGTCGAGTCGACCGATCTCGACCAGACCATCGAGGAGATGCGGGCGCGTGAGCAGCTCGCACGGGCTCAGTTCGAGCGCACACGGTCGCTGATCGAGCAGCGCTTCGTCGCGCCGGCGGAATTCGACCGCGTGCGCAGCGAATGGCAGGCGGCCCAGGCCGCCACCCGCCGCGCGCAAGCCCAGCGCGACTACAACCAGCTCGTCGCGCCGGCGGACGGGGTCGTGATCCGCCGCGACGGCGAGGCGGGCCAGTTCGTGCCCTCCGGGCAGGCGGTGTTCACGCTGGCCTGCTGCGCCCCGCTGCGCGTATCGGCCGAAGTGGACGAGGAAGACATCGCCCGCGTCTCCGTCGGCCAGGCGGTCACGATGCGCAGCGACGCCTTGCCGCGCCAGCTGTTCGAGGGCACCGTGGCCGAGATCACGCCCAAGGGCGACCCGGTGTCGCGCAGCTACCGGGTGCGCATCCGGCTCGCGGGAGCGCCCCCGGTCGATGCCGGCCCCATGCGCAGCGGCATGACCATGGACGCCAACCTGATCGTGTCGAGGCGCGACGGTGCCCTGCTGGTTCCGAACGGTTCGATCAAGGGCGACAGCGTGTGGCTGGTGGTGAACGGGCGGCTGCACCGGCGGCAGGTCGTGCGGGGCACGGTCGGCGCCGATCGCACGGAGATCCTGTCGGGCTTGAGCGACGGCGACGCGGTGGTGCTCTCCCCGACCGACAAGCTGCGCGACGGCCAGCGCGCCCGCACCGACGCCCCTTCCCCCGGGCTGGCCCCGGACACGCCTGTCGCCCGCCGGTGATCGTCATGGCGATCACCCTCGACATCGCGCTGGCGCACCTGACGAGCCGCAAGCGGCAGACGCTGGTCTCGGTCACAGGCGTGGTGCTGGGGGTGGCCTTCTTTCTGGCGGTCTCCGGGCTGATGCGGGGCTCGGAGGCGGACTTCTTGAAGCGCCTCGTCGACAGCAGCCCGCACATCACCGTCTACGACGAGGTGCGCCAGGGCCGCGTGCAGCCGGCTGCCCTGCAATGGCCGGAGGGTGCCGTCGCCGTGCGCAATGTGCGCCCCCTTCGCGAGACCCGGGGCATCCGCGGCTGGCGCCAGCGGCTGGCCTTCGTCGAAGCGCTGCCGGGCGTGCGCGCGGCGCCCGTGCTGGCCGATGCCGCCGTGATCACCTTCGCCGGCCGCCAGCAAGGCGTGACGCTCTCGGGCGTGGTGCCCGAAAAGATGAAGCATGTCACCACGATCGAGGAAAAGATGCAGGAGGGCTCCCTCGACGCGCTCGCAGCGGACCCCAACGGCGTGGTGATCGGCCGCGGGCTGGCCGACAAGTTCAGCCTGCATACGGGCAGTACGCTGGTGGTGCTCGCGGCCGACGGCAGCAGCCGTTCGCTGCGCGTGGTCGGCATCTTCCGCACCGGCAACGCCGCCTACGACGAGAACCAGGCCTTCGTGCTGCTCAAGCGTGCGCAGGCGCTGCTGGGCCGCGTGAACCGGGTCAATCGGGTGATCATCCAGCTGTCGGACCCTTACGCGGCGCAAACCCTGGCGCAAACGATCGAGGCCGCCACGGGCTACAAGTCGGTGTCGTGGATCGAGGCCTCCGAAGACCTGCTGAGCCTGCTGCTGGTACGCAACATCATCATGTACAGCGTCGTCGCGGCGATCCTGGTGGTGGCGGCGTTCGGCATGTACAACACGATCTCGACCATCGTGATGGAGAAGACCCGCGACATCGCGATCATGAAGTCGATGGGCTTCCACCCTCGCGACCTGCAGCGCATCTTCCTTCTCGAGGGTGCGATCGTCGGCTTCAGCGGGAGCGTGCTGGGCGGGCTGCTGGGCCTCGCGCTGATGCAGACGCTGGCCCAGGTCGAGATCCGCCCGCCCGGCGTGACCGAGGTCGTGCATCTGCCGATCTTCTGGGGCGGCACGCAGTTCGCGATGGCGGTCGCTTTCGCGATGCTGTCGTGCCTGACGGCCTCGTATCTCCCGGCCCGGCGCGCGGGACGCTTGCGGCCGGTCGACATCCTGCGGGGCGCCACATGAGTACCGCCCCTCCTGCCGGCCCGGTGATCCAGGTCGAGCACGTGACCCGCACGCTTCATGGCGAAATCCCCGTGACGCTGGTCGACGACGTCAGCCTGCAGATCGAGCGTGGCGAGTTCGTCTGCGTGATGGGCCCCTCAGGCTCGGGCAAGTCATCGCTGCTCTACCTGCTCGGCCTGCTGGACCTGCCCACCACCGGACGTGTCTGGGTCGACGGCCAGGACACCAGCGGCTTCGACGACGACCGGCTGGCGGACTTCCGCTTGTCGCGGCTTGGCTATGTCTTCCAGTTCCACTTCCTGCTGCCGGAATTCAGCGCGCTCGACAACGTCTCCCTCCCGATCCGCAAGCTGGGACGGCTCCGCGCCGACGCAATCGATGCCCGCGCCGCGGAGCTGCTGGACCGCTTCGGCCTGCAGGGCCACCATCACAAGCGTCCCAGCCAGTTGTCCGGCGGCCAGCGCCAACGGGTGGCGATCGCCCGCGCGCTGGCCAACGATCCGCTCGTCATCCTCGCCGACGAACCGACGGGCAATCTGGACTCGGCCGCCAGCGCCAACGTGCGCGACATGCTCCGCGACCTGACCCGCGAGTCGGACAAGAGCGTGGTGGCCGTCACCCACGACGCCTCCTTCGCCGCGGCGTCGGACCGGCGCATCGGCATCGTCGACGGCCGCATCGACATGGACTGGCGACCGTAGCGCGTGCGCTGATGCGCGACCGCGCTCAAGCGGTCCAGCGCCAGTCGCGGATCTCCGGCATGTCCTCGCCATGCGTCGTGATCCACGCCCGGTGCGCCTGCAGGCGATCACGCAGCGCCTGTTGCAGGTGGCCCGCCCTGTCGCGGACGCGCGCCACGCGGTCGATGGCATCGGCCGCGAGGTGGAAGCGGTCCAGCCGGTTCAGCACGGTCATGTCGAAGGGCGTGGTGGTCGTGCCCTCTTCCTGGTAGCCGTGGACATGGAAGCTGCCGTGGTTCGTGCGCTTGTAGGTCAGCCGGTGAATCAGCCATGGGTAGCCGTGGTAGGCGAAGATCACCGGCTTGTCGGCCGTGAAGATCGAATCGAACTCCGCATCGGGGAGCCCGTGCGGGTGGGCCGAGGGCGACTGCAGCGTCATGAGGTCGACCACGTTGACGACCCGGACCTTCAGCTCCGGCAGTTCCCGGCGCAGCAGGTCGACCGCGGCCAGCGTCTCGAGCGTCGGGACGTCGCCCGCGCAGGCCATGACGACATCGGGCTCCACGCCCTGGTCATTGCTAGCCCAGGGCCAGATGCCGAGGCCGACGCTGCAATGCCGCACGGCCGCTTCCATGTCCAGCCACTGCGATTGAGGCTGCTTCCCGGCCACGATCACGTTGACATAGTGGCGGCTGCGCAGGCAGTGGTCGAGCACGGACAACAGCGAATTGGCATCGGGCGGCAGATAGACGCGCACCACCCCGGCCTTCTTGTTCACCACATGGTCGATGAAACCCGGGTCCTGGTGGCTGAAGCCATTGTGGTCCTGGCGCCAGACATGGCTGGTCAGCAGGTAGTTGAGCGACGCGATGGGTCGCCGCCACGGGATCTGGCCCGACACCTTGAGCCACTTCGCGTGCTGGTTGAACATCGAGTCGACGATGTGGATGAAGGCCTCGTAGCACGAGAACAGCCCGTGGCGGCCGCTGAGCAGGTAGCCTTCGAGCCAGCCCTGGCACAGGTGCTCGCTCAGCACCTCCATGACGCGGCCGTCGGGCGACACATGATCGTCCCCGGGCAGGATCTCCGCGGTCGAGGTGCGGCCGGTGACCTCGAAGAGAGCGTCCAGCCGGTTGGACGAGGTCTCGTCGGGGCCCATGACTCGGAAGTTGCGGTCCCGCGCATTGAGCGCCATGACGTCGCGCAGCATCGCACCGGCGACCCGCGTGGCCTCCGCGGTGGCCGCGCCGGGGGCGGGCACCGCCACGGCGTAGCGCCGGAAGTCGGGCATGCGCAGGTCCTTGAGCAACAAGCCGCCGTTGGCATGCGGATTGGCACTCATCCGGCGCGGGCCGACGGGCGCCAGTTCGGCGAGTTCGGAGAGCAGCCTGCCGTCGGCGTCGAACAGCTCCTCGGGACGGTAGCTGCGCAGCCAGTCTTCCAGCAGCCCCACGTGCGCAGGGTGGTCCGCAAAGCCGCTCAAGGGCACCTGGTGCGCGCGCTGCGTTCCCTCGACCGGCACGCCATCGACCTCGCGCGGGCCGGTCCAGCCCTTTGGCGATCGCAGCACGATCATCGGCCAGCGATGACGGCGGCCGAAGCCATCGCAGCGGGCTTCGTCCTGGATCGCACGGATCGCGTCGAGCGACGCGTCGAGCGCGCCGGCCATCAACCGATGCATCAGTCCGGGCTCGTGGCCCGCGACGATCCGGGGCTCGTAGCCGTAGCCGCGCAACAGCAGAGTCAGTTCTTCATCGCCGATTCTGGCGAGCACCGTCGGGCCGGCGATCTTGTAGCCATTGAGGTGCAGGATGGGCAGCACCGCGCCGTCGCTCGCCGGATTCAGGAACTTGTTGGAATGCCAGCTCGCCGCCAGCGGGCCGGTCTCGGCCTCGCCGTCGCCGACCACGCAGCAGGCCAGCAGGTCGGGGTTGTCGAAGACGGCGCCGTAGGCGTGCAGCAGCGAGTACCCCAGTTCGCCGCCTTCGTGGAGGGAGCCCGGGGTTTCCGGACCTGCATGGCTCGATATGCCGCCCGGAAACGAGAACTGCGTGAACAGCCGCCGCAAGCCGTCGGCGTCGCGACCGATGGCCGGATACACCTCGCTGTAGGTCCCTTCGAGCCAGCTGTTGGCCACCACGCCGGGCCCGCCGTGCCCGGGGCCGGCAATGAAGATCGCGTCGAGATCCCTCGCCTTGATCGCGCGGTTCATGTGGGCGTAGATGAAGTTCAGCCCTGGCGTCGTGCCCCAGTGGCCGAGCAGGCGCGGCTTGATGTGCGCCAACGACAGCGGCTCGCTCAGCAACGGGTTGCCGGTCAGGTAGATCTGCCCGGCCGAGATGTAGTTCGCGGCGCGCCACCAGGCGTCGAGCAGGGCGAAGTCCTCGGGCTGCGAACGCGGATGGGCGGGAAGCGTCATGGTCGCGCTCGCTTCAATGCGACATCAGCACGGGCAGGGTCATCGATCGCAGCAGCGACCGGGTGGCGCCGCCGAGCACCCACTCGCGCGCCCGGCTGTGGCCGTAGCAGCCCATCACGAGCAGGTCCGCGCTCATGTCGGCGGCTGCCGAGAGAAGCTTCTCGCCGGCCTCGCCCTCCTCCGGGCCGCCCGAGTGCACCTCTGTTTCGACCCCCTGCGCCTTGAGATAGGCATGCAGGCTCCGCAAGGAGGCATCGGCATCCTCGCCATAGCTGATCGCCTGCACGGCCTGCGCACGAGCGAGCCAGGGCAAGGCGGCGGACACTGCGCGCGCGGCCTCGGCCGTCTCCTTCCACCCGATCAGCACCCGCCGGCCGATCGTGCCGACCGGCCCCGCATACGGCACCAGCAGCGCAGGGCGGCCGCTCTCGACCAGCACGCTGGAGACGAAATCCGATGGCAGCTCTCCCGCATTGGGATCATCCGGGTCGGGCTGCCCGAGGATCAGCAGGTCGGCATAGAGGGCCCGACGGGCGAAGGCCCACGGCGCGTCGGCCATCGGCTCGGTCCAGTGCAGGCGCGGCGACCCTGCGGCGGCGCGCGTGAAGGTCGCATGCGCCTTGTCGCGCGAATCCCGATCGAGCGACTGCATGATCGCCACCGCCTCGGCCGCGGCTTCCAGTGCATAGGGATAGCGCAGCAGTGCCGACAGGGTGCACGGCTGGGCGGTCACATCGGCCTCGAAGGCCTCGGCGACCTGACGCGCGAGCTCGACGCGCTCCGCGGTGCGCGGCGAACTGTCGAGATGAAGAAGGATGGACTTGGGTGTCTGCATGAGGCGCTCCGTGGACGGCGGTGAACGAATGACCCAAGTTATCGCGCGCGAGCCCGGCCGCCCTTGCGCGGCGTCAAACCAGGCGCCGACGGCGCGAAGCGACTTTTCCTTGCGTCCGTCTTCCATCCGCCTTGATTCAGCGCAAGTCCGCGGCGACTCGCTGTTTCTATATTGGTGGCTCGATGTACCAAGCGGAGAGGTCGATGAGCAAAGTCCTCGTGGTTTTCTATTCCTACACCGGCACATCGCGCCGGGTGGCCGAGCTCTTGTGCCGCCAGCAAGGCTGGCCCATGGCGGAGATCGTGGACGCGCGGCCTCGCCGAGGCGTGCTCGGCAGCCTGCGCTGCGTGGTCGAATCGCTGTTCAAGCTCCGGCCGGACATCGGCTACGACGGCCCGCTGCCGCGCGACTTCGACGCGGTGGTGCTGGTGTCGCCCATCTGGGCGCTGCAACTGGCCGGGCCGATGCGCAGCTTCGTGGCCAAGCGGCGGGATCACATGCCCGATATGGCCGTGATATCGGTCATGGGAGGCCAGGGCGCGCCCAACGCCGCCGCCGAGATCGCCCAGCGGGTCGGCAAGGCGCCTCTGCTGAGCGCCAGCTTCACCCAGCGCGAGGTCGATGACGGCAGCTACGCCGCCCGGCTGGAGGCCTTCGGTACGGCAGTCAGGGCGGCGAAGGACTCGAAGTCGGTGGTGCGTCCTGCGACCTTGTCGCCGCAGGCGGTCTGAAGCGTGAAGCCCGCTCCCATCGGATGGGGCGCGGCCGCGGTGGGTCTCACCTGCCTGCTGGGTGCCTGCAGCTCCGATCCGGCGATGACGACCGGACCGATCGCGCTGCGTTGGCGCTCGACCCCTTCGTTCTCGTCCCTCGTGGCGAGCCGCAGCGCCAGCGTCGTCGAGATCAGCACGCTCCGGATCGGGCGCGATGAAAGCCCCGGAGACGGCGAGCTCGAGTTCGCTCCGGAGAGCGACTTCGCCGACAGGCTCGCCTGGCCGCTTCCCACGAGCGCGCGCATCAGCCAGATTCGCGATCTCGCGTCCGGCGTCATCCTCAGCAGCGACGGCGTGATCCTGACCAGCGCCCACGTGATCGCCGGCGTCGACGAAGCCCAGGTGCGGCTCGACGACGGAAGGCGCTTCCAGGCCCGGGTGCTCGGCACCGACCCGCGTTCGGACGTCGGCTTGCTGGTCATCGAAGCGACCGGCCTGACGCCGGCAGCCCTCGGGGACTCCTCGCGACTCGCGCCCGGCGACTGGGTCGCGGCGATCGGAGCGCCCTTCGGTTTCCAGGGCAGCGTGACAGCCGGCGTGGTGAGCGCCGTGAACCGCCTCATCGGCGGCGCCGGGGAAATCCCTTTCATCCAGACGGACGTGGCCATCAATCCCGGCAGTTCGGGCAGTCCGCTCTTCAACAGCCGCGGCGAAGTGGTCGCCATCAACTCGTTGATCTACAGCGGCAGCGGCGGCTACATGGGCTTGTCCTTCGCGGTGCCGATCAACCTGGCGGCCGAGGTCGCCAAGCAGCTGCGGGCAAACGGGGAAGTCCGGCGGGCGGAGATGGGCGCCGAATTCCAGGAAGTCACGCCGGCGCTGGCGCGTTCCTTCGGCCTTGCCGGGAAACCGTTCGGAGCGCTGGTGGTGCGGATCGACGGCGCCGGTCCCGCCGCCCGCGCCGGCCTGCGCCGAGGCGATGTCGTCACGGCGTACGACGGCGTGGCCATCGGGCACTTCACCGATCTGTTGCAGCGGGTCGCCAAGGACCGCCCCGGCAGCCGGGTCGATCTCGACGTCTGGCGGCATGGCGCCAGGCAGACGATTTCGGTGACGCTCGCCCAGCATCGAGCGCAAAGAACCGCGCTGCCCTCCGGGCTCGCGCCGGATTGGGGTGACGGCGTCGGGCTGACCTTGGGCGAACTGAGCCCCGCGCAATACCGCCAGCTGGGCGTCGAGGGCGGCCTGATGGTGCGCGACGCCGCCGGGCTGGCACGCAGCGAGGGCATTCGTGCGGGCGACCTCATCGTGGCGGTCAACGACGCGCCGATGAACCGCGTCGCGGACTTCAGCCGCACCCTGTCGAACACACCGCCCGGCCAGACCCTCGCCCTGCTCGTCATGCGCGATCGGCGGCTGGCCTATGTGGCGGTTCAACTGCCTGTGGCACCGGCCATGCCATAGCGCGGCATTCAATGCGCCATCAGGATCGGCACATCCATGCGCTCGAAGACCCCTCGCGTCACACTGCCCAGCACCAGCTCGCGGATGCGGGTGTGGCCGTAGCCGCCCATCACGACCAATCCCGCTTGCTTCTGCGCGGCATGCGACAGCAGCGCATCGGCGAGTCCCTCGGAAGCCACATGCTGGACGGCCTTCGCCTCGATGCCGTGTCGCCGGAGCCAGGCAAGGATCTGAGGGATCCGCAGGTCGCTGTCGTCGACCGGCGCGGCGCCTGCGCGCCACGACACCAGCGCAACGCTGGCGGCCTTCGAGAGCAGCGGCAGCGCATCGCGCAATGCGATGGCGGCCTCGCGGCTGCCGTCCCACGCCACCAGCACGTTCTTGCCGAGTTCGCGAGCGCACTTCGCGCGAGGCAGCACCAGCACCGGGCGGCCCGCATGCAGGACGACCTGCTCCGGCAGGTCGCGGGCCGTCGTCGTGTCCGTGTCGCCAGGCTGGGACTGGCCGACGACGACCAGGTCGCTGGTGCGTCCGTGCAGGACGACCGCATCGACCGAGGGTTGATCCACCAGGCGAACCTCGGACGATATCGACGGCGCACCCTCGATCAGCTTCCTGAAGGTGTGGGCGATGCCTTCGGCGCGCACCCGCAGGAAGTCGGCCGACGCGGCGATGAAATCGGTGTCCTTTCCCGCAATGGCCTCGGCGGGAATGACGCCGTCGTAGAGACCGGTGGGCACCAGGCCGATCAGATGGCTGCCGTGCTGCCTGGCCAGGGTCGCAGCGATACCCACACGAGCGGCACAGTGCTCCGAATAGTCAAGATGGACCAGGATCGTTCCGAGTTTCATGACGGTTCCAGGCGAATGGAGACGAATGGCGATCTTCGGGCGTGCCGCGACCGGACACCTTGATTTCCATCAAGGGCGCCGCGCCGGACTGGCACTTGATCCAGCGCAAGTCCCCAGGGGCCCGCATTCCCTACAGTGAAGCGTCCATCGACGAAGGAGTCTTCATGAAGTCCGATGCCATGCTGCGAAGCGATATCGTCGCCGAGCTGAACTTCGATCCTGCGATCACGATGAATGCCACCGACATCGGCGTGGTCGTCAAGGATGCCGTCGTCACGCTGAGCGGGCATGCGTCCAGCCATTCGCAGAAGCATGCCATCGAGCGGGCCGTGCAGCGGGTCAAGGGCGTCAAGGCGCTGGCCGTCGAGATGTCGGTCCGGCTTCCGGCCGCCAGCGAACGCACCGACGCCGACATCGCCAAGGCGGCGGAGAACGCCCTCGAATGGAACGTGCTCGTGCCGGACGATGCGGTCCACCCGATGGTGGAGGGCGGCTGGATCACGCTGAGCGGCGGCGTGGAATGGGCGTACCAGCGCCGGGCGGCCGAGGTCGCCGTGCGCCATCTGATGGGCGTCAGGGGCGTCACCAACATGGTCGAGGTCAAGGGCCGGTTCACGGCGGTCGACGTCGAGCGGAAGATCAGCGATGCGCTGAAGCGACAGGCCGATCGCGAAGCCAGGCACATCCAGATCCTGGTCGACGGCGCCCAGGTCACGCTGCGGGGTACGGTCAAGTCGTGGGCGGAACGCAGGGCCGCGCAAGGGGCCGCGTGGTCGGCGCCGGGCGTGGCGAAGGTCGTGAACAATCTTCTCGTCGAGGCCTGATCGCACACGCCATGATGCAGGCGATGGTTCTTCATGGGCCGAAGCAGCCGCTGCAGATGACGCAGCGCCCGGTGCCCGAGCCCGCCTCCGGCGAGGTTCGACTTCGCGTGCTGGCCTGCGCCGTCTGCCGCACCGACCTGCACGTGATCGACGGCGACCTGCCGCTCTCCGTGCTGCCCATCGTCCCTGGCCATGAAATCGTCGGCGAGGTCGATGCGCTGGGTGCGGGCGTCCGGTCGCTGGCCGTCGGAGACCATGTCGGCGTCCCCTGGCTCGGCCACAGCTGCGGCCACTGCGCCTTCTGCGGCGCCGGTCGCGAGAACCTGTGCGACACGCCGCGCTTCACGGGTTATCACCGCGACGGCGGCTTCGCGACCCACGTGCTGGCCGAGGCCGATTTCTGCCTGCCGCTGGCTGACCTGGCCCAGGAGCCGGCCCGGATCGCGCCCCTGCTCTGCGCCGGCCTGATCGGCTGGCGCAGCCTGAAGGCCGCCGGCGACGACGCCCGCCAGTTGGGCATCTACGGTTTCGGCGCCGCCGCGCACCTGGTCACCCAGGTCGCGGTGGCCCAGGGCCGGACGGTCCACGCCTTCACGCGCGCCGGCGATGCGGCGAGCCAGGCCTTCGCGCTCAGCCTCGGCGCCGCATGGGCCGGTAGTGCGGACGCGCAGCCACCGCGCGCGCTGGACGCCGCGATCATCTTCGCGCCCGCGGGCGAGCTGGTGCCGTTGGCCTTGAAAGCGGTACGAAAAGGGGGCCGGGTGGTCTGCGGCGGCATCCACATGACGGACATCCCCGCCTTCCCGTACCGGCTGCTGTGGGAAGAGCGCCAGCTCGTCTCGGTGGCCAACCTCACGCGCGCCGATGCGCGCGAGTTCCTCCAGGTCGTGCGGGCGGATCCGCCGAAGGTCCACATCACGACCTATGCGCTGGACCGGGCGAACGAGGCGATCGCGGACCTGCGGGCGGGCCGCCTCCAGGGTGCGGCGGTGCTCGTGCCGCCGGCGCCGGCGCATCGATCGAATCAACCGAAGGACCGAAGCCCATGAAACACCTCAATCCCTCAGACCTCGAAGATCTCGCCCGGCGACTCGAGGCGCGAAAGCGCGAGGTGCTGAACGAGCTCGCGGCGGCCGGCGCGCCGCCCCAGGGCGGCGTGCTCGCCGGGGAGCACGAGGTCCACAGCCATGCCGACGACGCCGAGGTCGAACGGCTGGACGACGTACGTTTCGCCGAGATCGAGGTGGACCGGAACACCCTGCTCGAAGTCGAGCAGGCGCAGCAGCGCCTGGCGACCGGGCTCTATGGCCTGTGCGTCGACTGCAACGAGGAGATTCCCCTCGAGAGGCTGCTCGCCCAGCCCACGGCGATACGCTGCGCCGCCTGCCAGACCAGGACCGAAGCGAAGCGTCGTCACTGATGCGCATGCGGGTCGGTGGCTGCGCTGTTGCGATCCGGCCGGGTCCAAGGCTAATATGGCCCGGTGACCAGCCCCACCCACCTTGCCGTCCTCGACGACGAAGCGGACATCACGCAGCTCCTTGCCAGCTACCTGGCGGGCCAAGGCTTTCGAGTCAGCCAGGTCCACACCGGCGCGGCGCTCATCGAACTGATGGCGAGCGACGCGCCGGCGCTGGTGCTGCTCGACCTGGGCCTCCCGGGCGAAGACGGCTTTGCCATCGCTCGCCAGCTGCGCGAACACTGGCGATGCGGCTTGGTCATCGTCACCGGACGGGGTGACGCGGTCGACAAGGTGGTCGGGCTGGAAGTGGGCGCCGACGACTACGTCACCAAGCCTTTCGACCTGCGGGAACTGGTGGCGCGCATCAAGGCGGTGCTGCGCCGCATCGCACCCTCCGACGCGCCGCCGGCCCGTGCCACGGCTGCGCCCGTCACGATGCTGCGCTTCGCACAGTGGGAGCTCGACACCGCCGCGCGACGGCTGCTGGACCCCAAGGGCCAGGAAGTGGCGCTGACCACGGGCGAATTCGACCTTCTGAACACCCTGGCGACCCATCCCGGGCGGGTGCTGTCGCGCGACTTCCTGCTCGAACACACGCGCGGCCGCGACGGGGGGCCCTTCGACCGCACGATCGACGTGCAGATCGGGCGCCTGCGCCGGAAGATCGAGGCCGACCCCGAGACGCCGCAGATCATCAAATCGGTCCGTGGCGCCGGCTATATCCTCGTCCCCAAGGTAGAGGCGGCCTGATGCCGGCCCCGCTCGCTGCCTCGGGATTCGACGACGGGGCGGTGTATCGATCGCTCTTTCTCGCCTACCCCGACGCGCTCCTCCTGATCGACGAGCAAGGGGTGATCCGCCTTGCCAATCCCGCTGCGCTGGAACTGCTGGGCTATGCCGAGGCCGAGTTGATCGGCCTGCCGGTGGATGCGCTGGTGCCCGACGCCATCCGTCCGCGCCACGCGGCCTATCGCAAGGCCTACGCCGACCATCCACGTCCCCGACCGATGGGCACTCAGATGGACCTGGTGGCCAAGCGGCGCGACGGCAGCGAGGTCATGGTCGAGATCGCGCTGAGTCCGTTGCAGGACCACGGCCTGCCCTACGTCGTGGCCGCGATCCGCGGCGTCGGCGCCTACCCGCGCGTGAAGCAGGCCTTGCAGCGCGCCCGCTATGCCGAATGCCTGGCCCAGTTCGGCCGGCATGCCGTCGACGCCCGCGATTCGAAGAAGCTGATCGACCTCGTTCCCACCATCGTGGCGGAAGCCCTGGAGGTCGAACAGGCAAAGATCCTGTTGCTCGAGCCGGACGGCACGCACTTCCGGATCGTCGCCGGCGTGGGACTGCTGCCCCAGGAAGCCATCGGCGACAGGGTCCCCAACGAGCCCGGATCTCCCTCCGGCCACGTGGTGGCGCACGGCGAGCCCGTGCTCCTGAGCGACTACGCGCAGGAGCAGCGTTTTCAGGTTCCGTCGCACTACGTCGAGGCCGGCCTGGTGTGCGAACTCTCGGTGCCGCTGGCGGACCGGGGCCGCACCATCGGAACGCTCGCCGTTCGCTCGCGCGCGCTGAAACGCTTCGGCGACGACGAAGTCCGCTTCCTGGAGTCGCTGTCGAGCATGCTCGCCACGGTGATGCAGCGCGAGAGCAGCGAAGACGCGCTCAACCACGCCCAGCGGCTCGAGAGCGTCGGCCAGTTGACCGGCGGCGTGGCGCACGATTTCAACAACCTGCTCACGGTGATCTCGGGCAACCTCCAGGTGCTCGAAGATGCACCGGCCTACGCTCGCGATCCCCTGGTGCAGCAGGTCGTCGGCGCCGCCGCCCGCGCCACCCGGCGCGGCGCCGAACTGACGGGAAAGCTGCTCGCGTTTTCCCGCCGCCAGATGCTCCAGCCGACGATCGTCGACGTCGCCGCGCTGCTGGAGTCCCTGACGAACATGCTTCGGCGCACGCTGGACCAGCGCATCGGCATCACCCTCGATGCGCACGAAGTGCTTTGCGTGGCGGATCCCGGGCAGCTCGAGTCCGCCCTGCTCAACGTGGCCATCAACGCACGCGACGCCATGCCGCAAGGCGGGACCCTGTCATTCAGCTGCCGGGCCGTGGCGGCGTTGCCGGACGGCCTGGACGCCCAGCCGGGCGATTCGCCATCGCATGGATTCGCGTCGATCGCCATCACGGACACCGGGCTCGGCATGCCTGAAGCCATCAAGGCCCGCGCCTTCGAGCCCTTCTTCACGACCAAGGAGACCGGCCGCGGCACCGGCCTCGGCCTGTCGACGGTCTACGGCTTTGCCAGGCAATCGCACGGCGCCGTGAGCCTCGCGAGCACCCTGGGGCAAGGAACCACCGTCACGATCTTCCTGCCGCGAGCCGACGATGACGGCCTCGCCCTTGACGGCCTCGAACGCGGTGCCAGCCATGTGCCGGAGGGACTGCGCGTCCTGCTGGTGGAAGACGACCCCGAAGTTCGCAAGGTGGTCGCGAGGTTCCTCGACGCGATGGCGTTCGATGTCACCGCCTGCGCCGATGCCGAGGAGGCCCTTCGAATGCTGGCGACGGACCAGCCCGTCGGGTTGCTGCTGACGGACATCCTGCTCGGCCCGGGCCTGCGCGGCACCGAGCTGGCGGATGCGGCGATCGCGCTGCGGCCCGGGCTTCGGGTGCTGCTGATGTCCGGCTATTCCAGCGAACTGCCGGGCGAGCCACGGGGCCGCGAACTGCTTCGCAAGCCCTTCACGCGGGCCGACCTCGAGCAGGCCATCGCCCGGGCTCTCGAATCGGCTCAGTGAAGCGCGCCCGCCATCGGCGCGACCGTCGCTCCTTGGATGAAGGCGGTGAGCGCCTCGACCTGCGGGATATGGATGTCGCGCCGGCCCTTCTCCGTGAACCGGATCACGTCCCCGCGTGCCAGGCGCGACAGCGCCCGGCTGACGCTTTCGAGGGTCATGCCGAGGTAGTTGCCGATCTCGGCCCGCGTCATGCGCAGGGTGATCTGGTCGGTGCGCTGGCCGCGCTGGGCCAGCGCGTCGGTCCAGTAGCGAAGGAAACCCGCCACGCGCGCATCGGCGGGCAGCGTGCACAACGACAGCATCGAGTCGTGCTCACGGGTCAGTTCGCGGCTCATGGCCTCGTGCAGCAAGGTGAGCAGCGCGGGCGTCCGCACGGCGGCCTGGATCAGCGCATCGTAGCGAATGGCCCAGACCTCCCCGGTGTCCATGGCCACCGCGTCGCAGGCGTAGTGCGATGTGGCGATGCCGTCCAGCCCCAGCCAGTCGCCCTTGAAATAGAGGCCGACCACCTGCTCGCGACCCTCGCCCGAGAGGTTGACCATCTTGAAGTAGCCGGAGTTCACGATATAGAGGCAGCCGAACGCTTGGCCCACCTGGTACACCGAGTCGCCGGCGCGGACGATACGCCGCTGGATGGGCATGCTGTCCTGCAGCAGCTGCAGGGTGTCGGCGATGCGGCCGACGACAGATACCGGGCGATTCGGGGTGTTCGTCACTTCAGTCATCACTGGCTCTCCTCGAAGATCGATGGACCAGAGCTTAGGAAGCGCGTGCAACAGATGCGCCAACGCCACGGCGGTCTCGGTAACAGCGGGTGAATGCTTCGTGTCAGATCGGTAACGACGACCGAGGCCCCGCTTTGTTGACCGCCATCAAGTGCGCAAATCGCAAAAGCCATACCGTTGCAACCGTGAAGCCTTCCTCCTCTCATGCCAGTAGCTGGCAACCCGATGAACCGCTGGCGGCCGCGAAGATCGTCGCCCTCTTTGCAGCGGCCCGGCGCCTGCGGGCGGATTCGGATGCGGGGGCCAGTGGCAGCGCCTTGCGCGGCAAGAACCTGGCCTTGCTGCTCGCGAGGCCCTCGGGGCGCGAGGTGTCGCCACTCCATCGCGCAGCCCGGGAGCTGGGCGCCCGCGTCGCCGAAGTCCCCTTCGAGACCGACGCCTCCAGCCAGGTGGACATCGGGGCCCTGGCGCGGCTTCTGGGGCGCATGTACGACGCCATCGACTGCGACGCGCTCCCGTTGCCGACGGTTCGGCGGATCGAAAGAGAGGCCGGGGTTCCCGTCTACGCCGGCCTGGGGCTGGACGACCACCCGGCCCGCGTGATCGCCGACCTTCTGACACTCTGCGACCTCGCATCGCCGCAAGCGGTGAAGACGCGCATCGTCTTCCTCGGCGACCCACGCACGCCGCGCGGCAGCATCTTCCTCGCCGCGGCACGGGAACTCGGCTTTGCGCTGCAGGTCGCCGAAGCGGGGCATGGGGCGTCGAACGACGCGGCCTACGTGGTCGACGCGACGCGCCCGTCGACCTGGTCGCTGCATGCCGAGGGCCGTCCGATCGAGGAGGCTCGCCGATCGGCGAATCACCGATGCGTGATCCAGACGGTGCTGCTCGACACGATTCCCCGAGGGTGAGCGCTCATGCCCCGGCCTCGACACGCGCGACCGGCAGCTGCGAGCGCGTGAAGGCCAATGCATAGCGCAGTGCCCCCGGGCTCTCGGCATGCAAGGTGTAGAGGGGCTGTCCGAGCTCGACCCGGTCCCCCTGGCGCACGTGCAGCGTGGCCCCGGCCGCCGGATCACGCGGCGCACCGGCGAGCTTGGCCACCCGCGACAGGAGGCGGGTGTCGATCGCCTGCACCACGCCGCTCGCCGGCGCCGCAACCACGTGGGCATGCGCCGCCCTGGGCGGAATCCGAAGGCCGCCCTGGGCTTCGCAGATCGATATGAACTTGGCCAGCGCGCGGCCGTCCTCGAGAACTTCGCGCGCCATGGCCCGCCCGCTTCCCATCGCGGCGCGCCCCGCCATTTCCAGCACCAGCCCGGCGAGTTCCAGCGCACGCTCGCGCAGGTCGGCCGGCGCATCGGGCATGCGTTCGAGCACCGCCATGACATCGATGGCCTCCAACGCCGGCCCGATGCCGCGGCCGACCGGCTGCGAACCATCGGTCAGCACGGTGCGCACTTGCAGGCCCAGCGCGGCGCCGACGGAGACCAGGCTGTGCGAGAGCCGGTCGGCGGCCTGCGCGCTGCGCACCTTGGTCTGCGGCCCCACCGGCAGGTCGATCAGCACCCGCTGCGAACCCACCGCGGCCTTCTTGGAAAGGATCGAAGCAACGAGCAGGCCTTCGCTGTCGAGGCTGAGCGGGCGCTCCACGCGGATCAGCATGTCGTCGGCCGGACTGATCCGGGTGGTGCCGCCCCAGACGATGCAGCCGCCTTCGCGTTCCACCACGCGCCGCATCGCGGGCAGCTCCAAGGCGACCGGCGCCAGCGTTTCCATTGCATCGGCGGTGCCGGCGGCCGACGTGATGGCGCGCGACGAAGTCTTGGGCATCGTGATGCCGCAAGCCGCGACGATCGGCACCACCAGCAGCGTGGTCCGGTTTCCTGGCAGCCCGCCGATGCAGTGCTTGTCCACCACGGGCGAAGTTCCCCAGTCGATTCGTTCGCCGACGTCGACCATGGCCTGGGTCAACGCCACGGTCTCGTCGAAGTCGAGGCCACCCCCTGCGCACACCGTCACGAAGGAAGCAAGGTGGATGTCCGACACGCGGCCGCGGCTCACGTCTTCCATCAGTGCGCGCAAGGCCTCGTACCCCAGCTTGCCGCCGTGCACCTTGGTGCGCAGGTGCGCCAGCGAATCCAGCTGCGGCGGATGGCGCACCGCCACGGCCTCGCCTTCGGCCACCCCCAACAGGCTCCAGGCGGCCTCGGACAGCGCGATCTCGTCGCTGCGCAGCCAGTCGCTGGTCACGTGGTTCAGGATGGCGAGCACGTGCCGGTGCCCGGCAACCACCTCCACCTGCGCCTGCGCCTCGAAGCCCTCGGCGCGGCAGACCGGGCAGTCGCTGCGCAGGTAGACCACGGGCTGCTGGTAGGTGTCGATGCCGGCGCGCCGGGCGGGCAACCGATCGAAGGCCATGGCGCGAGCCGCCGCCTCAGAGCTCGAAGCTCTCGAGGTAGTCCGGCACCGTCACCGGCCAGCCGTGCTGTTCTTCGATCGCCAGCCGCAGCGAATCGGCGGCCACCGGTTCACCGTGGGTCACGAAGACCCGTCTCGGCGCCGGCAGTGCGTCCAGCCAGGCCAGGAGCTGGGCCCGGTCGGCATGCGCGGACAAGGTGTCGAGCATCGCGATCTCGGCCCGCACCGGCACGTAGGCACCGTGGATCTTCACCTCCTTCGCGCCTCCAACGAGCGTCGCGCCGCGCGTTCCGGCGGCCTGGAAGCCGGCGAACAGGATCGTGTTCCTCGCCTCGGGTGCGTAGGTCTTGATGTGATGAAGCACGCGCCCGCCGGTGGCCATGCCGCTCGCAGACACGATGATGGACGGATAGGTCAGCGCATCGAGGCGCTTCGACTCCTCGATCGTGTTGACGACAGTGGCCTCCGCGCTCATCGCGGCGCATTGCTCGGCGCCCAGCAGGTGCTCGTCGCCATGGTGGCGATAGATGCGCGTGACATCGGCCGCCATCGGGCTGTCGAGGTAGACCGGCATGTCGGGAATCCGCCGGGCCTGCTTGAGCAGATGGACGGCATGCAGGAGCGTCTGCGCGCGGCCCACCGCAAAAGCCGGGATCACCACGATGCCGCCGCGCGCCGCGGTGCGGTTCACGACGACGGCAAGGGCCGACAAGGTGTCGACGTCGCGGTGCAGCCGATCCCCATAGGTCGATTCGACGACGACGTAGTCGGCCGGCGGGGGCGGCTCCGGCGGCCGCATGAGGAGATCGTCGCTGCGGCCCAGGTCACCTGAAAAAAGGATGCTTCCGCCCGTCCAGCCGACACGCAAGCTGGCCGCGCCGAGGATGTGGCCGGCGCGCGTCAGCCGCCACAACCAACCCGGCCACGGGACCTGCTCCTCGCCGAAGGGCATGACCTCGAAGCGCTTCAGTGCATCGCGGGCATCCCCTTCGGTGTAGAGCGGCAATGCGGGCTGGTGCCTGGAGTGGCCGTGGCGGTTGGCGAAATCGGCCTCTTCCTCCTGAAGCCGGGCCGAATCCGGCAACAGCAGCTTGCACAACTCGAGCGTGGCCTCGGTGCAGTAGACCGGGCCCTTGAAGCCCAGGTTGACGAGCCGCGGAACGAACCCGCTGTGGTCGATGTGCGCATGCGTCAGCAGCACCGCGTCGATGTCCGCGACGTTGGTCGGCAAGGGATGCCAATTGCGCAGGCGCAATTGCTTGACGCCCTGGAAAAGGCCGCAATCCACGAGCAGGCGCCGGCCCTCGTGCTCGAGCAGGTACTTGGACCCGGTGACTGTGCCCGTGCCGCCGAAGAACTGGATGCGCATCGCCGCAGCTTCGCACTTGGCGGGGGGATCGGGTTGATGTTGATCAAGGAACGACGCTGTGAGGTGGGCCGCAATCTAATCAGTTGAGGACAGAGCAAAAACTGCTACGCAGTTTCTTGGTCTGTCCCGCAAGGTCTCAGGAGAACGTGTACGCCGTCTTCACCACCGTAAAGAACTCCTGCGCATACCTGCCCTGCTCGCGCGGCCCGTAGCTCGACCCCTTGCGCCCGCCGAAGGGCACGTGATAGTCCACCCCCGCCGTCGGCAGGTTGACCATCACCATGCCCGCCTGGCTGTGGCGCTTGAAGTGCGTCGCGTATTTCAGGCTGGTGGTCGCGATGCCCGCCGACAGCCCGAACTCGGTGTCGTTCGCCGTCGCCAGCGCCTCCTCGTAGTTCTTCACCCGGATCACGCTCGCCACCGGCCCGAAGATCTCTTCCTTGTTGATGCGCATCGACGCCGCCGACTCGCTGAACAGCGCCGGCGACATGTAGTAGCCGTCGGTGTCGAGCTTCAGCCGCTC
>NZ_JBFTHX010000048.1:0-42299 GCF_056394465.1 Variovorax sp. 10N432
GCCGCCCACTGCGACGGGTACTGGTCCTTGTACTGGTCCTTGGCGTCAAAGACCATGCGCACCGCGCGCTCCATGACCTCAGGGGAAAACTTCGGTGACTTTCTCATCTTGGCTCCATTCTCAATCGAAGGAGCCTCCTCAAAATCCGGGGCGGTTCAACTGCGTGCGCGAACCGACTGTTGCATGAAACGGGACACGCTCACGCTCCCGCTGCTCTGGTCGAAAGTCTTCATTTTTGACCTACCGGACGCAACGTGGTGCCTGCTGGTTTGGCAAGAGCACATGAACGTGACAGGCCCTATTTGAGCGCCACTCCCGCACCCATTTCGTCAAGTAGGTCGATGATCTCCTGCTCGTAGGCTTGGAGCGGCTTTGAATCGCCATCATCAACGATGCCGCCGGTGATCCGATCACCGAAAAGCACGACGACCTCGGCGCGGTTGTCGCGCTTGGACATCCAGTGCAGCCCTTGCACATCGGGCATGTTCTCCCAGATCCACTGGGCCCACCCTTGCGTGCGCGCGTAGTCGCTCTCATCGCCATCAAAAAGGTCGCTGACGGTAAGGCCCACCGCCTTGAGTCCGGTGGCCGTCAGATTGACCAAGCTCAACGGCGGTGTGCGCACGCGACTCAGGAACAGGTGGTTCGCGTAGTCTCGCTCGAGGTCGTGCAGGTAACCGGTGGAGGGAGTGGGCACGTTGTGCAGCACAACCTCCGCGATCGCGGCATTCACGTTGCTCGCGGCGTAGAGGGTCGCGATGGGAGCGCCGGTCGCGGGATCGATCAAGGGGCTGAAGCGCGCCCAGCCCTTGCCCGAATCGTTGAAGGCGGCCGGCGCGTACTTGCCGGTCGCCGCGTCGAAAGGGTGGACGCGGTACCAGACCCGTGCCTTGTGCGGCAGGGGGCGAAAGGGATGCGCGGGTGGAGGTACGGGTAGCGCGGCGCGACTAGCCATGCACCGCACCCATGCGATGCTGCTCGGCCGCCTTGACCACGGCCATCGGGTCGCGCGCAAGCACCTCGCGCGGTCGTCGGCCCTTGAGGGCGGGATTGGTCGACTCGAACCAGGAGGCCAGTCGGAGCGGCGAATAGCCCTCCAGCACTGCGAGCACCTTCTTGACCTCGGGGACGGGCTTCCAGGATTCGGTGAAGACGTAGGCAGGAAACATCTTCTTGCCGCGATGGTCGATGGCGAACACCTGTCGGCCTTGCAACCAGCGGCTCGCAGCCGCATGGGGATTGGCGGCCTCGGGATCGAGCTCGCGACCGATCTCGGCCGCCGAGAGCCAGTCCGTCCCTTTCATGATGGCCTCGAGGGCGCGCATCTCGAGGTCGGTCCGACTGACCGAACGCCGGCGCGGCTCGTAGGTATCGGCCAACTCCTGAAGCGACTCCTGCTCCACCTTGTTGATCGCAAGCCGCACCTGCGCCAGAACGACGGAGCTCGCCCTACGGTCCTTCGGGCCCTGGGCGCCT
Source organism: Variovorax sp. 10N432 (assembly GCF_056394465.1). Taxonomy (NCBI): domain Bacteria; kingdom Pseudomonadati; phylum Pseudomonadota; class Betaproteobacteria; order Burkholderiales; family Comamonadaceae; genus Variovorax; species Variovorax sp. 10N432. Next base: position 1,477 of record NZ_JBFTHX010000048.1, read on the forward strand.
CGCACTGCTTCGTCCATGATCAAGCTCGTCGCCACGCGGACGCTGTCCAGCATGCTGGCGATGGTTTCGACATCCATCGCCACCCCACCCGAGCCGCCCTTCCCGGCCTCGTCCAGCAGCCGTCTGCGGGGCGGAAATCGTTGAAAGAACTGTGACGCGAGACCCATGAGCCGATTCTAACCATCATGTTTCTCATGTACAACCGGCTCCATCAGCTCATGTTCGGATTCTGGCGACTGGTATGCGGCTTCCGGGCAGCAAGCGTACGGTCCGTGCGACGGGTCGCGCTGCAGCTTCGCTTAGGCCGCTCGGACGAATCCGAAGAACCGCACCGTCGACAGGGGGCTCGACGCGAAACGCTGTGGTAACGCCCTGCCCCTCCTATCAACCCCGTCGACGCAGGAGCCAGGCTCACGTCTCGCGGTGTGGAAGCAAAGCGTGCCCTTGCGGCGTCAACCTAGTCCGCCACGAGCAACTGATCAGCAGTAGGCTGATCCCAGTCCGCCCCGAGTGTCTGAGCCGCATAGAAGTCGACCATCAGGTGGCGGACGATTTGATGACGCCAGCCACTTTGCTTCAGCCTCTTCAGGATGCTTGGGTGCGTGTCTGTGCGGATCAGCTCCTGCGCGAATGCGTCCTGGAGATCCGCCTGGGCCTGCTCGCTGAGGTGCTCCAATTGAGCCGCAACGGTGCGACGACGAACTTCGATCCAGTTGCGACGCTCACGTTCGTCCTGCGCCTCGACCGCGCGCAGCGGCGGCGGAGGGGGGGCGGACTCGGATGCGATGGCTTTCTCCTGGCGAGTGGCTGGCTTGAGTTCGCCCTGGCTAACACCTGTATTGGCGAGGACCGTCTTCAAAAAGCGATGCGGGTCTCGCAACGGCTCCGGAAAGGCCGACTGCATTCGGCGCTCCACTGCTTCCAAGGCGTGGGTGACCAAATCCTCTCCGTATTCATCCAAAAGGCGCTCGAACTTGGCTTGATCGATGTCGATTGCAGCTGCGCGCCCAACCAAGGCAAGATTGACCGGCCTGGTAGAAGCCAGATCGCGCGCTGTGTGGCGTCGCTTCTCTTTGACGGTGAACTGCAGCTCATTCACGAAACGCCCTTGCTTGTGTTCAAGCAGGTCAACTTCGATGTCCGAGACCGCGTTGATCTCAGCGATGGCAGGACGGAGCGTGTCGCGCTTGAAGAACCGATAGTCCAGCTTTTGCAGATCGTCGTCCGGCCGCCCCAGCAGAACGGGCGCCCACCAGCGCCATGGCTTGCGCCCGGTCTGCCCCACCGCCTTGTACCTGGCGCACGACTCGTAGAGGGCGACTGCCGCGATCGTCCGAAGTTCTGAGATCACGCTCAAGTTGAGCCGCGCAAAGATATTCGGGTTGAGCAACTCACCACGGACGTTGGGCGCATAGCTCCACTCCACCCAAGTCTGGCCCCGCACAGTCTCGAGTGACGCGTGCGCAAGCATGCTGCAGCCGTCCCACCGTTCACCCTCTCCTGCTGTCGGGGATTGCCACTCCACCGTCGTAGCCATGAGGGCGCGCAGGTGTCCCTTGATGATCGACAAGTTGCGGGAATTGAAGTCAATGCCCGCAACCACGTCTGCCAGCGTCGCTCTGTAGGTATCCTGGCCCTCGACGGCTTGATCCTGAGCCAGGTGAAGCAGTACGTTCCACGTCTTGCGTCCCAGAACGGTGACCTTGCCAGACGTGGGCACGAGCGACAGCGTCTCGACCGGCTTGCGCACGATCGAAGGCTGCTGTGGGCGGGCAAATGTCATGGCAATAACTCTACACGAAGTCGCTTCATGTGAAATGCCAATCACAGTTCGAGGTCGTGCCGGAAATGACCAAAAAGGCTCACGTGAAGGACATGAGCATGACCAAATCAGCTCACATATGGCGCCATGCCATGGCGATGTGACGGTCCGGCCACCGAAGTTTTCATTCTCTGCGAAAGGCTTCTCTGCGGCCTCAAGAGAGGAACGACACCCCCTTGAAACCGGAGTGGATATGGTCACCCAATGAGGCTCCGAACAAGCCCAGATCCACGCCGCAGATGACCAATGGGGCTCCGGGACGGCACATTGCGGCTCCGCCTTTTGCGCTAAGTTGTTGTCGTCATTGAGAAAATCCGCGCCAAAGGAATTAGAGGGATTTAGAGGGTTCAGAAACTCCATCGCTTCGCGGAGTTCGATTGGTCAACTTCAACGAAAACGCAGACGAATTTCGTTTAGTTCGACGGATGTTGTACGATCCGATCGACTTGCGCAAACACGCGCGGAATTTGAAAGTTGAACCATATGGAACTCGCTGCACAGTTCTCACTACCTCCTGTCGTAAGCCTGGACGACATCGTCAAGCAAGCCGAGATGGCCACGGGAATGATGTCCAATATTCGATCAACGATGCTGGCCCCGCGGACGGCGAAGGAGGAGCCCACCTTCAGCGCTGAGGATTTGGCGATTCTGTGCGGACAGACAGGTGGTCGAGGGTGGGTCAACCACCAGATGACGGTCCGTTCTGATCTCCCCTCCGGCACCTTGAGCCAGTCCGGTCGCAAGCGTCATTTCGGATTGGCCGAGGCGCGTGCCTGGGTGCGCGAGTTTCGTCGAGACTATCTGCGACCTGCTGGTGCAGAAGCGGTGACCATCACCGTCGCCAACTTCAAGGGGGGCACCACAAAGACCACAACGGCCATGACCCTGGCCCAGGGCCTGTCAATGCTGGGACACAAGGTCTTGGTGATTGATACCGACCCGCAGGCTTCCCTCACGACGCTGTTCGGGATCTTGCCGGATGTAGAAGTGCAGGACCACGAGACTGTGATGGCGCTGGTCGATGGAACCCAGAGCGGCGTAGGCCCACTCATTCGAAAGACCTATTGGGATGGCCTGGACTTGGTCCCCTCTTCCACTTCGCTCTTCGCAGCAGAGTTCATGCTCCCTTCGAAACAGAGCAAGAACCCGAAGTTCGAGTTCTGGAGTGTGCTCGATCTGGGCATCGACGATGTCCGCGCCGACTATGACGTGATCGTCATTGACAGTCCCCCGGCCCTTTCGTACGTGACCATCAATTCGCTGTTCGCAGCAAACGGCATCATCATTCCGTTGCCGCCTGAAACGCTTGATTTCGCCAGCTCGGCACAATTCTGGGACTTGTTCAGCAGCCTGACTACAGATCTTTTGAAGGAACGCGGCTCGACCAAGACGTTTGATTTCATCGATGTCCTGCTGTCGCGTGTTTCCAAGTCGGTCACCACGGACGTTGTTCGGCAGTGGATCAGCAACACCTATCAGGAGAAGGTTCTGCCGCTCGAAATTCCGCGTACCGCGACAACGTCGATGAAGTCGGCAGAGTTCGGGACCGTCTACGATTCGGATCCTGACGAGAGCAAAGACCGTACGTACAAGCGAGCCCGCGAAGCGTACGACCAGTTCGTGGAGCATATTGAGCGTCAACTGATGCACGCCTGGAGGCGACAGCTAGGGTGAGTGTTGGATGAACCAACACCCCTGAACTGCTGAGTGTTGGATGAACCAACACCTTGAAAGTCTTCCGTGTGTTGGTTTGTCCAACACCTCAAAATTTCTGGTGTTGGATGAACCAACACCAAGCCTAGGAGCAACAAATGTCTAGAAAAGACTTTCTGAGCAGAGCACTGCAAGTGCCAAAGTTCGAGGGCGGTCCGGTGGCTGCGCCGACCCAGGCGCCCGCCGTTGCGCCTCTCACGCAACCAGCCCCCGTTCAAAAGTCCTCCACCACGGCACCGAGCGCGATGCTCAATTTCATGCGCGAACAGTCCGATGCGCACAAGGATCTGGAAGAAGCTCGCGGGCGTCTGGCGGAATTCGATGACGCAGTAGTCGCACGCCACATCGACGCGAAGCAGATCGAACCGAGCCCGTTCGCCAATCGCAATGACGCCTCGTATCTCTCACCCGCGTTCGCCACCTTGAAGGAAGAAATCTCGAGCGCCGGCGGGAACGTGCAACCGATCAAGGTTCGCCGTACGGGTGAGGGCCGGCTGCAGATCGTCTTCGGTCACCGTCGACATCGCGCGTGTCTGGACCTTGGGCTGCCCGTTTTGGCGCTGGTTGTGGACGAGTTGGACGACCAAACGCTTTTCATCGAGATGGAACGCGAGAACCGCGGCAGGGCCGATTTGTCTGCATGGGAGCAGGGCATGCACTATCAGCGCGCGCTGGATTCTGGTCTCTTCCCATCGCTTCGGCAGCTAGCTGCGAGATTGGGGGTAGATCTCTCCCAGGTCTCGAGGGCGATCGTGATGGCCAAGCTGCCAGAGGATGTTGTCCGCGCCTTCGCTTCTCCACTTGACCTGCAATTCCGTTGGGCCAATGTGCTCAGGGACGCCGTGCAGAAGGATCCTGAAAAGGTCCTGCAACGCGCGCGAGAAATTGCGGCGCTGCCTAAGCGGCCGGCCGCTGCGGAGGTTCTACGCCTTCTCACTACCGACGCGCCAAAGCATGGTCCGGTGGGGCGTGAATGGACGGACAGTGCTGGGAAGACCGCTGCCAAGCTCGAATTCGATGGCAAGGGCAGGGTGAGAGTCACGTTTGCAAAGCCAATGTCCGAGTCTGCGCTCAAGAAGCTGGCAGGCGCTATCGATGGAATCCTTGGCTAGGGTAGGGGGCTAAGGAGCCTGCGTTGGGCGGAGCCATGGACTCTATCGAACGAACGCCCTCTCAGCCCCTTGGCAACCTGGGAGCGGGCTTTGGCCCATGCCAAAAAGCCCAAGCTAACCCTTTTGGATGTGAGTGCTGGCTATCAATCAAGCTTTATCATTTCAAGGAAATGAGGTGCTGAGCAACTGAAAAGCGGTGCGCTAGAACACACGAATCCCTTCGTGGTGCCATTGAGTTGGTTCTTGCTTTGGGGAGGGAACCACCTTCGGGTGGTTTTTCATTTGGTGCGCGTACAGGCGATACGACGATCTGCATCGACGAATACAACCTGGATTGCTCCAGGTTGTAGGGCAGCCTTTGAGGGGCTCGATATTGTTCTCCTGCAAGTTGGAGCGGAGTAGAGCAGCCTCAGCGCGGTTCGAACACGCGCCCGTCTTATCCGAAGTCGGGAAAACTCCAACAAAATCAACAAGTTGGAAAGATCTCCTCCCGAAACCCTGTTGGGAACATCGAAAAATCGCATTGATGATAATTAGATTTATCATGATGATCTCCAGGTGCCTGTCGCGCCTCGGTTTCCCGGAGAAGGGCGGCCGCATCGCCCGGCGCTCCATCCAATGTCCAGCTTTTAATCGGCAGTCCTGATGACCGAGAGAACTTTTGCCACCCCGGAACTCGGGCACTTCGAGGACGAAGAACTCAAGCGCCTGGCCGCGTCGTGGCGCGCCCAGGCCCTCAGAGGACATAAGGAAGCCTACGGGGTCGCCCATGCACTCGAGGTCGAACTGCGCCGCCAGCGGGCGCACCGGCCGCCGGAACCCGCGGCGCCACCGCCGCCTTGGTGGAAAGTGTGGGCACCCCGGCGACCGACGCTCACCTGAAGGCGCGCCCGTTGAAAAAGTCTCCCACGCCCCGAAAGCTCCACAGCGGCCACTTCGCCTTCATGCGGGCCCTGGCCCAGGGGCTCGATGAGCGTGCGAGCTGGGACCGGTACCTGCGGTCTGAAAGCGAGCATTCGGACCTGCGGACCGTGCGCCGGACCATCGCCTGGATCCGGGACGAATTTGCGGCCGCCGCCAAGCGGGAAAACAAGCCGGGCACCGCCCGGCTGATCCTGCTGGATCCGCAACGCTTCACGGCGGCGCCCAAGCAGCCGACGTTGGCCGAGTTCGCGCTCGCGCAGGGCATGGAGGACTTCTCCGAAGCCGAGCAGCTCGAGGCCTACGAAGAGGCCTACCCGCCTCGTGCCAGGAAAGGCGGGGGCGCAAGCGAAGCCGGGGGAGGGCAGGGCGCCTTGTCCGCCACCCGCCGGGGCCGTGTCATCGAGCGGCAGCTGGAAGCGCTGCGCTGGCTCCAGGGACTGGTCGCGCAGGATCCTCGGCCGGGCGACCGCGTGGGCGCATGGCTGAATCCGCTGGTCGCTGTGCGCCTCGAGCGGGCCGGCTTGTTGACCTTGTTCGATCTGGTGGAACGCATCAATGGCACCGGGGCGCGCTGGTGGGTTCAAGTCCCAGGCGTCGGCGAGCTCAAGGCCGCCCGCATCGTCGAATGGCTTCACGCCCACGAGGCGGTGCTGGGTCTGCGGGTCGGCGCGCACGCGGCGCAGCGGCGTTCTGCGTTGACCCTGGATTCCCTGACCCAGGTGATGCCGGCGGCGACGGCGCTCCGGCCGTTCGAGAAATTCCTGGTGCCGGCGGAACTCGATGGCTCCGCCGGGCAGTTCCGTGCCCCCGCGAAAAAATGTCTCCTTGTGGCTCGCAACGATTACGCGGCCATCAGTGCCTGGTTGGCGTCCAAGGGAAAGGGGACCGGGGATGGCGAGCTGTCAGCGACGCAGCGCGCCTATCGCAAGGAGGCGGAGCGACTCCTGTTGTGGGCGGTGCTGGAGAGGAATAAAGCGGTGTCATCGTTGGGGGTGGAGGACGTGGCGGCGTTTGAGAAATTTCTTGGCCATCCGCCATCGGCCTGGTGCGGGCCCCGGCACCGCCAGCGGTGGTCGCCGCAATGGCGACCATTTGAAGGACCGCTTTCACCGGCGGCCATTCGGCATTCGCTCGGCATCCTCAAAAGCCTGTTTGCCTTCTGGATGAGCCAGGGCTACGTGACGGGGAACCCGTTCGCGGGGGTTGCTTTGCCGAACCTGCCGCAGCGGCCTCTGGGGTCTGGCCGGACCTTGACCCTGGCCCAATGGGACCACATCGACACGTTGCTGGAACATCATGTCGACACGGAGCCTCGCCGTCGACTTCGCCGCGGCATGCGCTGGCTGTACGCGACCGGGCTGCGCCTGGCCGAAATCACCCGTGTGAAGTGCGAAGACCTCGAGGAGGTCGAGTACCGGAAGGCCGACGGATCGATCACGACTGACTGGATGCTGTCGGTGGTGGGGAAGGGCGGGCGAACCCGGCAAGTGCCGGTCCCACATGAACTCGTCGAAGAACTGGGAGAGGAGTTGGCCCGTCACGGGCTCGAGCGCAGGGTTAGCGCGGCGAGCAATAGAGACGTCCCAATATTGGCCCGCTTTGACGGCGCGCGAGTTCGACCTGCCGCCTGGTCGGCCTCAGGGCTTTACCAGGCGATCAAGGCATTTCTTGCGCAGGCGGCCGACAACCTCGAAGGGGAGGACGGCTCGCGACTGAAAAAGGCCAGCACGCAGTGGTTTCGCCATGCCCATGGCTTGCATGCGCTGCAGGGCAGGGAACGGCGGAACCCGGTGCCTATCCAGCTGGTGCAGAACAATCTGGGGCATGCAGGGGTGGGAACAAAAGCGATGTGTCGCGCGGCGCAACGAGAGGATGAAGGCGGTGCGGGGGGAGGTAAAGCCGAGTTCCAGACAATTCGGAGAGGACCGGCTTGAGGCTTGGCGGCTGACGCTTGACGATTGAAATTGAATCAGTTAGATTGGATTTCAATCGACATTGCCCCGCTGATCCCCAGGACCGTTGACCATGGCACAAACCACCGAAACTCGCGTACTCACTGCGCATGTCCCGCTGCAACTGGCAGAGAAAGTCGACCAATGGGCCCTTCGCCTGGAACGTTCGAAGGGATGGATCGTCAAGCAGGCGCTGACCGCCTGGATCGACCAGGAACAGGAGCGCAGCCGTCTGACGCAAGAAGCCCTGGTGGACGTGGATGCTGGCCGAGTGATTGATCACCAGGCGGTCCAGGCTTGGGCGGACAGCCTGGCCACCGACGCGGTGCTGCCGGTGCCCATCGCTCGCCGATGAAAGTCCAGTGGACGACCAAGGCGCTTTCCGACCTGGTCAGGCTCCATGAGTTCCTGGCCTTCGTGAACAAGCCGGCCGCCGCACGCGCGATTCAGCAGCTCACAGCGGCGCCGAACAAGTTGGTGCTCAACCCGCGCATGGGTGAACGCCTGGAAGAGTTCGAACCGCGCGAGGTGCGGCGGATTCTGGTGGGCCGCTATGAAGTCCGCTACGAGATCCAGGAGTCAACCATCTATGTGCTGCGGTTGTGGCACACGCGCGAGGACCGATAAGGCGGGCGACATTGGTCTTGATACAAGGCCCGCATTGCGGTCAGCCGCGCACTCGTCAAGTATTCGAAGGTAGTTCGCAATGCCACCGGCATAGGCAAGGATGCCCTTTGCTTTGCCTGGCAGGTTGGCACCGACATACCAGCTCTTGGAATCGGCGAGCACCGATGAGCGCACCGCACCCTTGACTGTCTCGGCCCACCCATCCTGGGCTTGCTCGCTGGCATGCACTCGTTTAAGACCCGTCGAGCGCATGTATTGGAACAAGCCGGCGATCCAGTCGGCCTGGGCCTCGTTCGACATGACAACGTTCACGAGGACCGAGGGACTACCGCCCCGGCGGCCACCCAAAATCCCCCCACTGAGGCTTTTGCAGCGGACGCCGAGCTCGGAAGCGCAAGCCGGGCGGCCGCGGCGATCGGACTCGCGCAGCCGGCAGGGACGCAACTCATTGCAGATCTCGAGCGATTGCTCGAATGCACGCTGTTCCATCGGCATGCGGGCGACATGCGGATGACGGATGTCGGGCGGGAGCTCCTGCCTTTCGTCCGGCGCGCACTGGCCTCGCTGCAGGGGGGGCGCAGTTCGTCGCCTTTCGCCGCATGAACGAGCACACCATCGTCCGTGTCGGTGCCATCCCCGGCGCGATCACCGGCCCGCTGGTGCGGGCGCTGCCGGCATTCGGCGAGTCGAATCCCAGATTTTGATCGAGCTCCAGGAGGCGGATGCAGCGCACACTAGCGGATTGATCTCGAACCGCGAAGCCTCGGAGCGGATGGCGTTATCGACAAGTCCACGGAACTTGAGGCCTTTTTCGACCTCTGCATTTCCTACGGTGCATAGCCGAGCGCCGGCTTTAACCCTTGTTCGGAGATTTTTGTATGAACACCGATCTCGAGCTCAAGACTGAACCCGTCATGAAAGCGTTCGCCGAACTAGACGCGGTGACGAACAGGTTTCTCAGACACCTTGGCGGTGTCAACGTTGCACCGCTGTGTCGCGGCCATGTCCAATCAATCTCCCCCGCTGCGGACAAGTTTACCGGCCAGTGCCTGGATACACCCTACGTCGTTCGGTGGGGGGCCGTGACTGTGGAGGGCCGGCCTACGCTTGAGGAGTTCGAGTTTACGGCTCGGCACGAGGCTGAGCCCGTGGTCCTGGCGCGCGTCTATGTCGGACTCACGGGAAAGCTGTCGCTGGACTCGGGCCAGCTGGTGCCCCTGTGCGACTACGACGACCCGGAAGTCGCCCGCATGTTGGCCGGCCTGGTACTGACCGGCCTGCTGAGCTCGGTGATCTATGCCCCCCGGGACCGAGTCTATGACCTGGGCGACCGGGAAGACCAGGGGCCCGAACTCGATCAAGCCTCGAGCTGACGGCGCCCCGGCGAGGCGCCATTCCGCGAGGGCACGCGAATGCCGTAAGAATCCGCATGCCGGGCTCTTGAAAGACCGTAGGCAGCTCCTGTTTCGCTGATCGGAAGCGCTGTGGACGCCTCCGGCGCTCTGTTCAACCGAATGGAGGTACTCGCCATGTATCGATCGCTTTTCCCGCGCGACCTGTTCGCCGAGATGGATCGCCTGCAGCGCGACATGCAGCAGGCCCTGGATCCGTCGCCCAGCATTCGCGGGCTCGGCCGCGGCTTCCCCGCCCTGAACGTCGGGGGAACGCCCCAGACTTTGGAGATCTACGCTTTCGCTCCAGGCCTGGACCCGGATGCGCTGGAGGTCACCCTCGACCGAGGCATCCTGACCATTGCCGGCAATCGTGAGCCCTTGCGCCCGAACGACGGAAGCAAAGAGGGAAGCGCTACTGTCCATATCAGCGAGCGCTTCGACGGCCCATTTCGCCGGGTGATTGCCCTCTCGGACGACGCCGACCCGGACGCGCTCAGCGCCACCTACCGAGACGGCGTCCTGCACGTCACCATCCAACGCCGGGCGTCGAGCCAGCCGCGACGCATCGACATTCAGTGAAAGGAGCCACCATCATGAACGACCTTGAAACCCGCACCCCCGGCGCCTTGAGCTCGACGACAAAGGACACCTCTTCGTACAGCCCCGCGGCGCTCACGCCGCCCGTCGACGTGGTGGAAGACAGCTCAGGCATCACGCTCTATGCCGACCTGCCAGGCGTGTCGAAGGAAAAATTGCAGATCCAAACCGAATCCGACACGCTCACCCTTGAAGCCGAGCTCGATATCCCGTTGCCCGAGGGCCTTCAATCCACCCATACCGAGGTGGCGCTGGGGCGCTTTCGCCGAACGTTCAAGCTGAGCAAGGAACTGGACCCTTCCAAGGTGACGGCCAAGCTCGTGCAAGGCGTGCTGACCTTGCGAATCCCCAAGGCCGAGCATGCGCAGCCGAGGCGCATCCAGGTGAACGGATGAGTCCAGCAACCGACAAGAACCTGTCGGTTTGCGCCGACTTGAAACGCAGCAGATCAAGCGATATTCTCTCGCGCGCTGACGTTTGAAAGGAGATGTCATGTCAGTTGAATTCTTGAGGCAGATCGCAGCCACGCCACTCCCCAAGTCGTTCAACGCTGCGAAGGATATTGATGCCATCCGGATCCTTCGTCAGGCCGGCTTGGTGCTGGCATTGGTGGACGAGCCCGCTGAGGGCGCTGCGAGGGTCCTTGCGGTGACGGAAAAAGGTCGCGACGAGCTTTTGCGATTTCACTACCCAGAAAACCACCGGGCCCGAGGCGTTGACTTCTGGTTGCCGCGGGCCGCACAACGCGCACGTGATGCCATCAAGCGTGGTCTCGGCGCCGGGTAGACGCGACCGATCTTTGCGTCGCGAGCGAAGCAAGGCCACAGCCCAGTCCTCCGGGCTTGTGGCCCACGCTGAATGAACCAGCAATCTCTCGCGCTTGCGTGAGAAGGAGGTAACCATGGCTCTGTCGACCGAAGCAGCTGAAGCGTTGGTCGCAGGCTATCTAGCCGGACGCACGTTGCCACCGGCTGTGCACAAGGCTGTAGTCCTGGCTGCCAGAGCGCGGCTGATCGACGGCAATGTCCCGGTACTTGATGAAATGTTGTGCAACGTCATTGAGCGTGGTGTCGAAGCCGAACGCGCGATCGAAGATTGATTTTTCGCCTCACACCCATGGCACACCAGAGAAAGGAGTTGATCATGTCTTCAAGATTTGAATCTTCCTTTGGAAACGCAGGTCGCAGCCCCAAGACGATGAGCGTATCCGCCAACCGGCGCGTCATGAGCGAAAAGGAGATTCAGGCGTACCTCGTCTCTCGCGACACGGTGCGCCGTATCCAGCGGATTTCTTCGCTCCTCCTTCCGCAGGGACGAGGTGTCGACCATCGATCGCACTGAAGCCGGTATGATGCGGGGGATCGCTGCAGCTCCTGGGGGCTGCGGCGATTCACCCGATGAGACGGTTGGTGGGTCTCGCCTCCATTTTTCACCGCCATGGTTATGCTGTTCGCCATGCCTGACCAATACCGCCCCCTGGCCGTGTGTTCGTGGACCGCCCGAGTCCGGGCAGTCTTCTGTGGATCATCCGGAAAGCACAGAATATTCGGCAGTTTGGCTGGACCTCGAACCGGGCGATGACAAGTTCGACAACTGGACTCACGCGTACAACGCGGGCAATGCGGCTTTGCTGTCCTAAGTAGACGATGAGTTGGTGGGGGCCGAGACACCACGCCGGAGGCCGACGATGAATATGACGATTGAGCCGACCAAGCGGCGCACGTCTTTGCCCACCCCAACGGTCGATGGGGTTGCGTCCTCTGGTCCCAAAGCAGAGGCGCTCCCGACTTGCTTCGAGACCGCCGCCTGCGCACGCTCGGGGAAGGGTAGATGAGCGACGCTGCTGTCGTGGCTCGCGCGCTCGGCAATGGCCGAGGACTGAGATCTGAATCAGGCTGCGGCCGATCGGTCATACCGTCAGCGCGAAGCTCGGGTGAAGCGCTGCGGGTATGCCCGCCTTGCCGAGGGGCTGCAATATTGCCCAGCCGAACGGCAGCTTCCTGGACACACCTCGGAATGGCGATGCTGGCCACGGCGGTCCTTGAAAGCTAAGCTAGCGAAACGTCACCTGACCGCGCCTAAGCGGTCATCAGCCGCGACATGAAAGCGGCGGGTCCTTGCCCTAAGCGGCTGTAGCGGGATGAGCTTGGTCGTCCAATAAGCGGTCGGTCGAGCACGACACTTGTGCGCCGGCGTGCGATGGGACGCCACATGTTCTCAGGTCGGCAGCCAAGCTTTTTGAGCCTTGCGGTCATCGGGCCTTGCTACTCCGCAGCAGTCGTTCACCGCACGCCACTTACACCAAATTTGGTGTCTCGAGCCCGGGAGTCTCAAAGCTTCCGGCCGGGTGCGGACGGCCGGCACTGGACCTCTACCCCCGAAATGCCGTGAAGAAAGAGTTGGGTCGCAATCGGCGCTAAATCGGCGTGTTTGAGGCGTCCATTTGGTTGAAACCAGGTGAACATCCAATTCAGCATCCCAAAGAGGAACATCGTCAGCACTTTTGGGAGCTGCGTGCCGTCTAGCTCTGGGCGGGCCGCAGCGACAGCGTCGGCGAACACCCTGACCACTGTGCGCTCCTTGTCGAGCACGCACGCCTGCGCGTCGGCGTCCAAAAAGCGCACATCTTCGGTGAGGACCCGATGCTCGTTCTGCGCCTCAGCGTATTCAAGCATGAACGCTTCAATGAGCTCGGGCAGTCGCCGCTCAGGAGCCAACCCCAGGGCCTCCACGCCCGTGACGATGTCTACGAGGCGCGACACGTGGCCGTCAACGATGTGGAACAAGACCTCAGCCTTGTCCTTGAAGTGGTAGTAGAGCCCTGGCTTTGAGAGGTGACTGGCCTCGGCTATCTCGTTCATGGACGTGGCCGCATAGCCCTTGCGAGCGAACAACTCAGCCGCCCTGCTTGAAATCAAGGCGCGCTGTTCGTTGGTTCGGGACGAGATGGCGTCAACGGTCATAGATAAAAGTGATGGGCAGGCCCTGAGCGAATTCGGCACTCAGTAAGAAGCCCGAATCATAGGTGTTTGTCCCGACGAGCTGGTTCTTGCGTGCGTTCCAAGGACTAGGGTAGCCTCGCTCTGTTCGCGGACCGACCGGTCGGTTGGTTCCTTGGACCACCCTTGGCCGAGGGAAGCCAGCGACAGCTGGGACTTGGCATCAACTCAAACACTGGAGACACCATGCGCGACGAACCCTTGCCCCGTACCTTGCTGCTGGGCGCACTTGTGATTGCCGCAGGCCTGACGTTGCAAGCCTGCGGCGGCGGCGGCAATACGCTGGGTGCGGTGCCCGCACCAGCCGCTGCGACCGGCCCAGCTCCTGCTCCGGCGGCTGGACCAGCTCCTGCGCCTGCGCCTGGACCAGCTCCGGGACCAAGTGCGGAGCAGCTGAAGGCCACCTGCACTTCCCTGACCGGACAAGTCATCGAAGGGGTGACCGTCACGAAGACCAAGCGCTTCGAAGCGGCGGCGCCAGTGAACTCGTCCGGCTTCTGCCAGGTTCTTGGCACGCGTGCACCTTTTCTCGACATTGAAGTTGACGTGCCGGACAATTGGACGGGGCGCTATTGGCAACAGGGGGGTGGCGGCTTCGACGGTAGCATCCCCTCTGCGTTAGCGACAGACTCCACCGGCAAGCTCACGTCACTCAGTCCTGCCGTCGCGCTCAAGGGAGCGATTTACGCGGCGTCGAACGGAGGCAATCGCGCATCCGTGCCGGCGCAAGCAGCTCCTGCGGTGTGGGGGAACGGAACCCCAGAGGGGCGCCAGTCGGCAACGGACTATGCGTACCAGGCTTTGGGAACGACGGTTTACTTCGGCAAGGCGGTCGCAAGGGCTTTCTTCGGCTCAGCCCCAAAACACAGCTACTTCAATGGCTGTTCCAACGGTGGACGAAACGCATACATCGCGGCGCAGCGCTGGCCCGAGGAGTTCGATGGCGTCGTATCCGGTTGCGAGACGATGGACATGGCTGGACAGGCAAGTGCATGGCTGCAAGCCGCCTCCTATTCTGGAACGCCTGCTGCCCTCAGCGGTGCACAAAACAACGCGGTTTGGTCTGCAGCCCTGTCCGCGTGCGACTCGCTCGATGGCGTAACAGACGGACTCATTGGCAATCCGAAGGCATGCACATTCGACCCCTCGGTGCTTCAATGCGGTGCTGCAGGAGCGAGTAGCGACCCCTCCATATGCCTCACTGCCGCCCAGGTCGCGACGATGAAGTCGTTCATCACGGACCTGACGCTTCAGAACGGAACCACCGTGCTTTCGGGCTACTCGTGGGCCAGAGGTCTAGGTCAGGGCTGGGGCGGACTCGGTGGCGGTTTTGCGCTGCTGGCAAGTGGCGACCCGGCATGGCTGACGCCCGCTCGACAATCTGGGTTCCAGTTGGCATCGGACTACTACATGCTCGGCAGCGGCCTGACACGAGTCGGCGCCGACCATGACAAGGCGGCCATCGCAGCCTTCATCATGGCGGGTAAAAAGCTCATCTCCTGGCACGATGGCAGCGATGGACTTCTGTCTCCCAACGACCATTACCGCAATTGGACGACGATGACTGGCATTGCCAAATTCAACGGCCTGGCCGACCCGAGCACCGCAACGCGCTTCTTTATCGTCCCTGGCGCAGGTCACTCCGCCGGCTCAAGTCTGCAGGAAGTGGATTGGGCTAGTTCCATCATGGGCTGGGTTGAAGACGGCGTGGCGCCAACTCAGATGACCTACACATTCAAGAGCGGAACAACAACTCGTAGCATGCCTGTTTGTCAGTATCCCCAGTACCCGAAGTACAGCGGCACAGGAGACATAAACGCAGCTGCCAGCTATTCCTGCACATCATGAGGTAGGCCGCGTAGTGAGCCGCCGGTCGGCTATATGCTTGTGCCTGACTGATGGTTATCCGCACCGGCCTCGCCCACCGCTCTCAATGCGTCGACGATCAGTTGCGCGGAGGGCGACAGGCCGGGCGCAGTGCGCCACCAAACGCCCAGCGGTCGTTCGGTTTGGGCCAGCTCAAGCGGAAGAACCTTGATCAACCCCGTACGTGCCTCCACGTCGGCCAGGTGTTGAGGCCACACGGTGATCAGGTCCGACGCGAGTATCAGCGCACGGTTTGTGAGGAATGACATCGACTCCACCGTGGCCAGTGGCGCATCCATTCCGGCCTCCCGAAATGTCGCTTCGAGCTGTCGCCGTATGGACGTCTCGTGCGGCGGAAGAACCCACCGGAAACAACTGAGCATGTCCAATCGAACATGCCTCCTTTTGCTCAAAGGATGACGGGCGCGCACGATCAAGCGTGCGCGATCGACTCCCAATACTTCCTGAGTGACGTCTGCCGGTAGCCGCCGGCGCGGCAACCGGCTTGTCATCAGGTCCAGATCGCCCCGGCGCAACAGCGTGGTCAACCAGTCATGTTGGCCTTCGACCACCGTCACCTGCAAACGCGGCTGCCGTTGCAACACGATGGCCAGTGCGGTCGGAAGAATGCCGCCGGCGGTGGATGGCAGGGTTCCAACCGTTACGCTGCCATGACCCTCGCGCAGTTCCGTCACCTCGCGATCCGCAAGTCGAAGCTGCGCGATGATGGCCCGTGCATGGCGCACCAGTACCTGGCCGAAAGGCGTTGGTACCGACCCGCGACTGGTGCGCGTGAAAAGCGCGGCTCCAGTCAGCGCCTCCATTTCCTGAAGCGCCTTGGTCACCGCCGACTGCGTCATGTTGAGGCGCTCGGCCGCTCGCACGAGGCTTCCCTCGCGTTCGATCGCGTCGGCCAAGCGCAAGTGGCGTAGCGAGATTCGCTGTTCCCAGTTCGGCATAAGGACCACCTTTGTAGAGAGGGCATGGCACCGCAAGGTGAGGCGAGCGTTGAGGCATCACTTTTCTTCAAGTGAATGGTAGCGGAATTCACTTTTAGGAATTCCAGTGGAGTGCCATAGTGCCTTCCCGGATGAACCTCCATTTGTCAAGGACCACTAAGTGACCGAATACCCCGACCTCCAGCTTTACATTGGCGGCGCCTGGCGCAAGACGCACAGCGACATGCCGGTGGTTAACCCGGCGACCGAGCAGGAGATCGGTCGCCTGCCGCGCGCCGGCACCGCGGATCTGGACGACGCGCTTGGCGCCGCCGAAGATGGCTTTCGTGTGTGGCGTCGCACCGCACCGAGTGAACGCGCGGACGTGCTGCGCGGCGCCGCGAGGCTGATGCGCGAGCGTATCGACACGATTGCGCACGCCATCACGCTCGAGCACGGCAAGCCGCTCGCGCAGGCACGCCTGGAAGTGATCCGGGGCTGTGAGTTCCTCGAGTGGGACGCTGGCGAGGCAGTGCGCACCTATGGCCGCGTGATTCCGAGTGCTCAAGGCACGCGCTACATCGTGCATCATCAGCCCATCGGCACGGTTGCAGCGTTCTCACCGTGGAACTTCCCGATGAGCCAGCCGGCTCGCAAGATCGGCGGCGCCATTGCGTCGGGTTGCTCCATCATTCTCAAGGCAGCCGAAGAAACGCCCGCCGGCGCCTTGCACATTGCCCGCGCGCTGCACGACGCGGGGTTGCCGCCCGGCGTGCTCAACCTTGTCTTTGGCGATCCGGCCGAAATTTCAGGCTATCTGATCCCGCAGGACCAGGTGCGCCTCGTCGCCTTCACCGGCTCAACCAACGTGGGGCGCCATCTCACAACGCTGGCATCTCAGCATATGACGCCAGTGCTCATGGAGCTCGGCGGCCATGCGCCCGTCATCGTCTGTGATGACGTGAATGTGCGAGATGCGGCGGTCATGTCTGCCAACCGCAAGATGCGCAATGCGGGCCAGGTATGCACGTCCCCCACCCGATTCTTCGTTGACGAGAAGGTCTTTGACGAATTCGTGGAGATCTTCGCTGAGCGCGCCCGCGCCCTGCTCGTGGGCGACGGCATGACGCCTGGCGTGGAGATGGGCCCGCTGGCCAACGGCCGCCGAGTCCGAGCACTGACCGAGCTCGTGGAGGACGCCACAGCGAGCGGTGCTCGTCTGGTCGCCGGCGGCAAGCGCATGGATCGCCCGGGCTACTTCTTCGAGCCCACTGTATTGGCCAATGTGCCCGCGGGCGCCCGGGCCATGGGTGAAGAGCCTTTCGGTCCGCTGGCCATCATCAACCCGGTGAGCTCGCTGGACGAAGCAATTGCGCAGGCCAATGCGGTGCCCTTCGGCCTGGCGGCCTATGGCTTCACCCACAGTGCAGCCAAGGCGGATCGGATGGTGGAGGAGGTCGAGTGCGGCAACTTCTCGATCAACACCCTGGAAGCCTCGCTGCCGGAGACGCCGTTTGGCGGTGTCAAATCCAGCGGCTACGGGCGCGAAGGTGGCAGCGAGGGATTGCATCACTACATGACCGTCAAGAACGTCTCGCACTTCATGCAGATCGAGGCCGCGTCCGCGAAGAGCTCCGGCGATTAGGCCAGGGTTGCGGATGGCGCCGCAAGCTCCTGGCGGGCCATACATGCTGCTTCCACTTCGTCGACTGCCTATGGTGGTCCACAGGATTGAAAACATTTAGAGTCATCATGCTGAATCCCGAAGCCAATCACTTGCACTACATCGGCGGCCGACTGGCAGCCAACACGTCCGGCCGCTCCCAGGACGTGACCAACCCCGCGTCGGGCCGCGTCACCGGCAAGGTGGCGCTGGGCTCGGCCGAGGATGTCGCCGCTGCTGTGGCCGCCGCACAGGCCGCCTTCCCGGCCTGGGCTGACACGCCGCCGATCCGGCGCGCGCGCGTGATGTTCAGGTTCCTCGAGCTGCTGGGCAGGCATCGCGACGAGCTCGCGCACCTGATCACCGCCGAGCACGGCAAGGTCTTCACCGATGCGCAGGGCGAGGTCGCGCGCGGCATCGACATCGTGGAGTTCGCCTGCGGGATTCCGCAACTGCTCAAGGGCGACTACACCGACCAGGTCTCCACTGGCATCGACAACTGGACGATGCGCCAGCCGCTCGGCGTGGTCGCGGGCATCACGCCCTTCAACTTCCCGGTGATGGTGCCGATGTGGATGTTCCCGGTGGCGATCGCGGCGGGCAACACCTTCGTGCTCAAGCCGAGCCCGACCGACCCGAGCCCGTCGCTCTTGATCGCCGATCTGTTCAAGAAGGCCGGCCTGCCCGATGGCGTGTTCAACGTGATCCAGGGCGACAAGGAAGCGGTCGATGCGCTGCTCGTGCATCCGGACGTGCAGGCCATCAGCTTCGTCGGCTCCACGCCGATCGCCAACCACATCTACGAGACCGGCGCGCGCAATGGCAAGCGGGTGCAGGCGCTCGGCGGTGCGAAGAACCACATGGTGGTCATGCCCGACGCGGACATCGACCAAGCGGTGGACGCGCTCATCGGTGCGGGCTACGGCTCGGCCGGCGAGCGCTGCATGGCGATCAGCGTCGCGGTGCTGGTGGGCGAGGCGGCCGACAAGGTGATCCCGAAGCTGGTGGAGCGCGCGAAGTCGCTCAAGGTGCTCGACGGCGAGAACCTCGCCGCCGAGATGGGCCCGATCGTCACCCGCGCGGCGCACCAACGCATCACCCGCTACATCGAGCAGGGCGTGAAGGAAGGCGCGACGCTGTTGGTGGATGGCCGAACTTTCGACGCGAACACGGCAGGCGAAGGCTGCGGCGACGGCTTCTGGATGGGCGGCACGCTGTTCGACCACGTCACGCCCGAGATGCGCATCTACAAGGAAGAGATCTTCGGCCCGGTGCTCGGCTGCGTGCGGGTGAAGGACCTGAAGGAAGCGGTGGGCCTGATCAATGCCCACGAATTCGGCAACGGCGTGGCTTGCTTCACGCGCGACGGCAACGTGGCGCGCGAGTTCTCGCGCCGCATCCAGGTTGGCATGGTGGGCATTAACGTGCCGATCCCGGTGCCGATGGCCTGGCACGGATTCGGCGGTTGGAAGAGATCGCTTTTCGGCGACATGCACGCCTACGGCGAAGAGGGCGTGCGCTTCTACACCAAGCAGAAGTCGATCATGCAGCGCTGGCCGGAGAGCATCGGCAAGGGTGCCGAGTTTGCGATGCCCACGTCCAAGTGAATCCAGTATGTCCTCCCCTACGCTGAAAGCCCTGGTCCACACCCTGCGGTACGAGGCCGACGGCATCGTCAGCGTCGAGTTCCGCCCGGCCTCGCCGGAGGTGGACTTCCCCGCCTTCGAAGCCGGCTCGCACATCGACCTGCACCTGCCCAACGGCCTGGTGCGCAGCTACTCGCTGTGCAATCCGTCGAGCGACCGGCAGCGCTACGTGGTGGGCGTGCTCAACGACAGGAAGAGCCGCGGTGGGTCGCGCTACGTGCACCAGCAAATGCGCGTGGGCAGCATCATCGAGATCTCGCACCCACGCAACAACTTCAGGCTGCAGGAAGGCGCCGGGCGCTCGGTGCTGGTATCCGGCGGCATCGGCGTGACGCCCATCTGGTGCATGCTTCAGCGCCTGGCCGTGCTGGGCCGGCCGGCGGAGATGATCTACTGCGCGCGCAGCCGCAAGGAAGCGGCCTTCGTCGACGCCATCACGGCCCTCGCGGCCGAAAAGGGCATCGCGCTGACCTGGCACTTCGACGAGGAGAAGGGCGCGCCGCCCAAGCTGATGGCGATGCTGGAAGGCAAGGGCGCCGGCAGCCACTACTACTGCTGCGGGCCTACGCCGATGCTCGACAGCTTCGAGAAGAGCTGCGAGCAGCTGGGCTACCCGTACGCCCATATCGAGCGCTTCACCCCTGTGGAAGTGGCGGCGCCCACCGCCACCGAAACCTATGTGGTCGAATGCGCCAGGAGCGGCAAGAGCGTGGAGGTGCCGCCCGGCAAGTCCATCCTCGACAGCCTGATCGAGGCGGGCCTGGACCCCGACCACAGCTGCAAGGAAGGCGTGTGCGGCGCCTGCGAGACCGTCGTGCTGGAAGCCGGCGAGATCGAGCACCACGACGGCATCCTCACCAAGCTGGAACGCCAGTCGAACAAGACCATGATGATCTGCGTGTCGCGCTGCAAGCGCGGCCCCCTGGTGCTGGATATCTGACTCGGACCGGCAACGCTACCGATGCAGGATCTGCCCGACCGTGGCGTAGTTGGGACCTGCGAGCCGACTGATTGGGTTGAGTAGCGCCGTATCGATCTTGCCGGCGCTCAGCAGCGAGTCGCGGACGTGAAAGCACAACACGTCCCCGATCATCAATCTCGTGGGCCCTTGCCCGAGCTCGATGCAACGATGAAGTCGGCATTCGACGGCGATAGGCGCATCCAGGAGGCGAGGCGTCTCGACTTGCGACGACGGTACGGTTTGCAGGCCGAGCGCATCGATCTCGCTGATGTCGGTCGGATAGTCCTCCGCGCTCGCGTGAAGCGGTGACAGCAAGGAGTAGTCGGCGATGTGAACAACAAACTCCCGCGTGTCGAGGATATTTCGCGCGGTGTCTTTCAGCCCTGCGCCATCAGGCTTCGCATCGACACCGATGGCCAACATCGGCGGTGAGTGGCTGACGAACGTGAAGGAAGAAAATGGCGCCAGATTCGCGCAGCCCTGGCGCGACCTCGTGGTCACCCACGCGATGGGTCTTGGAACCACAATGCCTGTCATGACCTTGTAGACCTCTGCGGAGGTCATCGTTCGTGGATCAAGGTACTTCATTCTCGAGGTTCCGCCTTGTCAATGCCCCGGCGGTGGGAAAGTGAACCTGCTGCGAAGAGCAGCCAGTCGCCTGGATCGTCTTCATCCTGGCGACGCGTCATTGGAAAGAAACCGGCTGTCGGGTCATTCAATGGATACACCGGTCTCGACGATCAACGGTTTCATCTTGCTGGCTTCATCGCGAACAAAGGCATCGAACTGCTCGGGCGACATGGAGACTCGGCTGTAGCCTTGATCAGAGAGCTTCTTCCAATTCTCCGGATTCGACACCGCTTGTTCGAAGGCTTCATGGATCTTGTTGATGATGGGCCGTGGAGTGCCCTTTTTCACCGCCACACCAAGCCAGAAGTCCATGACGAGCGACGGCAATCCGATCTCCGCGGTTGTCGGAACGTTCGGCAGAAAGCTATTGCGGCTGGAGTCAGCAACGGCCAGGGGAACCACCTTGCCGGTTCTCATCATGTTCAGGGTTCCGGGGACCGCATCGAACAGCAGGTCGATCTCTTTCGTCATGATGGCCTGCATGGTCGGTGGGAATCCCTTGTACGGGACGTGGGTGAACTTCGCGCCTGACGCGCTCCTGGACAACATATGCCCCAGAAGATGTGGTGCCGTGCCTGGGCCGAAGGAGCCATAGAGGACGCTTTCATTTGGCGAAGACATGACCTGTTTCAACGACTGGACGCTGTTGATCTTGCCGGACACGTTCGCAAGCATCACTTGGGGAGCGCGGGCGAGCATGGTGACGCCGTCGAAATCCCGCGCCGGAAGATAGATGCTGTTCTTGTACAGAAACGGATTCACGCTGAAGTCTCCGGTCTGTCCGACAAACACGGCGTAGCCATCGGCAGGCGAGGACATCATGTCCGCCACAGCGATCTGCGACCCGCCGCCCGGCTTGTTCAATATGACGATGGGTTGCCCCAGCTTTGTCGTCAGCTCCGGCCCGATCGTCCTGACGAACGTATCCACTGCGCCTCCCGCCGGGAAGGGAATCAGGATTTTGATCGGCTTGTTTGGATACGAGCCTTCCGCCGCGTGCGATGGCAGGGCCGCTCCTCCGAAGATCCCTACCGCAGCTGCGAAAAGGACGGTTCTGAGAATGGGGTGCTTGGAGCCGTGAGCAGTCATGACGTTTTCCGTTGGTTGATTGAGAGTGGGTCGAACTTGTTTTGGGCTAAAGGATTCATTGCGCTGGGCGCTCACGACGCCTTCGATGTCGGCACGGCTGCAGCGGCATGATGAGCCGCCAGGTCGGCATGCCACTTGCTCCAATCCTTGGCAGGATGAACGGCTCCGCAAGTCTTGCAGGTGCGCTCGGCATCGCTGGTTTCGTAGAAGTCTGCGAAAACCTTGGGCAGATCGCTCACAATGCTTTGCAGCTGCAGTTCCTTTCGAACGACGAGCGAGCCGCACACGGCGCAAGCCCATTCGAATGCGTCCTTCACGCCCATCGGGCGCGATCGCTCGATCACCGTGCAGAGGCTGCCGGGCTCGGGGCGCTGGGGCGAGTGGCGCACGTGAGCCGGCAACAGGAACGTGTCGCCCTCTTTGAGAGTCAAGCGCTCGAACTTTCCGCGATCCAGCAGGAGAAGATGTGCGGTGCCGCGGAACTGGTGAAAGTACTCCTCGAACGGGTCGTCGTGAAAGTCCGAGCGCTGGTTGGGACCACCCACGACCGTGCAGATCAGGTCCGAATCCGCCCAGATCTGCTTGTTCCCCACGGGCGGCACGAGGCTCTCGGCGTTCTCGGCCAGCCAGTTGTCAAAATTGATGGGTTCACCGTACTTAAGGTTCATGCTCACCTCGTCATGAAAAAAGAAAATAGAAACATCTCATTGAAGCAAATGAGGGCCTTCGTCGCCGTGGCTCGGGCCGGCAGCTTCACGCGCGCTGCCGATCAACTGTTCATCACGCAGTCGGCGCTCTCGTCCCTGATACGCAACCTCGAATCGGAACTCGATCTGCGATTGCTGGACCGGACCACGCGGCGCCTGGAGCTCACCGACGCGGGAACGGAGCTGCTGAACTCCCTCGAGCAACTGCTCAGTGACCTGGATCGGATGACGTCCGACCTGCGCGACGTCAGCGTCATCCGGCGTGGGCGTGTTCGCATCGGCGCGACGCCGCTTCTGGCGTCCACCTTCCTTCCCGTCGCCGTGCACGCCTTTGCCGAGCGGTACCCGGGAATCACCGTTCGGGTCTTGGATGACGCTTCGGCCAAGCTGATGCAGGCCCTGGAGCAGGGAGATATCGATCTGCTGATTGCGACGCTGGATGGAGAGCACCCGGAGCTCGCCTCGACGGTGGCTCTGACGGATGTGATGGTCCTGGTCTGCCGGCGTGAACATCGATTGGGCGACGCGCTGGAGGCAACGTGGAGCGACCTTCTCTCGGAACCCGTCATTGCCATGTGCAAAGGAAGCGGGTTGCGGGCCATCATGGATCAGACGATGGAGTCGATTGGCGCAACGGTCAATCCTTCCCAGGAAGTCAACCATGTGTCCACCGCGGTGGCCATGGTTGCAGCGGGTATGGGTATCGCGGTGCTGCCGGCCTACTCCGTGCGGTTCGGCGAGGCGGCGGGGGTACGGGCGGTCCCGCTGACGTCGCCGACGGTGCAAAGGCACGTCAGCCTCGCGACACTCAAGCGCAGAACGCCTTCGGCCGCGACACAGGCCATGGCCGAGCACCTGCTGGAGTTTGCACGCAGGCAGGGCGGGCTCTGAGGCGAAAGTCACGGCTCGCCCCAATGCGAGCCGACTGTTTCCAGGATGCTGAAAGCGGTGACTCGAGAAGATTTCGGATTGGCTGGCAGGGGGTTGTTCTCGACAGAAAGGCGGATCGTTCCTGCAGCGCCGTGCGCCGTGAGCTCGTGACGATTGGTGTGGGCACCTGGATCTGCCACCAGTTCGACGGTGACGGCCAGCGGGTCTCCGACGGCGAGGGCAAGCGCCGCGACGACGTTGGCGTTCTGCGGGAAACGCGCTGCCGCTTCTTCGGCGCCACCGCGAAAGAACACGGTGCTCCGGTCGATGGTTGGGAGATCGGCCATGCTCTCCGCCGCAGTACCGCGCCAGGCGGCCACGGGTTTGCTCCCGCGGTAGTTGACGTGGACAGGACCGACACGACGTGCGGCGCGCAAATAGTCGAGCCCCCCGAGCGCCCCGGCGGGAATGAGCAAGCGACTTTGCCCTTGACGAGCGCATTCCCACAGGCGGGTGCGAAGCGAAGCATCCATCAGCGCGCCCACCGAGGCCGCAACCACGTCGCAGCCCGCGTGAAGGCAACCGGGCGCGTGGCTTTCGAGGGCCGCCTGGCCTGCCACCTCCACCACCAGGTCGGGGTCGGCGGCAAGCAGATCCTCAATGTGATTCCACGATGTGTGCAGGCCGGCATGGGGCACGGTGCCCGTCACCAGGGCACCGAGGAATTCGACGCCCGGCAGGTGGCCGGCTTGCAACTCGCCTGCAATGACCTGACCCAAGGCACCAAAGCCAATGAGCGCGATGCGACGGGGAGTTCGACGTCCTTGCATCATCGTCCTTCTTCAGCTCGCTGGACCACGCCGTGGGTCGGCCGGGCGCGGCAGGAAGCCCCCGAGCGGGGTCGAAAATGCGTGCTCCCTTTGAGAGCAATTGCGCCGGATGTGGATGCAAGTCCGAACATGCTCGCCTCAGCAAGACAGGCCGCTTTCGGCGAACATCTGACGGGTCAACGCCCGTTGTTGTTCGGTGAGTTCAAGCAAGGGACGGCGAACCGGACCTCCGACCTGACCAAGCAGCTGCTGCCAGTACTTCGTGTGGGCCTGTGGCGTGCCGGCGGGACGACCCTTGCGGAAGGCCTGGCGCGCTGGTTCGAGGCTATCGCGGACTGCACGCGCCTCGGCATAGCGACCTTCGAACGCGAGCTTCGTGTACTCGTGTATGCGTTGGTCCTTGGCCGTCTGAAGAAGAAGCGGGGGGGTGGAACACAGATAGAGGCGCCATCCGAGATCGATGATGTTGTCCAGCCATTCCTCTTCGGAGGCGGTGCTGACTTGAATCCGATCGCCCACCAGCTGGGTCAGTTCTGTATATAGCTCGCGCGAGACGCTGTATTTGATGGCGACGATGTTCGGGAGCTCGGCGATCCTGGCGCACAGCTTGGGCGACATGATGTACCCGCAATCCGGGTGGTTCCACATGGCGATGCCGATGTCCAGCGTCTCGCTCAAGTGCCGGTAGTACTCATAGACAGTCGCTTCGACGTCATTCGCGAAATGCAGCACCGGACTGTGCACGACGATCCAGTCTGCGCCGACTCGTTCCGCGTGGCGCGCCAGATCAATCACCACGTCCAGATTGGTGTCGGAGCAGGACATCACGGTGCGTGCGCGTCCCTGGCAAGTTTGTGCAGCGATCTCAAAAGTTCGCTTTCTCTCGGGCACCGACATCGAGAAGAACTCGCCCTGCTTCCCGGTCACGAACAGCCCCGCCACCTTCAATGCTCCGATCCAGTGGTCGATGTTTCGTGCGAACCCCTGCTCGTCGAAGGAGAGATCGGCGCGGTACGGTGTCGTGCTCGCAGCCCAGACGCCGGTGAAGTGCTCTTTCGCGTATTGCTGGGCGTTGTCCTTCGTGTACTTCATTTGCTCTTTCTGCTGGTTCAGCGTGCCGACGGCGCAAAGGGCGCACTAGCTTGGCCGCATCGGGTGGGAAGATCCTGCAAGGGGCAGGGGAGTGGCCGGCTCTTCATGGACGAATGGCGGCGGCGCCCGGCGGAGCCGCCAAGGGGCATCACCGCAGTCGGATTCCGCCCGTGCAGCATGGCGGCACGACCACCAGACATCACCGAGCCGCAGCTTGTGAGATGGTGGGTGCAACGAGATTCGGCCATGTCCTGAATTACAGACCGCCTGGCGATCGGCAACAAACGGGAAATTTCGAACGACTCAGAAAGCGGCTCTCTGAATCACCCGATCTTTGCCGGCTTTGCACACGTCCTCAACCGTCCGAGCGGCCGAAGACCCCCGTTGAGCCTTGATCGGAGAGCACCAGATCGCACAGCTTGGGCATCGGTCCCTTTGGCCAGCAGGTGACTCCAGACGCCCTGGCGCGTTTTGCGCCGAGAGTTCCGACTGCCTAGGATTGGCCGGCGTTTCGGACCGCCTCCGCGAAGTCCCGTTGGGCGGCGACGACCAGTCGAAGCATGGCATCGTGGGCGGCCACACTGTCTTTGCGCGCAAAAGCGCTGCGCAGTTCCTGGTAGCCGGCGATGACTGCCAGTCGCCGCGGGGAATCCCCAAGCGTCATGCGTCGCACCAGCGCCACCTGATCCGCATAGCGCGCGATGCCTGAAGCCAGGCGGGTATTGCGAACCGCGGCAAGCCAGGCGTCCCGGAACTGGCGACCGGCGCCAAATGCTCCGGTCGCGTCATTCATCGCGTGCGCCCGCTGGGCCTCAGTGATGGCGGCGTCAACCTGCTGGAGCTGACTGGCGGTGATGTCTCGAGCGGCGAGGGCGGCGGCCCGGGGCTCAAGAAGAAGCCGCAGCTCGAAAACATCCTCGACGTCTTGCGACGTCAGGGTAGGCACTTTGTAGCCGCGGGGGGTGCTCACCAGATAGCCCTCGGCCACAAGTTGGAGAAGCGCCTGGCGCACGGGCACGCGGGACACGCCCAAATGATTGGCGATGTCGGCTTCAACGAGTCGCTCACTCGTGCCCAGAAGGCCACCCCGCAAGCGCGCGAGAAGGTAGTCATAGGCTGCTGCGCTCAAGCTGGGCTGAGTGATGACGGAGTTTTCTTCTTTGACTTGCATGTGAGCGATCGGGTGCGAAGCCGCGAGCTTAAGGCGCCCCACCGGAGATTTCGAGGTGTCGAGGGGTTGGCGCAGCGCACGTCTCCTAGGGACCCGTCGCGCCATAAGTATACTGAAATAGCGAGATTTGAACGACAAGATGCTCGTAGATACTAGGGATTACCCGCAACTACGTGAAGAACCATTTGAAATCTTTCGCCATCTCGGTATACTTTAAATGCCACAACATGACATTGCCATGATCTTGGAACAAGTTGATCCCGCCCGGATAGCGGCGCTCGTACAGGGCGACAAAGTGCACAAAGACCTCTATCTCAGCGATGAGCTCTTTGCGATCGAGCAGCGAGAGCTGTTTGGCAACACCTGGTCCTTTCTTGGGCACGCCAGCCAGATCGCCGAGTCCGGGGACTTCTTCACTGTCGAGGTCGCAGGTCAGTCCTTGATCGTGCTTCGCGATGACAAGGGAGAGATTCGTGCGCTGCACAATCGTTGTGCCCACAAGGGAGCGCAACTGCTCACCACCGAGTCTGGTCGGCTGACCGGGCGCTTCTTGCGCTGTCCCTACCATGCATGGTCGTATCGGCTGGACGGCGCCCTGGCGGCCTACCCGCTTCGCTCGGGCTACGAAAACACCGGGCTCATGGCCTGCGAGTCGGGGCGGGGTTTATCGCCGGTCGCTGACTTGCATATCTACCGCGACTTCATATTCGCGCGGCTGAACGCCGGCGGCCCGAGCTTTCACGACTACTTTGGCGACGTATTGCCCACCATCGACCTGATGGTCGACCGCTCTCCCGTCGGCCGCCTGGAGATTGCCGGCGGGGTGTTGCGCAGTGTCGTTCACTGCAACTGGAAGCTCTACCTCGAAAACGTCAACGACTCGGTGCACCCGGTTTCAACGCACGAGTCTGCGGTGCGGGCAGCGCAAACGGTCGCACGCGACCGCGGGTCGGAGCCGATGCCGCTGGCTTTCGAGCAGATTCTTCCGTTCGGAGAGCGGTACGAGTTCTTCGAAGGAATGGGCGGCAAGGTCTTTCCGAATGGCCACAGCATCTCCGGCACCCGCTTCAGTGTTCACTCGGGGTACGGGAACCTTGGGCAGTACGTTCAGGACTTGCAGGCAGCGCATGGTGAAGAGAGAGCGAAACAGGTGCTGGAACAGGCCCCTCAGAACACCGTCCTCTATCCCAGCCTTGCCATCAAGGGCTCTCCCCAGACCATACGGGTCATTCGGCCTGTCGCCGTCGACAAGACCGTCATCGAAGCCTGGAACTTCCGCACGGTCGGGGGTCCTGACCTCCTGCTGGATCGCGCACTGACCTACAGCCGACTGGTCTTCTCGCCGATGTCGGTTGTGGCACACGACGATCTCCATCTCTTCGAGTCACAACAGAAGGGCCTGCAATCGGGGCCCAACTCGTGGGTGAGCCTGCATCGTGAGCATGAGCCCGGTGAATCCGGCCAACAGACTGTCGAGACGAGCGGCACGAGTGAGCTGCTGATGCGTAATCAGCATCGCGCATGGGTCAAGTTCATGACGATGAACATGAAGGAGGCATGAGATGTCGGTGCCAGAGTGTGTCGAGCTGATCTATCGAGAGGCGTTCCTGCTCGATGAAAGCCGCTATGAGGAGTGGTTGAAGCTGTTCTCGCCCAGCGGGCGCTACTGGGTTCCCCTGAGCAAATCCCAGGTCGAAGGTGACGCGCAGCTTTCGATCGCAGACGAGGACATGGATCTGCTTCGCTTGCGCATCGAACGACTGGCATCCGGCCGAGCGCATTCGCAGCAACCCCCCAGCTTCATGCAGCACGTGCTACAGCAGCCCCTGCTCGGCGAACAGGGTACCGACGCGGACACGTACGTCTTCCGGACCGCATTCACCTATTCGGAATGCCGACAGGATGACGTTGTCGTGCTGCACGGCCACTACGTTCACCGGCTGGTTCGCCTCGATGGTCAATGGCGCATCGAACTCAAGCGGGTCAACCTGGTCAACGCGGCAAGCCGCCTGCCGATGATTCAGCTCTTTCCCTGAGGCCAGAATGACCACATTGGCGCTTCACGACCGACTGCGATTTGACGTCGAGAACGGGCAGGTACTGGATGCCGACCGGCGATACGTCCTGCTGCGCGCAGACGTGCTCATGGGCATCTTCGAAGGCTTGTCCGAAGGCGCGGCTCAGGATGCACTGACGGCGTTTCGCGACTCGGTGAACCGCTACGGAAGTGCCAGCGTACGTGCCTACGAAAACCGCGCCGACTCCGATCCCGCAGCCCTGCTGGCCAGCGTCGCGGCCGGTGCCGCCTCGCTCGGTTGGGGGCGATGGCAGATCGACCTCGGCAGCACCACGTGCCGACTGCGCGTCTTCAACAGTCCATTCGCTCAAGCCCACCGGGCGAAGGGAAAGGCATGCGCCGCGATCGTTGGCATGTTCTCGGCTGTTTGCAGCCACATCTGGCGAGAGCCCGTCCTCGCGAGCGAGGTCCACTGTTTCGCGTGCGGAGCACCTTCTTCCGGCCTGGAAGAGCACATCTGCACATTCGAAGCCACCCGTCAACAATCAACTTGAGCAATCGATGAGCACTGTCTACGAACGATTCTGCGCTAGCGCTTTGCAACGCGGGGATGCTGACTTCCTCTGTGTTGAAGAAATCACAGCAGCCCACTACGACATCGAAGCGCAAACCATCTCCTGGCGCGCTGCGAGCGAGCGGGTCCAGACGCTGAAGGAGGCCTACGCTGAAGCCGGATACGGCCATGGGCATCGCGTCGGTCTCTTGCTCGAAAACCGACCGGACCATCTGTTTCATTGGCTCGCCCTCAACGCATTGGGCGCTTCGGTGGTACCAATCAGCGCTGAGATGCGCGCGGCCGAACTGGAGTATCTGATCGGGCATGCGCAGCTGGCACTGGCCATTGTCCTGCGGAGCAGGCTCGAAGTGGTGCAAAGAGCGGCGGCGGTGGTCGAAATCCAGACCCAAGTCGCGACGGCAGAGGCGACGGACTTTCCGCGACCCGCAACAGAAGCGCCCTTGTCCGCCCGGCCAGGTCTGCAAAGCGAGTGCGCGTTGCTCTACACCTCGGGTACCACAGGGCGTCCCAAAGGCTGCCGCCTTTCCAACGACTATTTCTTGCATATCGGCGACTGGTACACGACGCTGGGAGGCTGGTGCCCAGTGCGTCCACACGAAGAGCGCATCGTCACGCCGCTGCCGATGAACCACGTCAACGCCATGGCCTTCACCGCCATGGCCGTGATCACCTCCGGTGGCTGCCTCATTCAACTGGACAGGTTCCATCCCAAGACCTGGTGGAAAACCGTGCGCACCACGCGCGCCACCATCTGCCACTACCTGGGCGTCATGCCGGCCATGCTGCTCGGGGCAGAACCCTCCGACATGGATCGGTCCCACTCGCTGCGCTGGGCTTTTGGCGCGGGTGCTGCGCGTCAGGACCATGCCCGCTTCGAGGAACGCTTCGGGTTCCCGCTGGTTGAAGGATGGGCCATGACAGAAACCGGCGCGGGCGGCGCCATTCATGCCAATGTGGGTCCGCGCGAAGTCGGCGTCAATTGCTTTGGCGCCTCGAGCAAGGACGTCGAGGTGCGCCTGGTGAACGACGATGGCCAGGACGTCCCCGATGGCACGCCCGGCGAACTGCTCGTGCGGGCGAGGGGAGAGGATCCTCGTCGCCATTTCTTCTCGGGCTATTTGAAGGATGAATCCGCTACCGAAGAGGCCTGGGCGGGTGGATGGTTCCACACGGGCGACATCGTTCGCCGCGAAGCGACCGGGAACCTGTACTTCGTCGACCGCAAGAAGAATGTGATCCGGCGAAGCGGAGAGAACATCTCTGCCGCCGAGGTGGAAGGGGTCCTGGTTCGCCACCCCGCCGTCAAGACGGTTGCAGTTGCCGCCACCCCGGACGCGGTCCGGGGAGACGAGGTGATCGCATGCATCGTCCCCAAGGTCCCGATGACGCCGGACGCGCAGGCGCAGGTGGCGCGCAGCATTGTCGAGCTCGCGCTCCAGCAGCTGGCCTACTACAAGGCGCCGGGTTATGTGGCCTTCGTGGACGCCGTGCCGGTCACCAGTTCCCAGAAGATTCAGCGAGGGGAACTTCGTCAGATGGCAGAGAAACTGCCCGGGGCTGCCAACTGCGTCGACACGCGATCCATGAAGACGCGCCAGCCATGATTCCAGGTCGCACAGGCTACGAAGGCGTGGCGCTCGTCGCGCCATTCACGGTGCCCTACGAGCGCTACAGCATCCGCAATGCGCAGTGGTTTGCCGCCCAGGCCTTGCGCGGCCTGCTCAAAGAGACCGGCCTGGACAAGTCGCAGGTCGATGGGATCAGTCTGAGCAGCTTCTTGCTGAGGCCGGACACGGTGGTGGGGCTCACGCAGCAACTCGGCTTGTCTCCGCGCTGGATGGATGACGTGCCCACCGGGGGCGCCTCGGGCGTCATGGCGCTTCGCCGTGCGGCGAGGGCAGTTCAGTGTGGAGACGCCGACATCATCGCGTGCATTGGCGCGGACACCAATCACGTCGAGTCCTTCCGTCAGGGGCTTGCCAACTTCAGCTCCTTTGCGCGGGACGCGACCTACCCGTACGGTGCCGGCGGGCCGAACTCGATGTTCGCGCTGATCACTGACAACTACATGCGTCAGTTCGGCGCGACCCGTGCCGACTTCGGTCGAATTGCCGTGAGCCAGCGAGCAAACGCTGCGCTCAACCCCTACGCGATGCTGCGCAAGCCGATGAGTCTGGAGGATTACATGCGGGCGCGCCCCATCGCAGAGCCCATTCATCTTCTGGATTGCGTCATGCCCTGTGCCGGCGCGGAGGGGTTCCTGGTGATGCGAGAAGAGCGCGCCGAGGCTCTTTCGCTGCCCCATGTGAAACTGCGTGGCGCCATCGAGCGCCACAACGCCTACGTGGACGATCCGGTCATGATCCGCGGAGGCTGGCTTCGGGACCGCGATGAGTTGTACGCGCAGGCGGGCATCTCGCCTGGTCAGATCGATGTGGTCCACACGTATGACGACTATCCAGTCATCGTGCTCATGCAGTTCGAAGGCCTGGGACTGTGTGACCTGGGCGGAGGACCGGCATTCGTGAGGGAGAACACCTTCACCCACGACGGTACGGTCCCGCACAACACGAGCGGCGGTCAGTTGTCTGCAGGACAGGCGGGAGCGGCAGGCGGCTTTCTCGGCCTCACCGAGACGGTTCGCCAGCTGCTGGGCGTCGCCGGAGAACGGCAAGTGAAGGACGCCCGCTGGGGGCTCGTGAGCGGCTTCGGCATCGTCAATTTCGATCGGTGCGTGTGCACCGGCGCTGTCATCCTGGAGGGCGCGCAATGACGTCCGCGGTCTTCCCTCGCAAGAATCCGGTGCTGCGTACGCAGCGCATGAATCTGCCCCCCACGGGGCGCGGTCGTGTGGCCCATGGGCTGACCCGGGCCGCGGCCGTCAGTGATCATCTCGAGCTCCAGGTCTGCGAGGAGTGCGAGACGGTCCAGTATCCGCCTCGCGACGCCTGCGGGACGTGTCTGTCTCCGCACTTGAACTGGCGCAAGCAAAGCCCCTGTGGCGAACTGCTCAGCGTTGCAACACTGCATCACAGCAACCACCTGTACTTTCGCGAGCGACTGCCATGGCGAATTGGAGTGGTACGTCTTGACTCTGGCGCGACGGTCATCGCCTTTCTGACCGACAGCGTGGTCCCGCCGGGCGGCGTTGGCGGCTCAGAGCGTACAAGAGTCCAGGTTCTGCTACGACTTGACCGGGCCGGGCAGGCAGTGCTTGTGGCACAGCCGATTGAAGAACTCAACATTGACTTGAAGGACAAGCTCCAGATGGAAACCGGATGCAACCCCCAGGGGCGGAAGATTCTCGTGACAGATGGAAAGACCGCGGTGGGCCAGGCGATCGTGCGTGCGCTGCTCGATGCGGGCGCCGAGACCGTCTGGGTCGGCTACTCAGAGCCGTGGAAGCGCTCAGAAGAGATCGCGAGGCTCAAAGACGTTCCTGGCGTTGAACTCGTTGCGTTGGATCTCACCGATGCGCGGTCGGTGGCCGCCCTGGGCGGCGAACTCGGAGGCAAGGTGGACATCGTGGTGAGCAACGCGGAAGTGCACCGCACCGAGAGCATTTCATCGCGGCCCGGTACCGACATCGCCCGGGCCGAGATGGAAGTGAACTATTTCGGATTGCTTCGCCTGGCACAGGCATTCGCCCCCGCATTGAAAGGCCGCGCAGCAGATGGACCCGGTCACGCTGTGGCATGGGTGAATCTTCTGTCGGTGTTTGCCCTGTCCAACTTGCCTTCGCAAGGAACATTCTCGGCATCCAAGGCAGCCGCCTGGTCGCTGTCGCAATGTCTGCGCGCCGAGATGCTGCCCCATGGAATTCGCGTGCTGAACGTCTTTCCCGGCCCCATCGATGACGAGTGGAACCAGAACGTGCCACCACCCAAGCTGTCGCCCAGCTCACTGGCAGGCGCGATGGTTCGGGCCCTGACCGACGGGGTGGAAGACCTGTACCCGGGCGATGTTGCTCAGGAGTGGTTCGCGCGCTGGAAGGACAACCACAAGGCGCTCGAGAGAGAGCTCGTCGCGGGAGGGCTGTGATGACTTCCGGCACCATCCTCCAGGCGCTTGCACATGCGCTGCAAACTCGGGCGATCCGCGTGCTCGACCTCACGCAAACCTTGTCTCCGGATTTTCCGACGATCTCCCTGCCGCCCGAACTTGGCCAGGCATGGCCCTTCCGGATCGAGGAGATCTCTCACTACGACGAGCGTGGTCCCGGTCAATACTGGAACAACTTCTCGTGCGGCGAGCACACCGGCACTCACCTGGATGCGCCGGCGCATTGGATTTCAGGGCGTCATCTACCGAATAACACCGTCGACACGCTGGAAGTGCAACAGCTCCTTGCCCCGGCGTGCGTGATCGATTGTTCAGACGCTGCAGCCAAAGACCCCGACTATCTCCTCGGTGTCGAAGACATCCTGGCGTTCGAGTCCCAATACGGTCGCATCCCGGCGGGCGCCTGGCTTCTGATGCGAACGGACTGGAGCAAGCGTGGCGACGCCGTCGCTTACCAGAACTTCGACGAGACGGGGCAGCACACGCCAGGCCCCGGAACGGACGCCGTCAGATTCCTGGTCGAGGAAAGAGACGTTTTGGGCTTCGGCTCGGAGGTGATCGGCACGGATGCAGGGCAGGGCTACCACTTGAAGCCGCCATATCCCTGCCACTCCCTGATGCACGGCGCTGGAAAGCTCGGTCTGCAGTGCCTGACAAACCTGGATCTCTTGCCACCGACCGGATCGCTCATCCTGACGCCTCCGCTGAAGATTCTCAAGGGCTCCGGAAGTCCCCTGCGGGTACTCGCGCTCGTGGAAACGCAACGGTGAGCCTTCGCGCGCCATCCATCAACAAGATCCCCCTGGCCATGAACACACTCCATCAGCTTGCCGAGTCCATCCGGTCGCGCAAGATCCGTGTCATCGATCTGACCCAAACCCTGAGCGAGGATTTCCCCGCGCTGCAGTTGCCTCCCGAGTTCGGCCAGGTCCAGGGCTTCAAGCGCGATCGAATCTCCAGGTACGACGAAGCGGGACCCGATTGGTATTGGAACAACTTCAGCTGCGGCGAGCACACGGGGACCCACTTCGACGCGCCTGCGCACTGGATCACCGGTCGCGAGCAAGTCGCCAATACGGTTGACACGATCGCCGTAGAAAACTTCCTGACGCCCGCCGTGGTCGTCGATGGCAGTGCGCAGGTGGCCGAGGACAGCGACTGGCTGCTCACAAGAGAGTTCCTGGAGCATTGGGAGAGCCAGCATGGACGCATCCCGGCCCATGCCTGGGTCCTGTTCAGGAGCGACTGGTCCAAGCGTGTCGATGACGCGGCCCGTTTCTTGAACACGCGCGAGGATGGCGCGCACACACCGGGGCCCACGCAAGAAGCCATCGAATGGCTCATACGCGAGCGAGACGTGCATGGCTTCGGCGTGGAGACGATCAACACCGACGCCGGCCAGTCTTTCAGGTGGCCATTGGCCTACCCATGTCACACGCTCATGCACGGAGCGGGGAAGTATGGTCTCCAGTGCCTGACCAATCTCGACCTTCTTCCAGTCACCGGGGCGTTGATCTTTTCAGCACCTCTGAAGATTCTCGAGGGCTCCGGCAGTCCGTTGAGAGTCCTTGCCCTTACCGAGATCTCTTGAGCGCACCCCTCCATTTCATCCAGAACCACGAGAAATTTTATGGCAGAACGTTCCTTCAAGCACGAAGTCGAGAAGCTCAAGATCGCGCCCGGCGCAGAGTTCGAGGGCGAAGGCATTCTTGCCGTGACCAAGGCCCTGCTGCAGTCCGGCGTGGCGTATGTCGGCGGATATCAAGGGTCGCCCGTGTCGCATCTGATGGACGTCCTGGCTGATGCGAGCGAGACGCTCGACGACCTGGGGGTCCATTTCGACAGCAGCGCCAGTGAGGCCACCGCCGCGGCCATGCTGGGCGCTTCGGTCCACTACCCCCTGCGTGGTGCAATCACGTTCAAGTCAACCGTAGGCACCAATGTGGCATCGGACGCATTGTCGAATCTTGCCTCGGGCGGGGTGACCGGCGGCGTGCTGGTGATCCTTGGAGAGGACTACGGAGAGGGGTCGAGCATCATCCAGGAGCGCTCGCATGCGTTCGCCATGAAGTCGCAGATGTGGTTGCTCGACCCGCGGCCCAACCACGCGTCCCTGGTGCGCGCCGTCGAGAAGGCGTTCGAACTCTCCGAAGCCAGTCGAACACCCGCCATGCTGACAATGCGTGTGCGGGCTTGTCACTCCCACGGTCGCTTCATCGCTTCCGAGAATCGACGTCCGTCATTCACCGTCAAGGATGCCCTGGATGATCCCCGACGTGACATCCATCGCATGGCCCTCGCCCCGGCAACCTTTGTGCACGAACACGAAAAAATTGCAGATCGTTGGCCAGCGGCGCAGGCGTTCATCAAGGAGCATGGACTTAATGAGGTCTTCGGGGATGCGAACCTCCCTGTCGGTCTGGTGGTCCAGGGCGGGCTCTATAACTCGTTGATGCGCGCTCTGGAATTGTTGGGGCTGGCAGATGTCTACGGAAGAACGGCGATGCCGATCTACGTGATGAACGTGGTGTATCCAGTCGTGGATCTTGAAGTGCAGCAGTTCTTCGAGGGCAAGGACGCGGTTCTGATGCTCGAGGAAGGTCAACCCGAGTTCATCGAGCAGACCTTGCACACCATCGTGAACCGCAAGGAAGTGACGACGCGCGTTCACGGCAAGGACATGCTGCCCAAGGCTGGCGAATACACCACCCTGGTCATGCTCAAGGGCTTGCGACGCTTCCTTCAAAAGTACGCACCGTCGATGCTCGAGCAGGACAGGATCCCTGAAGGCGTCAGGCAGATGCTGGCGCCGAAGGTCACGCCGATCATTCCCTCCATGCCTGGTGTCGCTCTCGACGATGGCGGTCCGGTACTTCCGAGACCGCCCTCGTTCTGTACCGGCTGTCCCGAGCGGCCGGTCTTCACTGCGTTGAAGATGGTGGAGAAGGAGACAGGCAAGCACCACATCAGTGCCGACATCGGCTGCCATCAATTCGCTGCGCTTGCACCGTTTGACATCGGCGCGACCTCGATGGGATACGGCCTGGGCGCTGCAGGTGCGGCCGCCTTGAATACCGGGCAGACGGGAAGGCGCAGTGTCAGCATCATGGGCGACGGGGGCTTCTGGCACAACGGCCTGACTTCCGGTGTTGGCAACGCGGTCTTCAACCAAAGCGACAACGTCATTGTGCTGGTCGACAACGGCTACTCGGCAGCCACTGGAGGGCAGGATATCTTGTCGTCCCGAGGAGCCGGTCCGACCCGGACAGCTTCTTTGCCGATTGCCGAGGCGGTCCGGGGTATCGGCGTCAGATGGATTCGCTCCGTTTCGCGCACCTACGACTTGAAGGCAATGAAAAGGGCCCTGTCGGATGCTCTGACGTCTCCGGATTCCGGGCCGAAGGTGGTGCTCGCGCAATCCGAGTGCATGCTCAACAAGCAACGTCGCACGAAGCCTCAAGTCCGAGATCGATTGAAAGCAGGGGCGCGTGTGGTGCAGGAGAAGTTTGGTGTGGACGCGGAGACGTGCACGGGAGACCACTCGTGCATTCGGCTGTCGGGGTGTCCTTCCTTGACCATCAAGGACAACCCCGATCCACTGCGACAGGACCCCGTGGCCACGGTCGAGTCCAGTTGCGTCGCATGCGGACACTGTGGGGAAGTGTCCCATGCAGCCGTACTCTGCCCGTCCTTTTACCGCATTGAAGTGGTGCGCAACGCTGGATGGTTCGAGCGATGGAGAAACAGGCTGGCGAATTCCGTCATTGATTCGATACAACGCAGCCTGGCTGCTCGGGAGATCAGATATGCAGTCTGAAGCCCGGATTCGACCCCTGACAATTGCCATATTGGCGATGGGAGGTGAAGGCGGCGGGGTCCTTGCGGACTGGGTCGTCCAAACTGCCGAGCGCCAGGGTTTCCATGCGCAATCGACCTCCGTTCCCGGTGTGGCCCAGCGTACCGGTGCGACCATCTACTACGTAGAGATTCTTCCAGTGGTCCGCGGAACCGTGGAGGCTCCGATATTCGCGCTGATGCCGACCCCGGGTGATGTGGACGTGGTGATCGCATCCGAACTCATGGAGGCAGCGCGCGCTGTTCAGCGCGGCCTAGTGACGCCCGATCGCACGCTTCTGATCGCCTCGTCTCACCGGGTCTACGCTCTGCAGGAGAAGATGGCCATGGGGGACGGCCGCATGAACTCCAATGCCTTCCGAGCTCAATGCGAGAGGGCGTCGCACAAGCTTGTGCTTCAGGATTTCGCCGCCGTTGCCGAGAAGGCGGGAAGCGTGATCAGTGCAAGCCTCTTCGGGGCGCTGGCGGCAGCGGGTCTTCCGGGTCTGCCGCGTGCAATGTGCGAGGAGGCCATTCGAGAAGGGGGCGTGGGCGTTGCCACGAGCCTGAAGGCATTCGCTGCCGGATTTTCTGCCGGAACCGATGCGCATCCGGCAGATGGCGAAGCGAGATCCGTCGGTTTGACTCGTGCAGATTCTCGACTTGCAGACCTTGCGCAGCGTATCGAACGGGACTACCCCTCCTCGACGCATGTGATGTTGCATGCCGGAATCGCGAAGACTGCAGACTATCAGTCCAAAGACTATGCGCAGCTTTACCTCGACAAGATGGATGGAGTACACCGGCTTGACACGGCTCGAGGTGACGGCTCGTTCATGCTGACGAACGAGGTGGCGCGCCATCTCGCGCTTTGGATGAGCTTCGAAGATCTTCCCCGTGTCGCGGAGCTGAAGATCCGCAAGTCGAGGTTCGAGCGGGTTCGGCAGGAGATTGGTGCGGCGCCGGGCCAGATCGTGCGCATCAACGAGTACTTCCATCCAAGGCTCGAAGAGATTGCAGATACGCTTCCGCTGGTCCTCGGAAGGTTCGTCTCCCGCTCCAGGCTCGTGAGTTGGCTGCTCGGACCCGTGACGAGGAATGGTCGCGTCGTTCGCAGTTCGTCCCTCACCGGGTTCTTGGTTCTGTATGGCGTCTCCCGATTCAAGGCTGTTCGCAAGTACTCGCTGCGCTACCGCCGCGAGATGAGTGAAATGTCCGACTGGCTCGGACGCATCGAGAGCGCGGCCAGCCTCGACTATGGCTTGGCTTGCGAGATCGCCCAATGCCAGCGCCTCATCAAAGGCTATAGCGACACCCATGCCCGTGGCATGCGCAACTTCAAGACCATCATGTCTGCGATTGCGCGGCTGCCTGCCGTGGATGCGGCATCCAAGGTCAGGGAACTTCGGGAGGCCGCGCTGGCGGATGAGGGCGGAGCCGCGTTGGAGGCAGTGATGAAGTCCATGGGCCCTGGTGATTCATCGCCTGGGTTTGGCCATGTGCGCTCTCTTGCTTGACGAGGTGCAGGAATGAAGCGTCACGAGATGAGCGTGGAGATCGGCTTCAAGCACTGTGATCCCGCAGGAATCGTCTTTTATCCGCGTTATGCCGAGATGGTCAACGACACCGTCGAGCATTGGTTCAAGCACGGGCTTGGCGTCGACTTTGATTGCCTGCATCGGGTTCGCCGAATCGCGATTCCCACGGTGAAGCTCAATTTCGAGTTCAAGGCCCCCAGCAGGTTGGGCGAGGCGTTGATCTCCACCTTGATCGTGGTCGCAACGGGTCGAAGTTCCGTCGCGGTTGAGGTGGGTTTCGCGAGCCAAGACAAACGGCCGAGGTTACGAGCCGAGGTGACGTTTGTCTTCGTCGACATGGATTCGATGAAGTCTTTGGAGATCCCTTTTGACCTGAAACGATCGATCGAGGGCTACCGCTCGTTGGCCGAGCCGTCTGTAGGTTAAAGTGTTGAGTTCCATGCAATCCTGACCCCCCCGCGTCAGAATACTTGTCGCCTCCATAGAACCAAGAACCTGGGGGCGGCGATGAAGGACGGTAGTGGCTCGATACGGACAATCATTCAAGGACAGAGCGGTGGCACGGATGCTGCCGCCGGAGAGCGCATCGGTGGAAGTGGTTGCGCGGGAAGTTGGCATTGGCGCGGGAACACTGGATCGCTGGCGCGCGCGGCTTGAGGCGGTGATCACCACGGCGGCGCTGGACGAGGCCGGCAAGAGCGCGTGGTGCCGCGAGCACGGGGTCTACCCCGCGGAGTTGGGCAAGTGGCACGCCAGCGCGACGGCAGCGCTGGCCGAACCCGAGGAAGCGCGGGCCAGCCCGCAGGCCACGCGGCAAGACAAGAAGCGCATCAAGGAGCTCGAACGGGACCTCCTGCGCAAAGACCGGGCGCTGGCCGAGACCGCGGCCCTGTTGGTACTCTCAAAAAATCTCGAGGCGAGGCGCCCAGTCGAGTCAAGAAATAGCCAACTGAAGTAGCGGCTTGGCTTCGATCCGCAGACGAATGCGGTCGAAGTACAGGCTGCTCGTCACAAGCGCAGTGTCTTGCAGGGTAAGCGAGCGCTCAAGACCCTCTTGACGATGGAACCTCGTAGCGACTACAGAAGATCGCTCTCGCCGTCGTTGACTTCATCGATGAAGAGGTCGTCCGCCCAGGCCATCCCGATCGCCTTGTCCAGGCGCTTGAGCAGTGCATTGAAGGTCTCGCCATCGCGGCGCACGAGCATGGCCAAGCAGTTGCTGCCGTCGGCCGCTGTGGCTACGCACTCGTGGGGCGGAAGCGCGCCGATGTTGATGTCACCGCCATCGGCGATCAACGTTTCGATGTTCCTCGTCGATTGCGCCATGGCAGCGTCAGAGCTTGATTGCGGCCAAGCGGTCGTTGGCCTCGATGGAATCGAACGCCTTGGGATCCCAGGTCTCTACGCCGATCCATTCGGCCAAGTTCTCGTGCTCCGGGTCATCGGGATCGCCCATGGCCTGGATGAAGTCGGCATAGCCCGGAATGCCGCCGCAGTCCTCGGGCGGTGTCGCGCATGCGCCGCCGACGCAGAACGGCAGGGGCAGCAGCGGATCGGGTGCGAGCTTCTTCTCAACCTTGATGCGGTGGTCCCAGTAGTCCCCGAAGTCGTAGACATAGCTCAGCGTCGACCGGTTCAGGGCAGTAGCCAGTCGCGTGCTCTCGCTGGTGATCGATCCAGGATCGTCGTACATCGGATCGGGCGTTCCATAGCGCTCGCCGTCGCCGGCGATGAACTCGTGTAGATGCGAGTGGCCCCATCCAAACGCGGCCTGAATGACCAGGTGAAGCTTGAGCAACGTGATCGTCTCAGGCGCCAGCACGCGGCGCCAGACCTTGGGCTTCGTGCCGCGCAACTCGATGTGCAGTTGGAGGATTGCCGGGGACGTCTTGATCCGATGAACCTTGGTCGCCATGCTCAGGCTGCCTCTCGTTGGTCGCCGGCGCGTCGGCCGATGTTCCACGGCAGCAACTCGTCGATGCGGTTGATGGGATGGTCGGCGATGCGCGTTAGCACATCGCGCAGATAGGCCTCGGGATCGATCCCGTTGAGCTTGGCCGACTCCACGAGGCTGTAGATCGCCGCAGCGCGTTCGCCTCCCGCGTCCGACCCCATAAAGAGGTAGTTCTTGCGGCCGAGGCTGACACCGCGCAGCGCACGCTCGGCAGCATTGTTATCGATCTCGATGCGGC